>CAZGVG010000006.1:0-51370 GCA_964528975.1 uncultured Hyphomonas sp.
CGGCACGGACTGATCCGGTTCGTTCCTGATGAATCTCCAGTAGCATGCGATAGACGTTGATATGCTTTTCTTCCATGTCGGCGAGCGGATACCAGTCAATCGCGTCCGGGTTAGCGACCTGCTCGAAACGTTTTTCCTGATCCCAGATGAAAGCGAGACCGCCTGTCATGCCTGCGCCGAAATTATCGCCGATCGGCCCAAGGATCGCGATGCGGCCCCCGGTCATATACTCGCAGCCATTCGCGCCGCAGCCTTCGATGACCGCTTCTGCGCCTGAATTGCGCACGGCAAAGCGAACGCCTGCCTGGCCTGCTGCATAGAGCTTGCCGGAAGTTGCGCCATAGAGGCAGGTATTGCCGATGATCGTGTTATCCCCGGCAGAGAATGGCGCGTCAGAGGGCGGGCGCAGCTGGATCGTTGCTCCAGACAGCCCCTTGCCGACATAGTCATTGGCATCGCCAACCACATCGAGCAGCAGACCCTGAACGCTGAACGCGCCCAGCGACTGGCCCGCACTGCCTGTCAGGCGCACATGTAGGCGGCCTTCGGGCAAGGCTTTCTCACCAAACTTGCGGACAATCGCCGAACTGGACCGCGCGCCGATGGAGCGCAGCACGTTGCGGACCTCATAGGTGAGTTGCATCTTCTCACCCCGGTCGAAGAATGGCTCAGCGTCGCGCAGGATTTGAGCGTCCAGCGTATCCGGAACCTCTTCCCGGCGGGTTGGCGTGTATTGCACAGGCTCTTCCGTATCGACCTGAACCAGAAGCGGATTGAGATCGAGATCGTCCAGATGCGGCGCCCCGCGGCTAACCTGTGCCAGCAAGTCTGTACGGCCGATGGCTTCGTCCAGCGAGTTGAGGCCAAGCGAGGCCAGGATACGGCGAACATCTTCAGCGATAAAGCTCATCAGGTTGACGACTTTATCGGCTGTTCCTGTGAACTTTTTGCGCAGCTCTGGGTCTTGAACACAAACCCCGACTGGGCACGTGTTGGAATGGCACTGGCGCACCATGATACACCCCATCGCAACCAAGCTGGCCGTACCGATGCCATACTCTTCTGCGCCAAGCATGGCCGCAATGACGATGTCGCGCCCGGTCCTTAGTCCACCATCTGTACGGAGAGTGACTTTGTCACGCAGATTGTTGAGGCTCAGCACCTGATGCGCTTCGGCAAGGCCCATTTCCCAAGGCAAACCTGCATATTTGATGGAGGTTTGCGGGCTGGCACCTGTGCCGCCTACGCCACCTGCCAGCAGGATGACATCGGCTTTGGCTTTCGCCACACCTGCGGCCACTGTTCCAACACCGGACTGCGCGACGAGCTTCACACAGACACGGCAATCGGGATTGATCTGTTTCAGGTCATAGATGAGCTGCGCCAGATCCTCGATCGAATAGATGTCATGATGTGGCGGCGGGCTGATAAGCGTCACACCGGGTGTCGCATGACGGTTCTTGGCGATAAACTCAGTAACCTTGAAGCCGGGCAGCTGCCCACCTTCGCCGGGTTTAGCCCCCTGAGCGATCTTAATCTCGACTTCGCGGCAATGGTTAAGATACTCAGCTGTGACGCCAAAGCGCCCTGACGCGACCTGTTTGACAGCCGAGTTCATATTGTCGCCATTGGGTAATGGGCGGTAGCGCTCTCGCACCTCGCCGCCTTCGCCGGACACAGACTTTGCCCCGATGCGGTTCATCGCAACATTCAGCGTGCCATGCGCCTCTGGGCTGAGCGCGCCGAGTGACATGCCGGGGGTGACAAAGCGTTTGCGAATTTCATTTACCGATTGCACCCGGTCGAGCGGTTCAGCCGGGCCTGCGGCTTTGAAATCCATTAGATCGCGAAGCTGGATCGGAGTTGGGCCCGTCCGCGCATTCACAGCCGTTTGGTACTTGTCATAAAGCTCATAATCGCCGCGATCACACGCCGCTTGCAGCATATGGATGAGATTGCCATCCAGCGCATGCGGTTCAGACCGGGCGCGCAGACGATAGAAACCACCAACAGGCAGCGAGACAACATCCTCGTCAAAGGCCTGTTCGTGACGCTTCAGGGCGTTCTCTTCGAGGCCCGCAAGGCCAAGCCCTGAGATCCGGCTGGGCAGACCCGGGAAATAATCCGCCACAAGCGCGCGGGAGAGACCCAAAGCCTCAAAGTTATAACCGCCGCGATAGGACGAGATGACCGAAATGCCCATCTTGGACATAATCTTCAAAAGGCCTGCCTCGATCGCATTCTTATAGTTCAGGACAGCTTGGCCAATCTTGATGTCCCCGAGCAAGCCGCGCGCATGACGATCTGCGATAGCATCCTGTGCCAGATAGGCATTCACGCAAGTTGCGCCAACGCCGATCAGGACCGCGAAATAGTGGGTATCCACGCACTCGGCAGAGCGAACAGTGAGCGAGCAGAAGGTCCGCAGCCCTTGCGCGACCAAGTGGCTATGCACAGCGCCTGTGGCCAAGATCATAGGGATCGCGACACGGCCTGCGCCCTGATGCTCATCAGAGAGGACAATATGCTCGCGGCCTTCGCGAACCGCATCTTCAGCTTCCTGCCGAATTCGTGCCAGAGCGAGCTTTAGGACATCCCCATTCCCGGTGGCGTCATCCAGATCAAACGTACAATCAATTTGCTGCACGCCTTTGCCGAGCATTTTGGTCAGGCGGTTATACATGCCGGTTGAAAGGACCGGGCTTTCGAGCACGAACACATCCTGCTGGGTCTTATCTGTCGCCAGCACGTTGCCGAGGTTCTTAAACCGCGTTTTCAGGCTCATCACGCGGTCTTCGCGCAAAGGATCGACCGGCGGATTGGTGACCTGACTGAAATTCTGCCGGAAGAAATGGCTAAGCGGGCGATAGTTTTCTGACAGAACCGCAACCGGGCTGTCATCGCCCATAGACCCAATCGCTTCCTTGGCATTCTCCGCCATAGGCGCGAGGATCAGCTCCTGAGTCTCCAATGTAAACCCAGAAACAGTCTGTCGACGCATCAACTCCTCGGATTCATACAAACGCGGCTCTGGCCCCGGTCCAATTTTTGGATCGAGATCTGTGACATTCTTCAACCACTTTTCATATGGGTTCTCGTCCGCCAGTTCATCGACGATCTCTTCGTGCTCATAGAACTTCCCGGTTTCCAGATCGGCGGCAATCATACCGCCCGCCTGAACGTGGCCGCGCCGCACAACCTGATGACCGGCCAGCGGGCACATGCCCGTTTCGGAGCCAACCGCGAGGATATTATCGGAGGTCAACGCGTAGCGCAGCGGACGCAGACCATTGCGGTCCAGCCCCGCAACCGCCCAGCGGCCATCATAAGCGCAAACCGCCGCCGGACCGTCCCATGGCTCCATCACAGAGTTACAATAGGCATAAAGCGCGGCGTGTTTTTCCGGCATAATCGAGGCGCGCTTTGACCAGGCTTCAGGGATCAGAAGGGCTTTGGTCATCGGCGCGGTTCGGCCCGCCTTACAAAGGATTTCAAATACGGCATCAAGCGCGCCTGAGTCCGATGACCCTTGCGGCGCAACGGGTTTAATATCCTCAACATGATCGCCAAACGAACCAGAGACCATCTTGATCTCATGGCTTTTCATCCAATTGAGATTGCCGCGTAGCGTGTTGATTTCCCCATTATGCGCCAGCATCCGGAACGGCTGGGCCAATGCCCATTGCGGGAACGTATTGGTGGAATAACGTTGATGATAGATCGCAATGGCTGAGACGAAGCGCTCATCCTTGAGATCGAGATAGAAATTGTCGATGTCCTCAGCCAAGAACATACCCTTATAGATCAGGGACTTGTGGCTCAGTGAGCAGATATAAAAGCCGGGAATTGCCGCTTCACGGGCTTTTCGTTCGATCCGGCGGCGGCAGATATACAGCGCGCGCTCCAGCTCTTCCCCGTCGCGGCCGAGCCCATCGCGGAACATGACCTGCTCAATCTCAGGCCGCGTATCCTGCGCTTTTTGCCCAATGATCGAGACATCAACCGGGGGTTGGCGCCAGCCATAGATGTAGAAGCCAAAATGCAGAATTTCGGTTTCAACAATCGCGCGCGCCGCCTCTTGCTGGCCGAGATCCGTGCGCGGCAGGAAGATCTGGCCAACGCAGATTGGGTCTTCGGTTGGCGTATGTCCGGTCCGGCTGACCTGATCGCGGAAAAACTCCTGCGGAACCTCGAGGCGGATGCCCGCGCCGTCGCCCGTCTTGCCATCCGCGTCGACAGCGCCCCGGTGCCAGACATTTTTGAGCGCCTTGATACCCATCTCAACGATTTCCCGGCGCGGTTTTCCATCCAGCGCCGCCACAAGCCCAACGCCGCAAGCGCTGTGCTCATCCTCTGGATTATAGGCGTTTGCATCGATCAGGCGTTGGCGATTAGAGAGGTAGTTTTTTGTAAAATTAGTCATTGTTCTGTCCTGCCTGCTGCGCCTCAAAGCGCGCCAATAGCTCATCGCCTGTCAGGCGCTGCGCATTCCCTTTGAAAGCATAATAGCCTGGTTTTTCGTCCACGAAGATATGCTCGTGAATGGCCAGCCCGTCTGGAAGATCAAAAGACCCAGCCTGCGCATAGAGGTCGTCAGGTTGATCTTTCAGACGGTAAAACAGCGTTGAGCCACACTTGGCGCAAAACCCGCGCTCGGCCCAATCTGAACTGCTATACCAGCTCAGGCTTTCTTCGCCTGAAACGATTTTCACGCGCTCGCTAAACTTAATCCCCAGCGCGGGTCCGCCATGCCATTTTCGGCATTGCCCGCAATGACAAACATCGATGATCGGCGCGCCATGGCCCTCAAGCTGGATTGCACCGCAAAGGCAGCTGCCTGTGATGGGATCACTCATTGCGCCGCTACCTTTTGCTGTTTTGCCGAGGCCTTCATTGCTGCATGCATCTGCTCGGCGGCGGCGCGGCCATCAACAATCGCCCAGACCACCAGCGACGCGCCGCGCACGATGTCGCCCGCCGCATAGACGCCCGGCAGGCTGGTTTCCATGGTTTTGAAGTCGATCCCGATGGCACCCCAGCGGTTTACGCGCAGCGCCGACTCATCAAACAGGACCGGCAAGTCTTCTGGGTCAAAGCCCAGCGCCTTGATCACCATATCGGCTTTCATATCGACGGTTTCATCTGTCTTCTCAGGCGACTGGCGGCCCGAGGCATCTGGCGCGCCAAGCTTCATACGGCGCACTTTTACACCCTTGGCTTTGTTCGCCTTGGTATGGAGAATGGCGTCAGGGCCTGACAGCCACTCAAACACGACGCCTTCTTCTTCAGCGTTTGCGACCTCACGCTGCGATCCTGGCATATTGGCGCGATCCCGTCGGTAAAGGCAGGTAACAGATTTAGCGCCCTGACGAATGGCCGTACGCACGCAATCCATGGCCGTATCGCCGCCGCCAATCACGACAACGCGCTTGCCTTCAGCGTTAAGGGTCCCGTCTGCATAGGCGTCGACGGTATCGCCGAACCCAACCCGGTTCGATGCGGTCAAAAAGTCCAGCGCCGGAAAAACGCCGCCTGCCCCAATCCCCGGAACCTTCAGATCGCGGGCTTTGTAAACGCCTGTTGCGATCAGCACCGTATCATGGGTGTCGCGAATTTCGGTAAAGGTAATGGTTTTGCCAACATCGCAATTGAATCGAAACGCGATGCCACTGTCTTCAAGATGCTTGATCCGGCGCTCAACGATGTCTTTTTCAAGCTTGAAGCCCGGAATGCCATAGACAAGTAGTCCGCCGCCGCGATCATAGCGGTCATAGACGGTGACCTGATAGCCTTTGCGGCGCAATTGCTCCGCCGCCGCAAGGCCGCCGGGCCCCGCCCCTATAATACCAGCAGATTGCGCCCGTTCGCGCGGCGGCTTGATCGGTTTGATCCAACCCTGCTCCCAGGCTGTATCGGTGATATGGCGCTCAATTGAGCCAATCGTAACTGTGCCATGCCCAGACTGCTCAATGGTGCAGATACCCTCGCACAGGCGATCCTGCGGGCAAATGCGGCCGCAAATCTCGGGCATATTATTCGTGGCGCTGGAGACTGCATACGCTTCTTCTAGGCGGTCCTCAGCAGCAAGCTTCAACCAGTCAGGAATATTGTTCTGAAGCGGGCAGCCCTGCTGACAAAAAGGCACCCCGCATTGGGAGCAACGCGACGCCTGCGCTGCGGCGGCATCCTTGGCATAGTCGCCGTAAATTTCGTCAAAGTCATCTGTGCGGGTTTTCGCAGCCCGCTTGTCTGGCATAGAGCGCTCAACTTTGATGAATTGCAGCATTTTTTCTGCCATAGAAGCCTCCAGAAGAAAGAGCCTTGTTTATGAAAGCCCGATTTGGTCGGCACAAGGGCATATCTCACTTATAAATATCATAATGATTTCTATATATCTTATTAGATGCAAGAAAGTCAGAATACACCCTTCTAAGAAACCTATATACTATCATAATGATATGTATAATTTGGGTGCCCTGTTCGCCAAACTGTGTCAGTGCCAACCCTAACAGTCATTATAGGTCAGCCATATGTCGATCCTGCAACTTCTGATTATCGCATTGATCCAGGGCATTACCGAGTGGTTGCCGATCTCATCCTCCGGCCATGTCCTTGTGGCCGCGGAGTATTTTGCACTGGAAGGCCGCGATGAGCTACTGATCAATGCTATGGCCCACCTTGGAACGCTGTTTGCGGTTCTGATCTATTTCTGGCGTGATGTTGGGCGGGCTGTGTCCGGCGGATTTGAACTTATATTGTCACCGTTTCGCAATGCCAATCTCAGCCCCTCCGGCAAGCTGGCGCTGCACATTCTGGCGTCTCTACCCATCGCGCTGGTTGTGGTTGGACTGTATGAGGGGCTTGTACCAGACAGCGTAAAGAGCGCGCTGCGCAGCGTTTGGACGGTTGCCGCCACGACGATCCTTTTCGGCCTTGCCCTATGGTGGGCAGACACCAAGGGCGCAACCTCACGCACCGAGCGTGAAATGACCCTGGCAGACTCCATCCTGATCGGCGCGACACAAGCCATCGCGGCCATCTTTCCGGGCACCAGCCGTTCTGGAATTACGATGACGATGGCACGCGCACTGGGATTTGAGCGTACGGAAGCTGCGCGCTATTCCATGCTGATCGGGGCGCCTCTCCTGGCGGCGGTTGGCGGCTATGCCTTCCTGCAGCTGGCCACCGAGACCGGGCCTGCGGGCGTCGCGACACTGACGGATGGATTGATCGTCGCGACTTTATCCTTCGTCTCAGGCCTGATTTCGATCTACGCCCTGATGGCGATCCTGAAGCGTATGAGCTTCCTGCCTTTTGTGATTTACCGCATGATTCTGGGCGTGGGCCTTATCCTTTGCGGGCCGATTCTAGGGTTGTTTTAGGCTCTAAGCGAATGTCTTGACACTTTTTTGGTGGCGTCTTGGCATGTTCACCCCTTTATAAGACACTTCAAACCACGCTGACTGGGACGCGTTAGTCCTGCGCAAAATTGATCAGGTGAGACATGAAACGACGCGAGAAAAAGAGTGAAAGTCTGGATATTCGCCTGCCCTATGAGCAGAAACGCGAATTTATGGAGGCGACCCGCAAACAGGGTGAAACCGCCTCTCAGGCGCTGCGCCGTTTCATTGCTGACTATATTGAAGAGGCAAGACTGACCGAAAATCCAAACCCGGTTCAGGAGATTACCATGACCCTTGCACGTCACCGCATCAAAACCTTCGCCACGGCTGCCAGCGCCGCTGTCGGCGTCTTTGCCTTTACAGCCATGCCATCAGCCGCAGATGACAGCGTCTTCGCTCATCTTGATAAGAATAGCGACGGCTTCATAACAGAAGGCGAAATTCTGCCCGGCAATGATGCCGACATTATCGAGAAGCTAGACACCGATAAATCAGGCGGCGTCAGCCCAGCAGAACTGAAGACTGGCGGAACGCATATCGTGATCAATGGTAAAACCTCAACCGAGGACGGCGTCACGCGAAAGAAGGTCAAAGTTCTGAAGCTGGAAGAAGGTGAAAGCGCCAAGCTGACGACGAGCGACGAGAGGAAAGTCGTAATCAGGCGCAGCGGCGATGAAGAAATGTCTCAGGAAGACCTAGACGCGCTGATCAAGGAAGCCATGACTGAGGCTGGCCTGGATACAGATATCGACATTGATATAGATGTCAGCGATCTGATGGACACAGACAGCTAAATCCGTTCATCGGCCTTTTTAAGTTAGAAACCAATCCGAAAGCGCGTCCGGACACGTTTTAGCTGGCGTATGAACGCGCTTTCGGTTTTCATGCCCTGACATATGGAGCCTGATGCAGGTTCCGGTACAGCGTCGGAGAAAGGCATGCCCACCAAGCGCCACGAAAAGAAGACAGAGATGATTGAAGTGCGCCTTCCGCACTCCAAAAAGGAAGCCTTCAAACGCGCATGTGAGGAAGAAGGGATCACGGTCAGTCACGCCGTTCGCACCTTTGTCGATGCCTATTTGCGCCGTTCCCGCCGGATGAAAGTCAAACGCATCGCAAAGGATATTTCCATGACGCTCATTCATAATCCGATCAAAACCACTGGCGGAATAGGCGGAGCAATTGCCGCAACAATCGCGGCGATCGCCCTGACCGCAGGCCCAAGCTCTGCCGACCGGGATACACAGCCGATCAAACCGCCCGTTCCGGATTATCCGATAGATATGGCGTTGGATGGGATTAGCAGCCTTTGCTACAGCTATTTCGATGTCTCGGCTGAAGGGTATGTGATCAATCTGGACGTAGAATGCGGACATCCGGGGTTCGTCCAAGCAACCAGGAATGCTGTCTCAACCCTGCGATTTGAGCCGAAGCTCAAAGACGGAAATCCCGTAATCAGGACAGGCGTGGTCTACCCGCTCGAATTTCTTATGACCGACAAGCACGGCAATCCAAATGAGCCCTCACGCCCGCCGGAGCGCAAATAGGCCTGATCTTAAGCGTTTTCGCTCTTCTGGTGATACTGGCCGTAAGGGCGGAAACGGTAGAGATAGCTAGGCACAATCGCTTCAATGCTCTCAATCTCGGTAATGCCGAGGTCTGAGAGGGTGAGCGCCTCATCTGCAACGATATTATCGGTTTTCAGCAACTCCACCTGATTGCCTGTGATTGGCGGTCCGCCCAGAATACCTGAAGAGATAATCGGGACATAGCGCCAGATTGCGCCAAAGGTCAGGCCAATGGGCTTGGCAATGAAGAAGGGCATAGGCAGAGCGTAGCGTTTGCGATCAATGGTCTGGCCAATAAAGTCATAAATCTCTTTGAACGTGTAGGTTTGCGGCCCGCCCAGCTCATAGGTCTTACCTGCAGCTTCCGCACGCTCAACCGCCGCAGCAATCGCATCTGCGACGTCACCGGCATAAACGGGCTGAACCTTGGTCTTACCGCCGCCTATCGCTGGCAAGAATGGTGCGATGGTCGAAATCGGGTGCGAGGCCATCGAAGCAAAGCGATTGAAGAATTCATCTTCAGGTCCAAACACAATTGATGGGCGTAAGATAACCGCACCCGGCAAGATGTTGCGAATTGCGACCTCTGCTTCGCCTTTGGTTTCGGCATATTCAGCATTCGCTTCAGGGTCAGCCCCGATGGCAGACATATGCACAAACCGCTCGATGCCCGCATCTTTACAGACTTCGGCAACGTTAATCGCGCCGTCGCGTTGGGCTGCCTCAAAGCTTTGGCGGCCTTTTTCAAACAGGATGCCGACCAGGTTGACCACAGCATCCGCGCCTTCAATCGCGGCAGCCACAGAGGCTTTGTCACGAATATTGGCTTGGACGATATCGACCCAGCCCGGAGCCCCCGCGAGCCGGACATCACCGGCCAAATGCGGCCTGCGGACCGCAACACGCACTCTATATCCTGCTTTGACAAGGGTTCGCGCAGCATATCGGCCAATAAAGCCAGATCCGCCGAACAGTGTTACCAGCCCTTTAGCCATGCGATGATCTCCAACTGGAAATGGTTCAAATTCTTAGATGCCGCTTTGATCATGACCGCCCACACTTGTCTATGCGAAACAGACGCGCAGGTGCAGCCGCTTCTGGCCTGACACCCCTATACCAGCACCTGCCAAAATGTTGTGAGATTGCCACAGTGCACGGAAATTGCATGCCCCCATTGGGACAAACCGTGTCATTTCGAAACAGGTCCCCTATGAAACACCTTAACGCTGAGTTAATAAGTATTGGCGCGAGGATTTTTCGAAGAAGTCGAAGTGCGCGAGGAGAGTATTCAGATGTCTAGTAGAGACACATATTCCGAGCCGAGCTATGGCTATCCGCCAAAGCGTCCGCAGTTTGAGAAAACTGTTGCTGATGCACCCCAACCGCAAGTGGCAAAAACGGTTGAGCCGATCCCTGTGGTCGAAGCTCAAGATATGTCGACGGGGTTTGAGGATTATTTCGCGGGCCTGGCGCTAATCATGTGCGTGCTCGCGATTGGCTTGATGGCGGGCTATTTCGGCCGCGGGTTCTTTAGTAGCCCATCCCAGCCTAAAACGGTGATCTCTGTTCTAGGGACAAAACCCGTTCCGGCGGTTGATACCATCTCCGCCAGCGTTGATCAGGATGTCGTCTTCCTTGGATCTGTCGCCTCTGAACAGATGGTTTCGCTAGAAATCTTGAATGATGAAAGGGCTTTGATGCTGATCAAGACCTACACGGGCGCAGATCAGAACAGCATCCAGACACGTTTCCTGGAATATTCAGCGTCACAAAAAGGCGAGCAAGGGCATGCGTTGACCAAGTCCAAGACGATAAAGGGCACTGGCCTGGACATGGTTCGGATTGGCGATAACGCCCTCATATCCGCTGTCGTAAGAAACAAGACACTTGTCCTGTCTCGCATTGATGACAAAGGCAAAAATGTCTGGTCGAAGAGCTATGACACAGGCGCCGTTGACCGCACTGAAATCTCGCTCGCCCGGAAAGCTGATGGCATTGTAGTCATCGCACCAGCAGACAATCGCAACCTGAGTCGGGTGCTTTCAATCACATCTGATGGAACCGTGCAGTGGGACAAACTGTTTGACCGGGCCCGGACATGGCGCAGCTCTTTGGTCAGCGCCGATGAGCTTGGGAACACCTTTGTCGTTCTAGGGGACCATATCGATGCCCAGAAGCCTGGTGACCAGAACATCGTTTTGATTGATGATCAGGGCCGTGTTGTCCGTCAGCTTCTCTTAAATCTTGCTGGTGAGGAAACGATTTCAGGTCTGGTCCCACGCGAAACGGGCGGCGTGACGTTCTTGATCGCAGGTGATGCGCCGCGTCTGGAACATATCACGGCCTCTGGACAGCGCCTCGCGTCAACAAGTCTGCCGCATTTGCAATTCCTGAACGATGCGCACCTCTTACCAGCGCAAAACGGCGACCTGATCGTTGCAACGACGTATTCCCTGATCGGCAATCAGGTTGATCTCTCGCTTGAGCGGCGCAATCCAGACGGCGCGCTCTTGGGGCAACGCACCATTAGTCTGCCTGTTGCGGCAACACTTGATGACATTGTTGAAGTCAAAGCCGGAGAGTTTCTGATCGGCGGCAGCATTCGCCGAAACCGCTATATGCCCACCGACCTTTTCGTGCAGCGCGTCGGTTTCACGCCGAGCTCTGGTCTTGCGCTTGCTGAGCTGCCGACGCCTCAACAGGCTGATCTTGCGTCTTCTTCAGCTGCTGAAAGTCCTGCCGCTGCCATAGAAAGCGTCGAGCTCGCTGAGACACCGATTTCTGATGAGAGCATCCCGGCATCTGTGCCTGAAACGCAATCCACACCTATGATCGCCTCCCTGGCCATCACGCAGATGCCTGTTAGCGCGGAAATCGTATCTGAAAACGCTATTGATACTCAGATCGCTGACACCGTGGTTGAGAGTCAGCCACTTGTTGAGCCGGCGGAGGAAACGCTGGACGCACAAACAGAAGCAATGCTCTCTGAAACGGCCATTGTCGCCGAAGCGGGTCGTGATAGTTCTTTGGAAGAGACCGAGGCCTCAAGTATCGAAGGCGCCGTTGAAACTTCAGCGACTGAAAGTGAAGACGCCGCGTTTGATATCTTCACAACACTTGATCCAAACGGTGTGGCAGCATCGCGCTTTCTCGATGCACCTGTCTTTGCGCGCTGCCGCTTTACATGCCTTGATGAAACCAGTGGTTCAACTTTCCCGATGACGGGTGACTTCCTGCCCGCAGTTTTGGCGTCAGCGGCCGATGTTGCTGCAGCTCACGCGAGAATGTGTCAGTCGGCGAAGCTTGTGCCGTCATGGGAAACAAAACCCCAGTGCACAGCAGGCTAATCTAACTGATCGCTGAACTCGAAGGTTAGACGCCTCGAAATAGCGCTGCGCCGAGTTTTTTCTGAGCGGAGCACGCTGATTGTCTTGCATGGACTTTATTGCCGGGTGACTTCTGAAAGGGGTTCGCCTAAGTCTGGTATAAGACTTGCTCATCATGGGGGAAATGACAGCTACTCATGACGAAGGTTGAAAAACGAGCATGGCTACGATTGCAAATCATGTCGGCGAAGAAATAATCGTGGAAACTATAGATGTACAACCAGAGTCTGTCTTAGCGGTTATCCCAACGCTGAACGAGGAACGCCATATCGAGGCGTGTATTCGTTCGCTGATGAATGGCTCACCTGAGCTTAGAAAAGTGCCACTGATTGTCGTAGATGGCGGCAGCACAGATGCAACGGTTATGGTTGTCAGACACCTGATGCAGGAATTCGAAAATCTCAGCATTATCGGGAATGAAAAAAAGCTTCAGGCCGCAGCCCTGAACCTTGCGGCCAATACAACCGCTTTGCCGACCTCAGAATGGCTTGTGCGATGTGATGCCCACTCAATTTACCCCTCCAACTTTATCCTGGACGTTGCCCAGTCGTTGCAAAATACAGGCGCTGAGTCTGTCGTTATCCCGATGGACGCTGTCGGCACGACTTGTTTTGAAAAGGCGAATGCCTGGATTGTTGATACACCGCTTGGTTCGGGCGGCTCTGCGCATCGCGGCGGCCAGAATTCAGGCTATGTCGATCATGGCCATCATGCTGGCTTCAAGCTGGAGACGTTCAGAACATTGGGCGGCTATGATGAGACCTTCTCGCATAATGAAGATGCAGAATATGATGCGCGTGTTGCGGCCAGTGGCGGACGGATTTTCCTCGATGCCGATATTCGCATTCAGTATATTCCGCGCGGCGACGTCAATCGGCTGTCGAAACAATATTTCAATTACGGCAAAGGACGCTCTCGTAACGCCGCCAAGCATGGCACGCCGCTAAAGATCCGTCAGCTGTTGCCGGTTCTGGTTTTACTGGCAAACATCGCTGGCTTGGCGGTAGCCCCCGTCTTTTGGCCCGCCCTGTTGATCCCAGCCGGATATTTTGGAATTCTGGCGCTGGCCTCGGCGCATATTGCGATCAAGCATAAATCGATTTGCGGATTGCTGGCCGGGATGGCGCTTTGCACAATGCATATGAGCTGGGCCATGGGCTTTATACACCACCGTATTCGCCACACGATGAAACACGGCTTCAAAGCAGGCGGTGATAAAGCTGTTTCGAATAGCGGCTTCAAAAAGACGATTTCAAACCTTGGTCGCAATACAAAACGCGCCCTCGCGCCGCTCAACCGGACGGTTGGCGTTTCCAGCAGCCTAAAGCCTGCAAATGAAAACAGCGTCAACCACAATCCGATTATGCGCGTAACTCGCGCGCCAGAGGGAAGCTGCATTTACGCAATTGGTGATATTCATGGCCGGTTTGACCTGCTCGAAACGCTGATTGAGAATATTGAGAACGATGTCGCTCAGTTGACGGGCAAGCCGAAGGTTACGCTTGTTTTCCTGGGGGATTATATCGACCGGGGCCTGCAATCTCGTCAGATTATTGACTTGTTCCTAAGTGATCGGCTCGCGAATTTCGAGACTGTTTTCCTGATGGGCAATCATGAAGAAGCGCTGCTTAACTTCATGCAAGACCCAAGCTTTGGGGAACAATGGGCGATGTATGGCGGGGCTGAGACGTTGTTTTCTTATGGTCTGCAACCGCCGCCGCCCCGTGCCAGCATGGGCCAAGGCGGCGCAGCGGCTCACCGCGATGCCTGGGTTACGCTTTGGAACCGCTTTCGGGTGACCTTGCCCAAAGAGCATCTGAACTTTTACCAGACCTTGCAATATGCTCATACGATTGGCGACTATGTCTTTGTCCATGCGGGTCTGAAGCCCGGCGTCTCAATTGAAGAGCAAAGCAGCCAGGATATGATGTGGATCCGCGATGAGTTTCTCAGCGACAAAACCCGCTTCGAAAAGCTCGTTGTTCACGGACACACACCAAGCGACGGGGTTTACAGGGATGATCGCCGGATTGGCCTTGATACTGGCGCTTACATGACCGGGGTCCTGACCGCTGCGAGATTCATCGGCGAGAACATTGACTATGTCTCGACATAGCCCCTCACTTGAACATTATGAACTATCAGGGCTGAAGATCAGCCAAATAAGAGCAAAGGAGTACTCTTGAAATGCTGACTTTACGACAACTTGCCTATTCAGTGTTCGGGGTCGCCGCTTTGGCGATGTCCGCGTGTCAATCAGCCCCCGCGCCGGCACCGTCAAATCAAAGCGCCACTGCCCCAAGCACACGCTCGACCGTCGCCGCGTATACATTGTCCAGCGGTGACCAGGTCAAGGTAACCGTCTTTGGCCATGATGATCTGTCTGGTTCTTTTGATATTGATGGCACCGGGACTTTCTCAATGCCGCTGATTGGTCAGATCAGAGCCGAAGGGCTGACAACACCCCAGCTTGAGCAACGCATCACTGCAAGCCTTTCTAACGGCTATCTGGTCAACCCACGCGTCAGCGCAGAAGTTGCCAATTATCGCCCTTTCTACATCCTTGGCGAAGTGCGCACACCTGGCGAATATCCGTACACGAATGGTCTAACCGTACTGGAAGCCGTTGCTTCTGCTGGCGGGTTTACATATCGCGCCAAGAAAAACATTGTTTTCATTCGTGCGACAGATGCCACCAGCGAAGTTGAGGAAGCGTTGACAGCAACGACGCAGGTCCAACCTGGTGACACATTGAGAATTCGTGAGAGAGTTTTCTAAACCCTTTTTACAAAGCAAATTTAGAATCGCGTGGAAAGTTAATGTTTCCACGTGATTTTTTTTATTCCATTTTCTTCCCTCGGCGCTAAGCTAAGGCCAAACGGAAAGGTTAATCCGTATTCGGAATCTGGTTGAATTTGATAACGTGTTTTCCCCTAACTGTATCAATTTCGAATAGTCTGGATGCATACCTGCCTCCTTTTGAGACAAAAATGAGAAATTCGATAAGAATCATTCCCCTAATGGGGGAAAACACTGGAAATGTTTGTCAAAGTTTGGCGATAGTTAGGTAAGCAATTTGCAACAGGTCGGAGGAGTGACGCGTCCCGCATAAGTGTCACCCGAGAACTGTGTGGGACGTGTTTTGGTAAATTACGGCAGAACTGCCGGTAGAGTATTTAGGGGGCCGCATAATGCGAGTCAGATTGTCAGAAGACCCAACGCCACTTGGTGGTTTAAACCTTGATCATGATGAGCTGTCAGGATCAGGCCCAGCCGAGTACGATGTTTTAAAACGCCTGTTTGATATTGTGGTGGCGGCGACGGCTTTGGTTGTCTTCGCGCCGCTCATCCTGGTCTTCGCAATTCTGATTCGCATGCAAGATGGTGGGACATCTTTCTTCGCTCATTCCCGGTACGGATTAAATGGCAAAACCTTTAAATGCCTGAAGCTCCGCTCCATGGCGGAAAATGCTGCCGAGCGCCTTGAAGTGCTTTTGGCCGAAGACCCGGACGCGCGCCGCGAGTGGCAGGCGACACAGAAACTCAAGAATGATCCGCGGATCACACCGCTTGGGCATTTTGTTCGGAAGTCCTCAATTGATGAACTGCCGCAGCTTTGGAACGTTCTAAAGGGCGAGATGTCAATCGTGGGCCCACGCCCAATCGTTCAAAACGAAATTCAGATGTATGGCGACGATTATGACTTCTACACCGCTGTCCGTCCTGGCCTTACAGGTCTATGGCAGGTCGAAGGCCGCAGCGGCACGACCTATCAGGAACGTGTCGAGATGGATGTACGCTACGTCCAGACACGCACTTTCTGGAAAGATGTCTGGATCGTCCTGAAAACAGTCCCTGCTGTTCTGGCCTCACGCGGCGCTGTTTAAGCACACATTTGAAAATTTCTGTTTTGCCCGGACTGGTCCCCCCTGTCCGGGCATTTCGCGTTTTGGTCGCTGGGTTTTCCATCGACAGACAGATATTGAGGGTCCAGAATATCAGGCCCTCATACTGGACTGATTATTGCTATACACTCATCAGACAGACACAAATCCTGACAGGGTCATCATGACGAACGCTCCTATCCTGATCTCTGGTTGCCCGCGCTCCGGGACAACCTTTTGCGGCAATATTATCTCAAGTGCACCAGATGTGTTCGAAGTGTATGAGCCGTTCAATCATGATTTCACATATGATCTGGAGTTTCCGGAAAAGTTCTTTCGCTTAACGCCTGATAATCAAGCCGGGCACAAATCCCGAGTTGATCGTATGATGGGACTTGCCAGCCGGGCTGAACGTCTCAAACTTCTGCCAAGAGGCGGCATCGACCAGTTGCGCAGCAAGAAGGATATGGCGGCGTCTCTCGCGCTTAAGAAACTTGTTCAGGACAGACCCAGCTTCCTGCACGCCAAGCGGCTCAGCATTAAAGACCCAATCGCATTCTATTCCGCCGAATGGCTGGCCAATGTCTATGATGCGCGCGTCATTATGATGTGCCGGCATCCGGGCGGGGTGGTGTCTTCTTATCTCAATCTGGGATGGGAAGCTGAAACCAAATATATCGTCGATCACCCATTGCCACTTTCCCAAGGCAAGTTTGATGCTGAAATTGCAAACTGGCGGGCCAAGCCTGAAGACACGGTCGGCGCGGTTATTCTGCAATGGAAATTATTCACGCAAGCCACGCTTGATTTACATCAGTTGCATGCAGACTGGTTTTTCTGCCTACACGATCAATTGTGCGACCATCCTGTTGATGTGTTTCGCGCGATGTTCGCAGCCATAGACCTGCCATTCACACCTGAGATTGAGACCCAAATTGTCGATGACACGGGCGCGACGAACATCGTTGATCCAAAGCAACACACGCAGCACAATCTGAAACGTCAAAGCTCGGAGTTGAAAGACTCGTGGCGTAAACGCCTGGATGATGAGACCGCGTCCAGAATTCTGAACGAAACAGAAGCTTTGTGGGATGAGGCGCAATCAGCCTTCAGCCTGAATATAGCATCAGAGCTTATGCCAGCAGCATAACCAGACCAGCGATTATCAGAGTCCAAAGACCCGCGCTGAGGCCAAGGATAATCACCGTACGAAGCCAGACTGGCCACTTAGTATACCCGAACTCGTCTTGCCGATCATGCTCAGCAAGGCTTTCAGGTAAAAGCGGTGTATGAAATTTAGGAGATACCAATTCGTTCATATATCAAGACAACATAATCAAAGTTACATTCTGCTTAATACATCCCTTTAAAAGCTCTTTTGAAACATTCGCTCGTATCGATAGTGTTAACAGATTAGGTCAAATTCAGGGCTAGCCAAGGGCGTTCATGGGCCCAATACTGGTGATGTACGAGGCGTACAGCGAATTATTTACCCAATATCGTCTTGATCATATTCGATAAAAAGCCTGCAGGTTGCACAAATGTCTCATCTGCCTTGGAAATCAGTTCTTTTTTGTAATGTTCTAGTTGATCCTGGTCTTTTCCGAGATCTGACAGGAATTTTGGAACGGCCTCTTCTAAAGGCTCGGCCAAGGTGAACCCAACATTCTGCGCCTCAATCCAGGCTGCAGTTTCGGTCCCGGCAGGAGCAACTGAGGGAACAGCATAATACCCGCCCTCATAGATACGGTTGGGCAACAGCCATACCGAGTTGTGCCCAGCTTCCATAAAATCCCCGGCCCAAACAAGATCGAGCGTCCTATAAATCCCTGCCAGATCTTCAGGTGAGCGATAACGGCCATGATAGGTCATATTCTGGCGCGCTTCGATGACAGGCTCAAACGTCTTGATCTCGGTTCTAGCCGGAATGCCGTGCAGGTGAATATGCACCTTATCGCCCAGCGTGTCCGCAGCGGCTGCGAGCAAATCGAGGGAGCGTTGGCATCGTAGTATCCCAACCCAGCCGACCTGAAGCGGCGCGCGGTCAGAGGCGCTGCCAAGGGCTGGTCTTGGGCCATAATCTGCGCCCGCTGCGAGACGGTTTTCAACCAGATACGGGGTATACTGGCCCGAATAGTAACGCTCAAAATGGTTCTTGATGAAACCCGGAGAGCTGACAACCAGGCCCTTGGTACGCTTCAGCAGCGCGCTTTCCAGGCGCCGAAGCAAGCCGCCAATCATATCTGTGCGGCTGAGATGCCGGTGCACGTCCAGGCTTTCATAAACCACAGGCGTTTTCAATTTGAGTTTGCGCTTGGTCAGAAAAGCCAGTGCGAGCATATCGAGATTGCGCGCATAGATCAGATCGGCTGTGCGTAGGCGTTCTGCATCCTTGGCTGCAAGGCTGGCTCCGGAAAAGATCGACTTGATACGTTGCAAGAACGCCCCGTCCCGCGTCTCGCCGAGATCAACATTCTCCCAGGCAAGCTCACCCGGTGCGCGGCGATGCATCATATAACCGGTGACGGTCAGGTGATCATCCTGAAAGGCTTGAACGCGGCGGCGGATGGCTGCGTCGGCCGCATCATGTCCGAAAAATGCAATATGGGTCATATGTCTCTCGCCACTGATTATGCGGGTTTAACCTTGGCATCGCGGTCGAGCACAAGCTCAATGGTTTGGCGAAGCCAGCGGCGATGGACTAGGACCAGATATCCGATATAGGCGATCGCACCGATGGCAGCCTTAATACCAACTTGCGCAAAGGCAGGCGCATCCGGGTGGAGACCATTGCTTGCAAGAACAGCCCCGGCCATGGCCGCCGCGCCCAGATAGGCCGGAGCGACGCGAGCTGCGAGCGCCATGATGGTTGCGCCAACCTCGCGAAGAATGATCGGGAGGAAGATGATCGTCGAAACGAGATAGACAATGCCAAGACCGCACACCATGCCAATTGTTCCATACACTCTTAAGATCAGCGACAGAACAGCGAGCAAGATGAGGTCTGATAAAGCCAGGACAACCAGGGTGCGCGTACGTTTCAGAGCAATAAAAGCTGCGTTTCGGAAGTGATAGAAGGGTGCAAGCGAGCTGAACAAGGCCAGCAGCCCAAGAATCGGTCCAACGGCGGCAAACTCAGTATCCACAAAGGCATCGATAAAGTCCTGAGAGATCAATGCGATCCCAATAAAGACGGGGACCAGGATCGTTGCACCAAGCTGAGTCAAGTTCAGGAATAGACGCCTTTTGTCATCCGGCGCTGTATCCTTGGCAGACAGCAAGATGACCCAAAGCGTTGAAATGGGATTGGCAAAGGCGGCAAACGCAGCCTGCATGATCCGCTCAGCAATACGCCAAAGCCCGACAGCAGCAGCGCCAAAGAAGCCGGCAATCGCCACATCGAGAACCCGCAGCAGAGATTTGACGCAGGTTTGCGCCATGAAGATGCGGCTGGCTTCTTTCGCAAACTCTTTCGCCCAGGCCGCTTCAAACTGAAGCCTTGGATAGATTTTGGTCTGGAGGATCAAAAGTCCGGCCTCAGCCACCGTCATTGTCAGGCGCTGGGCAACGAGCGCCCATTCCGGATGCGGCCCGAACGCCACGACCAAGGCTGTGATGCCGCCAACGAATTTGGCAAAGATCGCCCTGATCGTCAGCGACTTAAAGTCATGCGCTGCATTGAGCGCCGCAATTGGCCCGAAGGTCAGCGGCAGTAGCAGCAAAGTCAGCGCCAAGGCGCGCAAGACATCTGTGATCTCAGGGTTCCCAAAAGCGTTCGCAACAAGCGGTGCCAACAAGACAAAGAGGAGCGCAAATGCGCCATAAAGCAGGGTCGCGGCCCAATAGACCGTGGATAAGGACTTCTTATCCAACCTTTGCTTTTGAACGATCGTATCAATGATCGAGAAGCGGCCTTCAAGATTGAAGAACTCGATAAAAACGAGGGCCAATGCAAACACGCCAAACACAGTCGGGGACAGGCGCGTCGTTAGCAGCAGGAATATGACCAGCGTCATCACCTGACCAACCCCGATATTGAGCATGTTCCAGCTTAAGGCAGACCGGAAAGAGGACCCGAATTTTTTCTTGTCTGGCATCAGGAAACCTCAAGGCCTTTGGGTGGCGTGGCCTTAAGGGCCGCTATGACGCTGACAATGCAAATGATCGGCCAAATCGATTGGCGAGATCTATTTTGACTGAGACGATCCCGTCCACCCCTCTTGGCCAACTGTTTCCTGCGGCTTGGCGCCTGGCGCTGGATTGGTATTGGCCGCTTTCGGCAAGGTCGCCGGTCGGTTCATGGGGTTTTCCCGGACCGGAGGCAATTTACCTTTACCGCCGCCAAACAGCTTGCTGCGCGTATTCATCGTATAATACTTGCTATACGCTTTGTTACTTGCGCTTGGGTCCTTGTGGTGACGACGGCTGGTCAGATTGACCATGTTCAGGGCGACACCGAGCAGGTTGGCATTGAAGCTGCGCAAGAGCGCAAGAGACTGACGTGCTGCAGTGCGGCTTGTATGGCGCCAGCGAACGATCAGGATTGTCTTGTCTGCTTTACCCGCGATGACTCGTGCTTCGGCCATGAGGAGCAATGGTCCTGTATCAATCAGGATTTGGTCATAATGCTTGCGCAACTCAACCAGGAGATCATCAAAGGCACGCGTGCCGAAGACATCATGCGGCGTGTGGCCTGCTTTTGAAAGCGGCAAGATATCCAGTGAGCTTTTTGTATCGCGGTGGATCGCGTCTTTCAGGCTGCCGGCCCCGAACAAATGCTCGATAAAGCCGATCTCTGGCGAAAGGCCAGCAGTCCGCGTCAATTCGCGGCGACGGAAGTCGCCATCGATGACAAGGGTACGCGAACCGGACATTGCCGACATACGGCCAAGGCTGAGGGTCAGGCTGGTCTTGCCTTCATTTGGAAGGGAAGAGGTAATCGCAACCGTCTTGGTTTGGCTATCGAGATCAGAGAACGCAATGGCTGCGCGCAGATAACGAACGCTTTCAGAGTAAGCCGAGAGCGGGTTGTCCGTCATAAAGTCAGGCGGGCTTGCTGTGCCAAGGCCGAGCAGCCCCTGACTTGGAATGAACGGAATTGAGCCGATAGACTTTGTGCCCAGCTTACGCTCAACATCCTCAGCCGAGCTGACCTGTGTATCGAACATGTCGGCAATCATGGCGAGGCCCATGCCGATCAGCCCCCCCAGAAACGCGCCCAGGATCAGATTGATCAAGGTTTGCGGCGAGCTTGGGCTTTGCGGGACAGAGGCGGTTGAAAGAATACGTGCATCGGCTTCGGCAAGATCGTCTTTATTGCTGAACTCTTTGAACTGAGAGACCGTGCCTTCATACAGAACGCGGCTGGTTTCAGCGTCGCGTTCCAGCTCGTTCAAGCGAACCTGGTCACGATTGTTCGCAATCAGCTGGCCGCGCGCCCGCGAGATCGAACCGTTAAGCTTGTTCACTTCGTCCTGAGCTGAGCGAACCTCATTCTCAAGCGTTGTGATAACCTTCTGAACTTCGATATTGATCGCGCGCTCAATATCGGAGGCTTCATTGCGAACCTCAATCATGTCGGGGTGACTAGGACCGAGCGTGCTCTGAAGCGTGGCCTGACGGCGTAGAACAAGCGCGCGCTGGCTTTTCAGGTCTGAGACAACTGGATTGTTCAGAACTTCTGCGATGGAATCGACGCCTGTACCAGAGGCTTGCGCACGGCGAACGTTTTCAAACCGCGCTCTTGCGCGATTAAGCGCTGCTTCTTGGGTAATCTTTTGGGCAGAAAGAGAGGCAATCTCTTGCTCTGTAAGCGACGCACCAACCGCGGCGATAAGGCCTTTCTCGGTGCGATACTCCGCGACAAGGCGTTCTTTTTCGCCAACTTCATCACGCAGGTCAGACACACTGTCGAGCAGCCATGCTGTGGCACGCTGTGTCGCCTCAAGTTTGGCCTCAAGCTGATCAACCCGGTATTGATCCGCCACAGCGTCGGCAAGCTCTGCGGCCAAAACCGGAGAGGTGCTGAACACTTCAGCATTGATCAGATAAGTTGTGCCGACACGGGACACTGTAACGTGGCGCGCAAACGCGTTTGTCGTATCTTCAAGAATCTTGGCGTCTTTTTCTTCAGTTGTCATGTCCGCAAATGGATCAATGACTTCCTCATCACCGCCGCCAAAAATCATCGAGGTGATTTGTGATTTCAGACCTTCAGACTTCTCGCGGATGTGCGGGTTGAACTCTGGGTTCTCGACCAAGTTCTGCGCCTTCACCACGCGGGTCAAAAGCGATTTGGAGCCCATCACTTCGACTTCAGTATCAATCACGGCTGTATTGCCGGCAATACCGCCAATCACGCTGCCAATATCAATGGCATTACGCTCATTTGTATCCACAATCACGGTTGATTTCGCCGTATAGATTGGCGTCATCGAAAACGTCCAATAAGCGATCAGCAGGAAAGTCGTAAAGAAGCCAAGAGCGATCAGCCAGTAGCGGCGATAGATCACTTCAAGGATCGACTTGATCGTCAGCGGCAGGCCCTGATCTTCAAAATCGTTTCCACCTGAGCTTTGGGGAATTTCAATACTATACCGTGTGGTCACTATGCGCCCCTATGGGTGAAGTCTGCGTGGTCTGGGAATCACCCGGCCAGCAAGCTGGCCGAGCTTATTTTATTATGTCTTACGGGAAGAATTTCAGCGCAACGCCAATCTCATTCGCCGAAAAGCTCGGATCGAAAGCATTAAGCGTGCCGCTGGCATCCCGGTTGATGTTTTGAACAGTACCCGTCAGGTGAACGCGCTTGTTCAGTTTGTATGTCACGCCTGCACCAAACCGTGTGTAGTCATCTGTGCGGTCGATCTCCTGGAAGTCTTCCTGTGTCAGGCTACCGAACAAAGATCCAATGATCTGACGAGAGAACTCATGATCAACATTTGCGCCAAAAGTCGTTTGCAGCGTGCTTGGCGAATTGATGATGCCATTATCAGCAACGCGGCGGCCAGCGGTCGCCTCAACCGTTGTCAGGCGCGATGGGAACCACTGAACCCGGCCATCAACTGACAGGCCGTCAACGTCCTCAAAGTTCTCATCTTTCTTGTCTTCGCTGAAGAAGCCAACCGCGATGTCACCACGCAGCAGATTGTTGGTCTCAAAGTTGACACCGCCAGCAATCGTATAGCCTTCAGTATCACGCGTACGGGTCTCAGTCATCATCGTTGCAGGATTGAAGATCTCTTGCTCGGTATCATACTCTGTCTTGTGACCAGAGCCCTGTCCGAAGACAGCAACATTTGGAGATATCGCATAAGAGAGACGCGAGGTGAAACTCAGGTCTTCATTGTCGCGGAAGTCCTGCTCAAGCAAGGTATTGCTGTCGCGGAATGTGCCGTCATCAAAATCAGCCTGTGATAGACGCAATGAATTGGTCAAGCGAATACGGTCATTACCATAGTTCGCAGACAGCTGAAGGCTGGTACGGTTGAATTCAACCGGGCGGTCCAGCAAGCTGCCATCCGCATAATTAGCGCGGGGCTGTACGCTGTCTTTATAGGTCACTTCTGCGCCAAGGTTGATCTGGCGAGATACATCGAGACGCCCAGACGCGCCAACATCAAGGTCTGTGAAGGACTCGTCAGAGAAGTCAGAATACTCGCTGCGGCCTAAACGCCCGCGCAGGCCAATCTCATGATTGCTCCAGTCGGTGCGTGCTTTGGCTTCGACGCCGAGATTGAGAATTGTGTCTGACTCTTCGTCACCATCAGAGGCGAACACATTGTCTGTTGCGCCAACACCAACTTCCAGAGCGGAGTCGACGAGGAAGGTCCCAAGGCGAACAGGCTCTGCGTCAAAATCTGGCTGCTTACGGTCTTCGACCGCTTCATACTTGTCGCGGCTATACAGGTCAGACTGTGCGTTTGCTGTGGCAGCCATCAGGCCGATCGCAGCAACGGTCATCAAAGACAGGTTACGAAGTTTCGTCATGGTTACTCTATTCCCACTCTACTGGACGGGGCGAACCCCAAATCGTTGAACTTGGTCAATGCAATGCACATACCAAGTTACAATTCACATAATGATTGACTACCAAATGCTTACTAGCTGCGGGAAAGACGAATTTTTCTGTCTTCGCTGAACCAAAAAGTTCTCGTGCTTTTAAAGCCGCGCCAGAACAAAATGATAGATACAGACCTTTTGTCTGCGGTCGGCCCTTCTGGCCGTGTCTATGACCCTTTCCTTTAGGTGCGTTACATATGGCACACTAAACTCTGCTTGTCATACAAATGAGGCAATTTTTTTGCGGGTGCGAACAAGCTTGAAAAGACTTATAAGTTTAAGACGCATCAATGTGGTAAATTACACGGTCTGAGCCCGGAACTGGAACAAGACTTGCTGTTAACGGGCAGGTTTAATTGGACCATGTGAACAGTTTCATTACTCTACTAGAGTATGAAAGCCGGAAACATGCTGCAGACCATGACATAGCCCCTTGAGGCGATCGGAGTTGAGAACGCGAATATGACACAAACAGCTTCATCTGCTGCTCCCATCCGCATTCAGGCGATTATGCGCAACACATCGAACGGCTCGCTATGGATGCAGGTTGTCACATTCCTTTGGTTTATTTCCACGTTTGCAGTCTTTCCGGGCAACGCTTTCCTGCTGTATCCGATGGCGGCTGTATTCCTCGTCGTTCTGTTTTTTGAGCGGGATAAAATCGCGCCTATCCTCTCGCGATGCTGGTTCCTGTTTCTAATCCCGATCATGGGTCTGATATCAGCGACATGGAGCGGCTATCCGGCCGATGCGATCCGTCTATCTCTGTTCTACTTCTTATCAGCTCTGTCCGTCGTGATCATTGGCTCGCTACTGACTGAACGCCAAATCCTGAGAGCGTTTTTCTTCTGCGCCCTGGCTGGAACAGCGCTGGCAATTACGGAACTCGGCGCGATTATCGCGACCGGGAAAAGCGAGTATCTGGGGCAGAAAAACTTCTTTGCCATGAAAATGATGATCGGGATGATTGCCGGGTTCGCTGTGGCGATGAACCGCGAAGAAAATCCGGTCATGCGGCTCCTCGGTCTGGCCCTTATCCCCATTGACTTGTTTCTTGTCCTGTCAGCGGACAGCGCAACCTCAATGGTGCTCTCAATCCTGTCATTGCTACTGCTCATCTTAGCCCAGCTTTTCTGGGTGAATACGCGCAGCGTCAAAGGCCTTCGAACCTTTATTGCAGGATTTGGCGTTCTAGCAGCAGCTGCCGCCATTCTCCTAGCTATGGGTATGGCCAATAGCTCAGTCATGAATAAAGCCCTTGGCGCGGTTGGGAAGGACTCGACCTTCACCGGGCGCACGGCGCTCTGGAATCAGGCCGAGATTACCAGCGCAGAGCATCCCGTGCTTGGCGTTGGCATGGCTGGGTTTTGGCAATATGATGTCGGCGCGGCGCAGACCCTGGCAGAGAATGATAGCAAGGACCCCGGCACAAAACTCGGCTTCCACAATGCTTACCTGGAGGCCCAGGTTCATCTTGGCTATGTCGGACTGGGACTGTTCCTGCTCGCCTTGATCATTAGCCTCTGGAAGGTAACGCGATCCTTCCTTGTTGTCGGAACGTTTGAGAGGGTCTGCTTTTTTGTCGCCGCCCTAATCATGTTCACGATGACGTTTACAGAATCGCTCCTGTTCGGCTTCTTCCACCCCGGCGTCTATATCTTCAATCTGGCCGTTATTACTGCGATTGCATCCTCTTATAATGAGCGGAAAGTCTACCTTAATCTGATCCCGGAAGAGGACGCCCCTCCGGTGGTCGCGATGGCTTAAACTTCCGTCACAAAACACCTTCAATCACCCGTTTGAACAGAGTTGGCGGCAAGCTTGCAAGAGAGCCGACAGATGTATGTGATTTACAGCAAGGACATCTTGAATGGTTGACCAAACCCCAAAGAAAAGACTGGATATGCTTGTTCAGCGCCAGCTTGATACGATCAGCACCGGTAACGGCGCTTATCTGGAAACATTTCTGCGTGTTGTAAAACAGGCCGGCTTGAAAACGCGGGTTATTTTTGCGCCGCGTCATTCATTTGGAAACCGTCCTTGGGCTAATATTCACCCAAGGCTAGACAATTTAATTGACGAAGCAGTCTGGCCGCGAACGATCAAAATCGGCAGGCATTACTGGTCGATGTCGCCGATTGTCTGGCGCCGCTTTATCGTGCGCGCCTTTAAACACCTTATGATCAAAGCTGGTGTTTCCATGATGATCCCAAGCTATCTTGGACGCCCCCTCGCACTTTCCGAAGAAAAGGCCGTTGCAAAGGTTAGCAATCAGGACGTCGGTGATATTACCATCGCAGAGTATAGCTCAATGGGCCCCGTTCTAAAGCGTATTACCGCTGAAACCCGCAAAGGCGTGTTGATGCATGACCTGTTATCTGATCGCGGTAAGATCTGGCGCGAGAAGAGCTTTGAACCTGATCTTTATCAGGTTTCTACCGAAGAAGAGAGCGACTGGTGCGCAGAAAGCGACCTGATGATCTATGCTTCAGCAAATGAGATGGAAAAATTCGGGCCGACAATTCCAGCTGCTCAGAATGTGTGGCTGCGCCCAGAACCGCCTGCCTATGGCGAATCAACAGGCGCAGGCCCTGCCAGAGTGGTCTTTATCGGCACCACCCATGCCGGAAACACGGATGCCTTGAGCCACTTCCTAAGCGACATTTGGCCCTTGGTTCGCGCCAAGGCGCCTGATCTGGAATTTTGGGTGGTCGGATCAGTTGGCAAAGGTTTGACCGAGGAAGAACGCGCTCAACCTGGCCTGAAAGTGCTTGGCCGGGTTGATAAGCTTGAGGATATTGGCGGGGCCAGCTCTATCGGCGTTGCGCCGACCCGGCTCGCCACAGGGATCAGCATCAAGGTGGCTGAATATCTGATGCTAAACATGACCTGTATCGCCTACCCTCTTGCCCTGGAGGGGTTTCAGACAGCGCTGAATGAGAATGTCACCTTGGCCGACACCCCTGAAGGCTTTGCCGATGAAATCCTGAAGCTTGTCTCAAATACGTGTGAGCGCGCTCAACAAGCCTCGCTCAACCGGACACAGGCGCAGGACATTCTGGACAATCAAGAGGTCAAGGATTTTCTGTTAAGCGCGCTCGCACCAGCAAGCTAGAAAGCGTTCAAGGCAAAGCCAATGGATCAGGGTAAAACCTGATCCTTCGGCAGGATGTAGATATGGTCGATGACGACCCCGCCGGACCAGACCAGTTCAATCGCCTCTGAAATGGGTTTGTCATAATCTGATTTCAGCACAAGCGCCTTATCCAGATCGGCAATTTGCCATCCGCGCTGATGAAAACCATCTACGTAAAGGTCCAAGGAGCCGCCCGTCCCGAATGGGGTCATCGCGCGGACAATGACTTGCCCAATCTCACGGTCTTCGCGAACAGGCAGCGTCAGTCTGGCAGGCTCTGCATCAGACGCGCTGACAAAAACACCCTTACACGGCGTACCAGCATCAACAAAGACAATCCCGGTATTCTCAGACCTTTTGATCGAGGCGCCTTCCGCCTCAAACTGCAAAGGATTGCCTTTTGCCAGCTTATCGGTCTGCCAAACCCGAACCCAATCCACCGCGCTATCGGCTGGAAGCTTCTTCTTATTAAGGTCGCCAGCCCAGCCAGCAACTTCGGTTGAAAGCTTTAGGTATTTGGGCACTTGGGAGATCACGTCCGGATCATTGATCCGATAGACCGGCTCTCCATCAACATACCAGACATATTCTGTTGGGGTCCAAAGGAAGCCATAAGTGTGGAAGTTTGAGGACCGGAACGCCTTGAATTGCTTACGCTGCGCCTTGTCCGGAAAATTGTGGTTCTGGGTTTTGTGGTCTTTCCTGTAGCCATCATAGTGAATGGCCATGTTGACCGTTCGGTTGCGGTTGTGACGAGCGCTCGGATCACGCGGAAAGCCTTCCACGATGTCAATCTCAGTGCCGTCACGACCAGAGCCGTCTGCACAGAGGACCCGCTTATAAGGCATCAGCCAGAATGCGGCCCATTGCCCAGAGGTGGAGTCGAGCTTCATCCGCGCTTCGAAATAGCCATAGCGCTGACTGAAGGTCATCTCGCCATTCGGGCCCGTTAGGGGGTAGTTGCGGGTTCGGATATAGCCAGTACGAATATCTTTCGGGACCTCGCCTTTTGACCCCGCAACTTGGCTGGTCCGCAAAACCAGAACTGATGCTCCGGTCTTTTCGTCTTTGCTCAGGAAGGCATTCTCACCCGTCCCAAAACTCGATTTGATCTTACCGACCCGGTATTCCCATCTGGCTTCGTCTGAAAGCGGCGCGCTCTGATCAAAGCTCTCAATCACGAGGGGGCCATCGTCAGAGGCGGCAGCCGGGCGATCGAAATTACTCTCAAATGTCAGGGTCCAGGCCTCATCTGACTTTGGCGGTTCAGCAAAGGCCTGCGTCCCGGCGAGCGCTAGAAAGCTTGAAGTCACGGCGGCAGAAACACGTGTAGACTTTAAGTAGCTTTTGAATGGAGATCGCGGTGGGGTGAACATGCAATTGATCTCCATAACCAGACATCTGGCGCAATTTGAAACAAGCCCCGACTGATATGCAAATTTGCGGTACGTTTTCAGCGCTCTAAAGTGCCCGTAACGCTTTCAGAACACCTGCCATATCAGGTGGTAAATCCGCCTCGACAAAGACGCGCTCCCCGGTCACAGGATGCGTAAACCCAAGGCTAGCCGCATGCAGGGCCTGACGCGTCAGCTTGCGCGCGGTCTGGGTTGCGTGATCAAAGGCCGCGCCTTTGCCCCAGGCCTTGATGCCGCGATGGCGACCATAAACCGGATCACCAATTAAAGAGGTTCCAAGATGAGCCATATGCACCCGAATCTGATGGGTCCGCCCGGTCTCAAGCCGACATTGTACCAAGGCCGCAGCAGGACGTGCTTCAATTTTACTGATCTCGCCAAATGTCTCCAAGGCCTTGTAATGGGTGATCGCATGACGCCCCTCACCATCGGGAAGAACTGCCATTTTCTTACGATCTTGCGGACTGCGGCCAATATCGCCTTTGACTGTTCCGGTTAGCGGACGCGGTGCGCCGCGCGTCAAAGCAAGATAGGTCCGATCAATGTCATGCGCGGCAAACAGCGCTGAAAGGCCCTGATGCGCCGCTTCGGTCTTGGCAACGACCAGGACGCCTGTCGTATTCTTGTCGATGCGATGAACAATACCGGGTCGTTCAACTCCGCCAATACCGGGCAGTTCGCCCTCACAATGATGCAAAAGCGCATTCACCAATGTCCCTTGCCAGCTGCCAGGGGCTGGATGAACCGCCATGCCAGCGGGTTTGTCCACCAGAATAAGATGCTGATCCTCAAACAGGACGCTGAGCGGGATATTCTCCGGTTCAGGCACCGCCGGAACTGGATCTGGCATCTCAATCTTATAGGTCAGCCCGGCCTGCACCGAGGCACGTGGGTCATCCTGAACTTGAAATGCATCTTTTCGACCCTGCTGAACATGACCTTCTTTCACAAGGGTTTTAGCCCGAGAGCGCGATAGCACCTCAAACTGTTCGCTGAGAAAACGATCTAATCGCGTTCCCTTGTCTTTTTCGGATGCCAAAGCGGATAATTCTGTCATACAGTCTGTATAACCCTTCCAGGCAGGAAAGGTCATGCTGTAATCGCAATTACAGATGATACGCGGAGAGAATTGATCATGACAAAGCTGACACGCCGAGGGCTTTTAGGTGCAAGTAGTGGCCTTCTGGGGCTTGCCGCCTGTGGCCAGGACCCAATTCTGGAACCAGAAGCCCGCATCACCGTCAGCCCGGATGATCGCCCCGCCTATCCCGGTATGGTCAATTTCATCCATGGCGTTGCGTCCGGCGATCCGCTTCCGACAAGTGTCATTCTATGGACGCGCGTCACGCCTGACGCCGCTCATCCGGGCGAAGCTGTACCAGTCAGCTTTGGGGTGTTCGAAGATGCTGCGCTGGAAAAGCCGGTCAAATACGGCCAAGGCTATGCCACCGTTGAGCGCGACTACACGGTCAAAGTCAGTGTCGAAGATCTAAAACCTGACACTCAATACTATTATCGATTTGTCGCCCGCGTGGCGTCCGGCGATCTTTCCTCTCCGATGGGCCGCACAAAAACGACCGCACGGAGGGGCGACACGCCTGTCCGCTTCGCCGTTGTGTCTTGCTCAAACTATCCGTTTGGCCGGTTCCACGTGTACCGCGAAATCGCCAATACCGCGAACCTGGACGCGGTGATCCATCTTGGCGACTATTTGTATGAGTATGGCATCGATGGCTATGGTGGCAGTGTGGGGCAAGCGATTGATCGCAATCATGAACCGCCCATGGAAATCGTCACGCTGGATGATTACCGCACCCGTCACGCCCAGTATAAAACTGACCCCGACCTGCAAGCCGCGCACGCCGCTGCGCCCTGGCTTTGCACCTGGGATGATCATGAGAGCACAAATAATTCCTATCGCTCTGGCGCTGAAAACCACAATCCGGAAGCGGGCGAAGGCAATTGGACGGACCGCAAACAAGCCGCTGTACAAGCCTATCTGGAATGGATGCCGGTGCGCGACCCGGAAGTCGGCAAAGCCCGTGAAGCGCTTTACCGCCGCTATGACTTTGGCGACGTCGCTTCTGTTATCTGTCTCGAAACACGCCTGACCGGACGCTCTGACGAGATTAGCTGGTTTACTGAAGTGGGCGGTCTCGAAGCGTCCCAAATCCCAAGCGCTGCGGCCAGCACGATGCTGAAAGTGCAAAACCCTGAGCGCACCATGCTCGGCGCGGCGCAGGAAGACTGGCTTGCGGCAGAGCTGAAAGATTCAACTTCCAAGAATAAGAGCTGGCAGGTGCTCGCCAATCAGATCGTTATGGCCCGCGTCCGCGCACCAAACTTTGCCCGAACCTTGAGCGATGAACAAAAAGCCGCGCAAGACGTGGGTTACATTCAGCTCCTGATTGATTTCAGCCAGCTTGGTTTGCCGTGGAACCTCGACGCCTGGGATGGCTTTCCGGCGGCGAGGGATCGCCTCTATGCCAGCGCCAAAGCGGCTGACGCGCGCCTCATAACGCTGACCGGAGATACCCATACAGCCTGGGCCAACACATTGCTCGACGCTGACGGGGAACAGCGCGGGGTTGAGTTTGGCTGTACTGCTGTCTCTTCCCCCGGCTTTGGCACATATATGAAGAATGTCGATGATATTGGCGCTCAATTTGCCGAGGCAAACCCGGAAGTCGACTTCTATGATCCCCACGATAATGGCTGGACGCTGGTCACCCTGACCAAGGATGAAGCCAAGGCCGATTATAAGAAAATCAGTGACGTCACACTTGATACCTATACCGCAAGTGAAGTCACGTCCTACGCGACCAAGCGCGATGGCAAAGGCCTGACCCCACTCCAGAAAGTCTAAAGACACCCGCTGGGGCAGGTCTTGCCGGGCCGCTCATTCCATGCTGTTTCAAGCCCATAAAAGACAGCAAATGGAGGACGCTATGGGCGTGTTGGATGGCAAGGTAATTCTGGTCACAGGCGGCGGCAACGGAATTGGCAAAGAGTGCGCCCTGATGGCGGCGCAAAACGGTGCAAAGGTCGTCGTTAACGATCTCGGCGGCAGCCTGTCTGGCGCAGACGAGGGCGGGGCTGGCCCAGCGGAAACCGTGGCCGCTGAAATCCGCGCCTCAGGCGGCGAGGCAGTTTCCAATTCCGATAGCGTGACCGACTTTGCCGCTGTCAAAGGCATGATTGAACAAGCCAAGGACGAGTTTGGCGGCCTGCACGGCATCATCAATCCGGCAGGAATCCTGCGCGATGGGATGTTTCACAAGATGTCTGAAGACGACTGGAACGCGGTGATCGACGTACATCTGAATGGCTCTTTCAATGTCACCCGCGCCGCGGTTGAGCACTTCCGCGAGCAAGAAGACGGCGCCTTTGTGCTGTTTACCTCAACCAGTGGCCTGATCGGCAATATCGGCCAGGCCAATTATGCCGCCGCCAAGATGGGGATTGCAGGCCTTAGCCGGATTGTTGCTATGGAAGGCGCGCGCAAAAATGTTCGATCCAACATTATCGCGCCCTTTGCCTGGACCCGGATGATCGCCTCTATTCCTGTGAAAGACGAAGCAGGCGCCAAACGCGTTGAGCGGATGCGCACAGGCATGCGCGCCGATCAGGTGGCTCAGCTTGCCGTCACGCTTTGCGCAGATGATGCCAAACACGTAAATGGTCAGATTTTCAGTGTACGGGGCAATGAAGTCGTTCTGTTCAGCCAGCCGCGTCCGGTGAAATCTGTGTCACGTCTAGAAGGCTGGACGCCAGAAACGCTTATCGAACAAGGCTTTGGCGCAATGGAAGGCAGTTTCACTGATCTTGGCGCAACCACATCAGTGTTCCCATATCCGCCTGTCTAGGTTATTGATCGCGGCCTGAAGTTTACAGAGTACGCCGCTATGGAAGAAGAAATCGCTCCACCCGCAGTCGAGCAAGTTGAAGCCATACCTGAAGGCGCGCAAGAAATGTCGCTTGTTCAGGGGCCAGACGGGGCGTTTTATCTTGTTCCTAGCGGGCCAAGCCCGAGCCAAACCGCTGGGGACGTTCAAGCAAGCGATGCGCCGAGCTTGTTCAGCTGGGCCGACCCGATCATCGCGGACCCTGTAGGCTGGGCGCAGGCCAATCTGCTGAATATGGACATTCTTCTGCCGATTATCTGGCAGGTCGCAGCGATCTTCGGCGCGCTGATCCTTGGCGTGATCTTCACACCCCGCATTCGCAATCTGGTGATCTCAGGCCTCGTTCGTCTGCCTGAAAATATTCGTGAGATGACCGATGATATTGTCCCGCGGCTGGTGCGGCCATCGCTGTGGGCTTTGTTTCTCTATGGCGCGCAGGCTGGGATGGCCGGCGCAGGCATGGACAGCACCCTGGTCCGGATTGCCTCTTCGCTCTCGTTCGCCTGGCTCCTGATCCGCATTGTCAGCGTCTTCTTACCCGAAGGCCTGCGCAAACCCGCCGGATGGGTGATCTGGATTTTCGCGGCGCTCTATGCAGTCGGTCAGCTCGACGCGGTCATGACGTGGCTCAGCTCTGTTGGCCCATCCTTTGACGACAAGATCATAAGTCCGGTCTTTATCGTTCAGGCCATCGCGACGGTTGGCCTTTTCATGTTTGCAGCCAGCTGGTTGTCAAAAAAGCTGAAGACCCGCGTCGACGAATTGCCAAAAGTCGAGCCCTCGATCCGCATTCTGATGGGCAATGCGGTTCAGATCGGGCTCTTCTTCACTGCTGCGGTTCTGGCCATGATGGGCTTGGGCATTCCGCTTGGGGGTCTTGCTGTGCTGGGCGGCGCTATCGGGGTTGGCCTTGGGTTCGGAATGCAGCAAATCGTGGCGAACTTCATCTCTGGGGTGATCCTGCTGACGGATCGCTCCATCAAGCCAGATGATGTGATTGAAGTCGATGACACGTATGGCGTCGTGAAATCACTGGGCCTTCGCTATGCCTCAGTCATCACCCGTGACGGCAAAGAACACCTTATCCCGAACGAAATGCTGATTACAGACAAGGTGGTCAATTGGTCCTATTCCAACAAGGAAGTTCGCGTGAAGCGCCGGTTGCGTGTCGAATATGAAACTGACCTTCGACAAGCCGTAGATCTGGTACAGCAAGGCGCAATGCAAACGGACCGCGTTCTGGCCCGGCCTGCTCCGAAATGCTTGGTTATGGAATTTGGCGACGAGGCGATTGAGCTGGAAGCCCGCTTCTGGATCAATGACCCGGAAAATGGTGTTTCAAACGTTTCCTCAGCGGTGATGCTGAACATCTGGGACAAATTCAAAGAGGTCGGGATCGACATCCCGCTGCGCCATGAGGACGTTCTGATCACGCCGGGATCAACCATCAAGGTTGAGATGGTGCCCACCAAAAGCGATAGCGAAGACGCCTAGCTCAACAGCCTGCCTTTTCGCGCCCGATCGACGATCAGCACAAACCCACTCAGCACCATGGTGAGGCCCAGAAACGCGAACAGTTTCATCCACCACGTGTCGAACTTATCTTCGCCGGTTACATCCATAATGTGGAATCGCCACAGCACATCAAAGATGCGCCAACGCGTTGTCCGAACCGATTTTACCGCGCCAGTTGCGGCGTCAAAATAGATCCGCTGCTCGGTCTTTTCGTCTTCGATGACCCATGCCGGCAAACGGCCGCCATATTCACGCGGCGCTGTGTCAGTGAGATAAGTCACAACAGCATCCGTACCGGGAATACGCGCTTCGCCCTCCCCGTCCGCAAACCGTCTTTGCAAAGCTCGGAAAGAGACCGGGTCAAGCGGTGACCAGCTTTCTCCGGTCTCTGCATCAATCATCGCGCGCGTTTGTGATGTTGTGATGACCCAGACCGGACGATCGAGAAATGGTTGCAGCTCGGCATTCAACCATACGCCTTCAACCTGCGCTGCGGCTTCGGAAGCGGTAATCGAAACCGTCATCTGATCCAGTGCCCCATGTTCAATCTTGGGACGCCAAGGATCGCCGCGAATAACTTCAATCGGAAACAGTGTGAAGAACAGGCCGCTTACAGTCCAAAATAAGAGTTGAACCCCAACAACAAGCCCCAAAATCTTGTGAATGCGTGAGATGCGCCGAGCCAGCAGAGACATGTTCAATCCTCCAAACCGCGCTCATGCACGCTTCAAGGTGCTCATGCAAATGCGGCAAAACAGATTGTTTTAAAAAAATCATAAAAAACCTATTGACCACATCTGTAGTCAAGGGTAATGACCACACCTGTAGTCAATAGGTGAAAACATGAGTCTGCAAATTACGCCTGCCGAGCTGGAAATCATGAAAGTGCTATGGAAGCATCCCGGCATCGGCGCTTCTGAAATTATTGAAGCTTTGACCGACGAGCAAGACTGGAGCCCGCGGACGGTAAAAACCCTGCTTTCGCGCTTGGTTGAAAAAGGCGCGCTGGACACACAGGCCGAGGGTCGGCGTTTTCTCTATCGTCCGATCGTCGACAAAAAAGATTACCAAAAGAAAGAAGCCGGACAGCTGATCGACAAGCTGTTTGGGGGCCGCGCCGCGCCGCTTGTTGCACAGCTCGCGGATGCGCGGGGCCTGAGTGAAGATGATATTGAAGAGTTAGAGGCTTTGTTGGGGAGACTAAAGCAATGAGTTGGACAGAATTTCACCCCCTCGTACAGGAAGCAATCCGCACAACATTTGCTGTTGGTCTTCTGGTGTTCCTGGTCCTTGTGATCCGCAAACCCTTTGCCAAGCGATTTGGTGCAAAAGCCGGGTACTTGCTGTGGAGCCTGCCGCTCGCTCGCTTTGTCACCCCGCCCTTGCCGGGAAATTGGTCTCTATCTGGCTTTCTGGGGTTTAACCGTCAGGCGTCACCTTCAGAAGCTCCTAGCCTAGTAGCCGCGAATGAGACGGCTCCATTTGCTCCGTCTGAAACAGTCAGTACAGCCCCTTCAGTCGACCCCGTTGCTACGACGCAGTGGACACCTGAGACCCTTGCGGCGCCTAACCCCACAGCGCCTATCGCCCCTGAGGTAGCGAGTGCTGGAACCAGCTTGCTAGAGGCCACCCTGGCCCAGGCACCCTTGATCCTGATATGCGTCTGGCTCACCGGGGTGGTCCTCTGGCTCGGACGTTCGATCTACCAGCAACGCCAGTTCCTGGAATTGATCGAAGCAGACTCTGAGGCTGCCGACACAGAAACGGTTGCTGAAACAGCAAAGCTGGCAAAACAGCTCGGCCTCAGACATGTCCCTGAGGTGCGCGCCAGCCTGCTGTGTAGCGGTCCGCTTGTGACAGGCCTTAAGAACCCGGTCGTCCTTCTGCCTATGTGGTTTGAGGAAGACTACACGCCAGCTGAACGCCGCGACGCTCTGATCCATGAATTGATGCATTTGAAGCGCCGCGATCTCTGGGCCTTTCAAGCGGCCCGTATTGTTGCGGCAACTCAATGGTTCAACCCGCTCGTTCATGTCGGCCTGAAAGCGTTCCGGACCGATCAGGAAGCGGCCTGTGATGCCGATGTGATCAACCGCGCCAAGCTCTCCCCCGCCGCCTATGGCCGGACCCTTGTCAAGGCTGCGCGCCTTGCCCGCCCCTCAGATCGCCGCATTGCGGCGGCGAGCCTGACCCTTGCTCATCCCATAAAAGAAAGACTCATAATGATGACGCACCCTACCCCCTCCCTTCGCAGTCGTTTGCTCGGCGGAACGCTGGCCATTGCCCTTGGCGCTGGCGCTGTCTTTGCCACGGCCTCATCGGTCTCAGTCGCTCAAGAGCTTGATGGTGGCACAGAAGATAAAACATCCTCGCGAACCGTCGTGATTGACGGCAAGAATGACCTCAATTTTGCTGTCACCGTTGATGGCGAGACCTTTAGTTTCAACATGGCTGACCTCCCACCCATGCCGCCAATGCCAGTGATGCCGCCAATGCCAGGTATGGAATTTGAGCAAGACGGCAACAGCTTCCACATGGTCTTCGACACAGACAAAATTGAAGCTATGGAAGACAGCCCTGAATTTGCTGAATGGGAATCCAAAATGGAGGCCTGGGGCGAAGAAATGGAAACGTGGGGCGACATGGTTGGAGACCGTGCGGATGCTTGGTCCGAACAGATGGAACCTCAAATCGAAGCGTGGGCTGAAAAGCACGCTGAGAAATGGGAAAATCAGGTCGAACTCATGGTCGAGCGTGTCGAACGCGAGGCGGAACGCGCAGAGCGGAACGCGGAACGTGCTGAAGCTCGGGCTGAACGTGAAGTCGAACGCGCAGAAAGACAGCGTGAGCGAGCCGAACGCAAGACTGAGCAAAACCGTGAGAGAGCTGAAAGATATAGCTCCAACGGCCAATCAAAAAATCTTGTCTCCAAACCAGAAACGCGCGACTTTGGCTCCAAAGCTTTTGACGAGATTGAACTCGGCAGCGGCCTCTCCCTGGTCTATTCTCAGGATCCGAAGGCCTCTGTCACCGCCAAGCTGGAACGCGGCAGCTGGGACGATATCGACATCAAAGTCGAAAGCGGCACGCTTAAAGTCGAAAAGAAAAACAAGCGCAATTGGAATAATGGGATGCATCCAAAGCTTACCGTCTATGCCTCATCCAAAGGCCTTAAATCAATCGATGTCGCCTCAGGTTCATCTTTCAAAGGCAGCGTGATTGCCGACGGTTTGCGGGTTGATGCCTCCAGTGGGTCTTCGCTAAATCTTGAAGGCGCTTGCAAAGGCCTCAACCTTGATGCGTCCTCTGGCTCAAGCGTTACAATGTCCAAGCTGGAGTGCGAAACGGTGAATGTCGATGCCTCTAGTGGCTCCTCGATCAGCGTCTATGCCTCAAAGCGGGTGAACGTGGATGGCTCAAGCGGGTCCTCGATCCGCGTCGCGGGTAGCCCGAAGACCATCGACAAAGACCTTTCAAGCGGCGCGTCTCTTTCAATTCAGTAAGTCCCGTCCCTCAGCTCTCCTCCCTGAACCCAATTGCACACGGGGTTCCCCTTGAGAGTGAACAGCCTCGCAGCCATGCGGGGCTGTTTATTTTCAAGCACTCATACAGAATCTGCATAACTGATTTCAAGGCTCTCACCCTATCGAACCAAGACCAGATGCCCCATCTCCTGCCCAACGCAACACGGCAAAGGAGGTCACCATGATCGACATCAGACGCTTTTCCAACCTCGGCACTTTTCGCAATGATTGGTTGAATGCAAACTTCCATTTCTCATTTTCCGGATACCATGACCCAACCCGTATGAACCATGGCAAGCTTCGGGTCTGGAATGATGACACAATCAAGCCTGGAACCGGCTTTGCCCCGCACGGGCACCGCGACATGGAGATCATTACCTATGTCCGCAAAGGCGCGATTACGCATAAGGACTCGATGGGCAATTCAGGCCGCACAGAAGCTGGTGATGTTCAGGTTATGAGCGCTGGTAGCGGCGTTCAGCACTCTGAATGGAATTCAGAGACAGAGGATACAACTCTGTTTCAGATCTGGATTGAACCAGCAGAAACAGGCGGCGCACCCGGTTGGGGTGCCCGCGCGTTTCCAAAAGGCGACCGATCCGGCAAATGGGCTGTTCTGGCCAGCGGCGATAGTCAAAGCGACGCCCTTAATATTCGCCAGGACGCACACGTTCTCGGCGCAACCCTGAACGCCGGAGAAAGTCTCGACTATGAGGTTAAAGCGGGTCGGTACGGCTATCTTGTCCTCGCAAAAGGGTCGGTCAGCCTGAATGGCGAGACACTAAACGCACGCGATGGCGCCGCGATCACAGGGGCTGAGCGGGTCACTCTGACAGCCATTGAGGACGCTGAAATCGTCTTTGTGGACACAATTTAATAATCCTCCCAAGGCCGTGATTGGAACAGAACCGGATTCTGCGCTATGTCTGGTAGCAAGTTCCAATCACGAAAGGGTATTGCAATGAAAACACTATTGGCTTCGTTTGGCGCACTGGCGCTTTTGCAAACGGCAAGCGCGACGGAATATACCGTCTCTTATGGTGAGGATTTTTCACGCGACCTTGAAGAAGACTATGGCGAACGCGAAGGCGATGTTCTGTCTGAAGATGTGATTGACGACCTGGTCAGCGCGTTTGACCGTGCGGGCGTCGCGCCTGCCAAAGTTGAGATTACGATCCTCAACGCCAAACCGAACCGCCCGACACGAGAGCAAGCCTCGGACAATCCGGGACTAGACCAGTTTCGCTCGATCTCGCTGGGTGGCATGTCGCTCAGCGGCACAGCATATGGCGCAGACGGAGCGGTGATTGCGACCAAGGATTATAAATGGTTCGAAAATCATATCGGTGACGTGATCGGGTCTTCTACATGGACGGATGCGAACCGCGCCTCACGCCGCTTCGCCAAGAAGTTCGCCAAGGAATTGAGCGACAGCTAACCCCTGTCCCCCGGATAAATCTCACGGCCATCAACCTCTAACCGAAAGAGGTCAGGCCGTGAGTAATGCCCGGCTGGATCGCTTGCTACTTTACAGGCGCGTGCCAAGGCAAGATCAGCGTCGGCAACTAAAAATCCCTCTTCATCGCGCAGCAGACCCGCAACAACTTCCCCGCGCGGATCAATAATCGCAGCCCCGCCATTGTGATCAAACTCATACAGCGACTGATAGCGCTCAGGCACATGCTGTTTCATACGCAAACCTGCCGAACAGATGACCCAAGCTCCGGCCTGGCTTGCAAAAGCCCGGCTCAGCAGAAGCTGGCGCGCCCAGACAGGCTGGGTTGGCGCAATTTCCGGCTCTCGCCCGGGCCAGGCCGCAACATGCACATCCACGCCTTGTGCCATCAAAGTGTAGGCTGGCAGAACTGCATTATGCTCCCAACAATTGAGCGAGGATAACCGCCCCCAATCTCGCTGGACGGGCACCAGACCCTTGGCATCCCCATCCCCCCAGACCGAACGCTCATGATGGGTCGGCTTGATCTTGCGATGACGGTTCAGAACTCGTCCGTCTTTGCCAATCGTCAGCATCGTACAATAAAGCGTCGCCCTGGTTTGTGGATCAAGCTCATTCACCCCGATCACAAGATCGGCTTTGGCCCGCTTGGCCGCTTTGCACAGCGCCTCAATTTCAGGGCCATCCAGCAGCACACCATTTTTCAGCAGGTCTCCAGCAGCCTCCCACCAGGTTTCCGACAGCGGGCTGTCGATAAAAAACGGGTATCCCGGCAACCACGCTTCACCAAATGCGATCACATCAGGCTTTTCTTTTGCTGCTTTTTCAATCCAGTTGAGCGCAATCTGAAGACTGGCTTGCTTATCAAAAAGGGCGGGCGCAGCCTGTACGGCGCAAAGTCGAACGGTATCTGTCATACCCGTCGGATAGGGCCTGAAGCGCAACAAGCACAAGCCCCTTCACGAAAAGTTTGATGCGGCAGCTTGCCCCTAAACCAGAAACTTCGCGCGCAATTGCTGTTGCTTATCTGCGCCAATGCCAAGCGTGTCGGCGAGATAAGCATCTATCGTCCCGGATTTAGCCTGAATCGTTTCGAGTGCGGCCTCCAGAAAAACGTGGTTGACGCCCACAAAGGGATGATAGACCGCTTCGTCATAATCCTTGCCGATATGCTTATTGAACATACGCGCCATTTCCGGCAGGCGGGTCGCAACATCGGCCGCTTCATTGGTCAGCTCATAGTCTACAAATATGTCTGCGCGGCTCACGCCCAGAATATGGTGGGTTAGCCCGCACAAAATGCCTGTACGGTCTTTCCCAGCGGCGCAATTGACCACAGCGGCTTCGCCCTCCTGCAGGATCAAGAGCGCTTCAAACCAGTCTGAGAACGTCTCAACATGTTGCGGTTTGAACGGTGCTTCGCGGTAGTAGTCCGTCATCCAGCCTTGTGATTTTGGGGCATCAACAGCGACCTCAGACAAAAAGCGGACATGCGGGGCTTGTTTTGCCTCGCCTTTATCACTGGACAGCACTTTGACGCCGCTAACAGGCCAGCGATGGCCGTGGCGCTCACGCTCGTCCGGACGGCGCAGGTCCGCCTGTACCGCAATGCCATAGGTGTCTAGCGCAGCAAGGTCGGTTTCACTGGCCTCACCAAACTGGGCCGAGCGATAGAGAACACCTGTGCGTACGGTGCGTCCCTCAGCGCCCTCATAGCCGCCAAAGTCGCGAAAGTTTCTGACGTTCTCAAAGGATTTTACGCGGTCTTGCATCTGAGTGCCCTTATTATGCTTATCTGGCATTTAGTGCGCCTTGCCTAAACCGTCCATCCATCCATGTCCCACATATGGTCAGACCCGATATTGAAGACGTCAGCGACGCAGAAACTCTGCAAAGCTGCTATTGGCTGAAAGCTGAGCTAGTGGCCTTAGCCCGCCTGCAGGGCGTTTCCGTGTCGGGGAACAAAGCCGAGATCAGAACCAGACTGCAAACCTACTTTGAGACCGGGACAGCCCCAGCAAAACCGGCAGAAAAACGCGTCAAACCCAACTCAACGGTCTGGTCGAAAGCAGAGCTGAATGAGACCACCATAATTACGAGGGACATCAGCTTCGGACCGAATGTGCGAGGCTTTTTCAAGCGCGCCATCGGAAAACGCTTTTCCTGCACCAGCGAGTTTATGGCTTGGGTGAAAGCCAATTCAGGCAAGACCTTAAAGGACGCGATTGATCACTGGCACGCGCTCGAAGCCCGCAAGCAAGACCCGAGCTTCAAACGCGATATCGCCCCGGACAACCAGTTTAATCGCTACATCCGCGCCTTTTTTGAAGACAATCCAGACGCAGATATGGCCAAAGCCCGCACCTGCTGGCTCGCCAAAAGCCGCCGCCCCGGAAAACCTGTCTATGACGCTGCGGACTTAGACCTTACCTAAACGGCGGTTCGTCAAAAGCCCGGAGTTTGCGGCTGTGGAGGGCGGCGCCTTCGCTGGCCAGTTTCTCCAAAGTCGCAACACCGATCTGCAAATGCTGACTGATTGATTTTTCATAGAACTTATTCGCCGCACCAGGCAGTTTGATCTCACCATGCAGCGGCTTGTCAGAAACACAAAGCAACACCCCATATGGCACGCGCAGTCGGAAGCCATTAGCGGCAATCGTCGCGCTTTCCATATCAATCGCAATCGCACGCGACTGGTTGAACCGCTTGGCGCTATCGCTAAAGCGCAGCTCCCAGTTGCGATCATCGGTGGTCACCACAGTACCTGTGCGTAGCCGCTTTTTCAGCGTATCGCCGCGTTCACCTGTGACCTCAGCGGCTACTTGCTGCAAGGCAACCTGCACTTCTGCAATTGGCGGAACAGGAACATCCTTGGGCAGGACACTATCAAGCACATGATCATCGCGCAGATAGGCGTGCGCGAGCACATAGTCGCCAATGGACTGGCTATGACGCAGGCCACCGCAATGCCCAACCATGATCCAGCATTCAGGCCTCAGAACCGCCAAATGGTCCGTGATCGTCTTCGCGTTGGAGGGCCCAACCCCGATATTGACCAGCGTGATGCCAGACCCGTCCTTGGCCTTGAGGTGATAAGCAGGCATCTGATAGCGCCGCCAGGACGCATTACCGATCTCGTCACGCGCTTCTGGCGTATCGGCGTCGGTTACCAGACCGCCCGCCACCGAAAGCTCTACATAGCGGCTATCAGGGCCGAGCTGCTTTAACCCCCAGTCAACAAAGGCGTCGACATAACGGTGATAGTTCGTGAACAGAAGATAGCGCTGAAAATGCCCGACATCGGTTCCGGTATAGTGTGTAAGCCGTTTTAGAGAAAAGTCGGTGCGCAAAGCGTCAAACAGCGCCAATGGCCGCTCATCATGCGGCTCGAACAGTTCCCCATCGGCAATCTCATCGCCAATATCGCTGAGCTTGGGCGATGGGAACCATTTGGCAAGCTCTGCCGGGTTGATCTCGTCCAGACCCTCAGCCTGGCCCTGCTCCCAAACATAAGCGTAAGGGATTTCAGATTTTGAGCGGCGGACCTCGACGTCAACATCATAATCGCGCAGGAGCGGGATCAGCTGCTCGGTCAGGTAGCGCTTGTAAAATTCAGGCTGCGTGATTGTGGTTGCATAGGTTCCAGCTTCTGACATTTTGCCAAATGCACGTGAGATGGGCGGCGGCGGACCGTCGGGATTATAGTGGATGACCAATTCGGGATAGCAATACGCACCGTTTGCCCGCGCCTCAGCGTCTGGGGTCTTACGGTCATGCAAATAGTCCTGCAAAGCCGCGCAGAGCGCATCGACAGATGCCTTGTAAAGCGTCTGTAATTCATCAATAATTTGTTTTGGAGTTTCTAGTTTTGTCATGATCTCCTTTGGCGCAAACCAGTCAAAGGGTCAACGCCATTCCCCGCCTCATCACTATGGCTTCACCCGGTAAAGCCGAACCACGCCTTTGGTTTCGTCAAGCTCATTCACAGGCTCAAGCCAGCCTGGAATCTCATCGCGGTTCATCTGCGCGGCAAAGCCTTCTGGCCAGAGGAGTCCATAGCGATTAGTCTCGTTCAAGCCGTTACAATACAGCAAATGCGTCGCGCCGAGAGAGAGCAGCTTATCGTGAGCTGCGTCCGCATCATTTATCAGGACAGTAGCGATATTTCCGATACCCTCAATATTGCGGTGATAGGGGCCGCCAAACACGCTGTGCCCTGTGCGGGCAATGACAGAGGTGCTGACATCAATCGAAGTAAAAATTTTCATCTCTGGATAGGCGTTCAGCGCGGCATAAGCCTCCGGCTCCAGACAGGTAAGGGTGTGCGATTCGCCTTCCTCGGCATAAGCAAGAGGTTTGGCGAAACGCTGCGAAACGGTCTGCCAGGTCAGCGGCGCCATGCCTAAAGCAACCGCTGCAAAAACCAACATCGGGCCATTGCCCCGGGTCTTCCACCAACGGTCAAAGCAATAACCAACCAGCCAGCCCGCAGCGATTGAAGCGAACACATGGCTGAAAGACTGACCGCGAATTTGGTACACAGTCGCCAGTACTGAAATCGCCAGCAACAAACCAAGCGCAATACGTGCCAAACGGTCCTGTTTATCAGATGTCCAAAGCATCACCGCGAAAGCTGCGCCAGACGCTGCAAGATATCCGAACACCCAGATCACACGCTCTGGCTCATCCATCAGCAGCGTCGACAAGGTCTTGGCCTCTCCAACCACGCTTAGCCAAGCGAGCCGCACATTGTCTGGAACGGCAGCATAAGGGTCACCAAGACAGGCTGGGTTTACCGCGATGATCAAGGCCAGAGTTGCGGCGCCAGCAAGCGCGCCCGCCGCCAGCCGCTTTTGCCAGGTGTCCAACACACCCCCGAACATGCCGAGCAAGCTGAGCAGAGCGCCGCCAAGTAAAAACCCGCTAAAATGCGCTGTGCCATAAGCGTCGCACACCATGCGCCGCGCGCTCCAGCCCGGCGCATCCAACGTGTAGAACAGAAGCGATGCAGCGATCAGCCCGGCGCCAAACACCGTCAGGCGTTCCCCTTCAATATGACCGCGGACGATCCAGAACAGTCCAAGACTGGCGATTAGAATAGCTGCATAAGGCAGGCCCTCAATCGCAACGGTCACAATTGCAGGGATCGCAAATCCAAGGATCAGCGCAGACCTCTTGGTCTGATTTGGCGAGAGCAAGGCGACAAATCCAAGCAAAGTGAAAACAACAACAAGGTTGTGGTGATCAATCCGGCCCGGCCAGAAATTATAAACGGCGGCCGACAGGCCAAAGAAGAGCAACCCTACCGCTTGCCCTGCACGCGATACCCCAAGACGGCTCATCGCTTTGACAATCAGGACCATCGCAGCAACCAAAAGGCATAAAGGCCAAAGGCACATCGCCAGCATTTCGGCATGGGCCTGCCCCAGGAAAGGCCGCGTCAACCAGATCACGCTGGCCAGAAAAATATCCGGCAGACGTGACCAGTGCATTTCGCCGCCTTCCGGGGTCAGCAATCTGGCTTGGTCAACGTCAAACCAGCCTTGCCCGTTCAGAAGGTCGCGGACCTGCTGAATACGGAACATGTCATCATTGCCGGGGATCTGACCTTCGAAGATCTCTTTGACGTGAATGCCCAACATAAAGAAAATCAGGCATCCGATCAGAGCAATCGCCCATTTCCCATCGGACAGAGCGCCGCCGCGCTGCAAATATGAAGAAGCCATTAGTAATTTACCGCCTGAGCCTTACCCGTCCTTAAGTATGTCTGGGCTATCGCATAGGCAGGTTACTGAAAGACTTCTGCCATGCGTTCCGCTTTCCAAGGGTCTGAACTCTCACAAGCGCTCGAGGCGTCCGCGCCGCGTATTGCTGTGACTATTCCTTGCTACAATGAAGCGGTTACGATTGCGAAAGTCATCGCGGACTTCAAAACGGCGCTGCCAGACGCTGACATTTATGTCTTCGATAATAATTCCAGCGATAATACAGCGCAGATTGCGCGTGATGCTGGCGCAACTGTGCGCACCGAGCAGCGCCAGGGCAAAGGCCATGTCGTGCGCCGCATCTTCGCCGATATTGAAGCCGACATTTACATTATGGCCGATGGCGATGACACATATGATGCCTCTTTCGCGCCGACATTGGTTGAGCTGCTGCAGAAAAACCATGTCGATATGGTTGTTGGCACGCGCGCTGACGTGACCAAGGATGCAGGCCGCGGCGGGCACGCTTTTGGCAATCAGGTCTTCAACAAGATTTATGGCCGCCTCTTCGGTAAACAATTCACCGACATCTTTTCGGGCTACCGCGTCTTTACACGCCGCTTTGTTAAATCCTTCCCGGCTGTGTCTGCTGGCTTTGAAATTGAAACAGAAATGTCTGTCCATTGCAGCCAGCTTGGTATTCCAACGCTGGAGCGCCCGACCCCTTATGGCGTCCGCCCGGAAGACAGCCACTCCAAGCTGCGCACCTTTAGTGACGGGTTCCGGATTCTCGGCATGTTTGCCATGCTGGCCAAGGAAACACGGCCACTAACTTTCTTTGGCACCATTGCGCTTGCCATGACCCTGCTCGCAGCCGGCCTCGCAGCGCCGCTGGTTCTGACATATATGCAAACCGGCCTTGTGCCGCGCTTCCCAACCGCAATTCTCTCGACAGGCCTTGTCATCACCGGAAGCATTGCTGCGGTTTGCGGCCTGATCCTCGACAGTCTTGCCCGCGCCCGGATTGAGGCAAAACGCTCCGTCTTCTTAAGCTTCCGCGCCCCTGAATGGTAATGCCGAACCGGGATACAATCATTAAGCTCTTGCGCTTTGGCTTTGTCGGCGGGCTCGGCACGCTGGTCGATGCGTGTATTACGCTCAGCTTGATCTATCGTGGTATGGACCCGCTGCTTGCCCGTGTGTTCGCAATCGCGATCGCGATCCTTGTGACGTGGCGTCTCAACCGGGCTATGACGTTTGAAGCCACCTCTGACCAAAGCCGCGAAGGCGCGCGCTACTTTATCGTGGCAGGCACATCGATGAGCATCAACTATGCGGTCTATGCGGCGCTAATCATTTTTGTTTCAGGCATCTGGCCACTCGCGGCCATCGTCGCAGCCACCATGGTCTCTATGGGCGTGTCCTATATGGGCTACAATAAGTTTGCGTTCAAACCCGCCGCCTGACCAAATGGCCCATCTTGCGCCCGGCTTTCGCTTCGGATTTCCCATACAGCGTTAGAACGCCATCGGCTGAAAGCACTTCTGGCGGCACCAGAACTTCTTCACCCAGCAAATTGAGCATTTCAACATCATGATATCGTGTAACAGGCCCCAGCGGCCATCCGGCGACCGCGCGCATATGCTGTTCAAACTGTCCGGTGGCGCAGGCTTCTGGCGTCCAGTGACCTGAATTGTGAACCCGCGGGGCAAACTCATTCGCCAGCAGCGTTCCATCTGCCATCACAAAGAATTCCAGCGCTAAGACCCCAATATACCCCAAGGCATCGGCCAGCTTTTTGGCGGACCCGCAAGCGCGCTCAATCACCCCACCAGCAAGGTCACTCGGCACCACAGAGCGCCGCAAAATCCCGTTCACATGCTCATTACGTGGCAAATCATAGCAGAGCGTATCCCCAGCCGCATTGCGGGCAATGATGACAGAGACCTCCCGCTCAAACGGCACAAAGGCTTCCAAAATTGACGGCGCATGCGCCAGAGCCTTGTGCGCGGCGTCGAAATCATCACCTGCCTCTAACCGCACCTGACCTTTGCCGTCATAACCGTCCCGACGCGTTTTCAGAATGCCCCGGCCGGCAAACCGCTCAATCGGCGCGGCAATATCAGCCGCAGTGTTCACCTCAGCAAAGTCAGCCGTCTCGATCCCGCACTCGCGCAGGAACGCCTTCTCAACCAACCGATCCTGCGAGACTTGCAAAGGTTTCGCGCCGGGCCTGACAGAAACCCCCGCAGCGATCAGCGCCTCAGCCGCCTCTACCGGAACGTTTTCAAACTCATAGGTCACAGCATCACAGGTCTTGGCCCAGGCGAGCAGCGCGGCAACATCCCCATAAGCGCCCTGAACATGGCTCGCCGCAATGCGCGCCGCCGGGCAGTCTGCTTCAGGGCAATAGATTGAAACATCAAAGCCAAGCTGCGCCGCCGCGCTTCCCAGCATGCGGCCAAGTTGCCCGCCGCCGAGTATTCCAAGTGTTGCACCCGCTTGAAGCGCGCTCATGTTTGAGGGCGCTCCTGCACGCTCTCTGTTTGGCTTGCACGGAACGTATCCAGCTTCTCAGCAACGCCTGCATCCCGCAACGCTACGATAGAGGCGGCGAGTATGCCGGCATTCGCCGCGCCCGCCTCACCAATCGCCAGCGTGCCAACCGGAACCCCTTTCGGCATTTGCGCAATCGATAAAAGACTATCAATCCCGTTCAGCGCGCGCGATTTTACCGGAACGCCGAGAACCGGCAGCGGGGTCATCGCCGCCGCCATGCCTGGCAAGTGCGCCGCGCCGCCAGCGCCAGCAATGATCACCTGAATGCCCCGCGCTTTCGCGGCTTGAGCATAATCATAAAGCCTTTGCGGCGTGCGGTGCGCTGATACGATCTTGGCCTCATACCCAACGCCAAGCTGGTCAAGAATTTCGCAGGCCTTTTCCATCACGGGCCAGTCAGATTGGCTGCCCATAATCACGCCAACAATCGGTGTTTCAGTGTTCGAGATCTGGACCATCAAGCGCCCCTGCTTCAAAGCGCGCAACATAAAAATGTCATTGGCGGCGTCAACCTTCCTAAATGCGGGCTGAATACTGGGCAACTCTGCCAAAGTCGCTTAGAAAGGGCTTATGGCTGAACCTGCTGAAACCACATCAGAGCCGCGAGATCCCCAATCTTCGCTGACTGAAGACAGCCATGGCCTGCTTGCCGCAATTGATCTGAACCTGAAAACCCTGCCAGCCGCGATCCGCCCCGCCGTTGAAGCGCTCGCCCGCGAGGTGATCCAACTGCGCGCAGAGCGGAGCCAATTGCAGCAGCAGCTTGAGATGGCAGAGATGTTGGCGGACCGCGACCCGCTTTGCCCGGTCTTTAACCGCCGCGCGTTTGAGCGTGAGCTCACCCGCGAGATTGCTCTGGCAGAGCGCTATGGTACCCCGCTTAGCCTGGTATTTATAGATCTGGACCGTTTCAAACTGATCAATGATCATTTCGGTCACGCCACTGGCGACAAAGTCATCCAGCATGTCGCGAGGACGCTGATCGATAATATCCGCCAGACCGACATTGTGGGCCGTCTTGGCGGCGATGAGTTCGGCATCGCGCTCACTCATGCGGAGTTTGAGGACAGCCTGATCAAAGCCGCTAGCCTTGAAAAGATCATTGATGGCCTGACTGTGCGCGACAAGGATGATGACAAGCTCCCAACCGTACAGCTAGGCGCGTCATGCGGCACTGTGGAATGGCATCGCGGCCTTACCGCAGAGGCCCTTATTGCCAAGGCAGACGAAACTATGTTTCGGGCCAAAAACGAAAAAAAGCGGGCGCGCTGAGCGTCGGCGCGGCAAGATTTTTCCTAAATTCGATTTTATAGGGTCTGGATCGTGACTCCGGCTGCCGCTTATGGTTATCTGTTGCCACAAAGACACAGAATTCGTTTCAAGAGAGAAGGAGACTGCGAATGTCACTACAAGGTCGGATCCAAGAGCTTTCCCGGCGCCATGCCAAACTCGACGAGAAGATTATTGAGGAGCAAAAACGCCCTCTTCAAGATGACATTACGCTGAAAGATCTCAAACGACGGAAACTTAGGCTTAAAGAAGAACTGGGTATGCTCCGCACAAGCTAAAGCTGGCATAGTCCCTGAATAGGTTCTGTCGGCGCAAAGCACCGCTGTCGGCAGGAGCCTCACAATGTACAAACCGGTCACACTGATCATCGGGCTTGGGAAAACCGTTGGCGACGCTGTCGCGCGGCGGTTTCTTGAGGAACATCACGATATTCTTGTGGTTGACCCTGATCAGGGGCTTCTGGATGAGCTGAAAAAGACGGTCGGTGATAAGGTCGCCTTTCATCATGGCGCCATCCACACAAAGCTCGGCCTGCGCAATGCGATGGCCGCAGCACTTGAGACCTATCAGTTCATCGACAACGTCATCTGCATCCCGCCTCTACCAGAGCCGGATCAGCTGCTTGGGCTTGATATGGAAAGTTTCGAGACGACGCTGATGCAAACCGTCCGGGGCGCTGTGCAGGCGTTGCGCGTGTTCAGCCCGGAACTTATCGCCGAGCGCCCGGAAATTGAAAACGCTGCCGACCGCACCCGGCAAACCGGAACCTTCACCTTCGTTCTGTCGCTTGGCGCTACGATGGCCCAGCCCGGCTGGTTCAGTGAAAGTGTATCTCAGCATGCCATCCTTGGCCTGATCAAAGCCGCTGCGATTGAGCTTGCCGAAGAAGGCATCCGTGTGAATGCGATCGTCGCCCTTCGCCCCCGCGCGGAAGGCCGAGAGCCTTGGCTGAAAGACCGCACACCAATGGGTCGGCCTTCACTTGCAGAAGAAATCGCGGAAACAGCGACATTTCTAGCAAGTCCGAACAGCGCCATCATTACAGGTGAGAGCATCACGCTTGATGGCGGGCGGCGTCACCTCTCAGGAATCATTCAGACCTCTGAGGATGACGAATAAGGCATATTAAAGCCCCTTACTTTGGGTGGCAGATGACAGGCATCCAAGTATAGCCCTTCACGAAGGAGCCTGAGGTGAGACTAGGCTCGTCGAGCACTTCAACATGGCTGAACCGCGCCATCAGTTCTTCCCAAAGGATGCGCAGTTGTAGCTCACCCAGACGATTGCCAACGCACCGGTGAATACCAAAGCCGAACGACAAGTGATTGCGCGCCTGTTTGCGGTCAATGATCAGACGGTTGGGGTCTTCGTCCCAGAAGCGCTCATCGCGATTGCCCGAAACGTACCACATCGCAAGCTGATCGCCTTTCTTGATGGTCTGGCCGTGCATCTCAACATCTTCCAGCGCGGTGCGGCGCATAAAGGCGAGCGGCGTCTGCCAGCGAATAACTTCAGACACCATATTCGGGATCAGGCCCGGATCGGCCTTGAGTTTGGTATACTCGTCCGGATACTTGTTGAGACCGTAAACACTAGCGGTCATTGAATTACGGGTCGTATCATTACCGCCAACGATCAGCAGAATAACATTCCCCAACAGTTCCATCGGCGTCATGTTCTTGGTCTTTTCACCATGGGCGAGCAGGCTCATCAGGTCCGGCTTAAGCGGCTCGGCCTGGCGCTTCTGGAAGATTTCCATGAACACTGTCAGGCATTCCATCAGTTCAGCTTTCCACTGATCCAGGCCGCCGGGGCAAATGTCCGGGTTCTCACGATTGGTCACGACGTCCGACCAACGGGTCAGTTTGCGGCGATCCTCAAACGGAAAATCAAACAGCGTCGCCAGCATCATGGTGGTCAGCTCGATAGAAACCGTATCGACCCAGTCAAACGGCTCACCGACCGGCAGCGTATCTAGCAATTCCTGCGTGCGTGCGCGGATCAGAGGCTCATAGATTTTCAGCATATTTGGCGCGACGGCCGGCTGAACCGTTTTGCGCTGCTCTGAATGCTTTGGCTCATCCATAGCGATGAACATTGGCAGCTCAAAATCAGGCACCTGATCCCCAAGTACAATACCGCCATGCTCCCAACTGGAGGAGAAGCGCTTGTGGTCAATGTCCACCTTCATGATGTCTTCATATCGAGTGACAGACCAGAACGGGCCAACAAAGCTATCTGGCGTCCAGTGCAGCGGCGCTTCATCACGCATGCGCTTGAACCGTTCCCAATAGTCACCCTGGCGCCAGATTTCAGGATCAGTGATATTGACCCCTTCAATCGGCACGCTGCTAGCCGCGGGGACAGCTTCCTCATACCGCAGATACAACTCGTGCAAAGGGTCACGTTCCGTAATCGTTGGGCGCTCTAATCCGTGCGGTATTTTGGTCAGCGTGTCTGCCATGTCAGCCTCCGTTTGCGCGGTCTTCAGAGCCGCTTCTTTGACGTTGGCATATACGTATCACAGCTATGATGAAAAAACCATGACGCAGGCGTCACTTTT
>CAZGVG010000007.1:0-48368 GCA_964528975.1 uncultured Hyphomonas sp.
CCCCAACGATCTGGATTGGGGCGGGCTGTAAGCGCTCTGGTCACACCTTAAAAAAGCCCCTGGACCCGTTCGCGATCCAGGGGCTTTTTCTTGAGGCAAAGCCCCAGAGTAAGACAGCAGCCCCACAACCAAAGAAAAAACGCCTCACTTTCGTGAGGCGTTTTCGTATCTATCAAAATCGTCTTGCAACGCCTTTGCTTAGAATGTGTAGCTACCCCCAAAGGTAACCCGGCGATCAGGCAGCCCGACAAAACACGTTGGCCCATTTTCGGTGCCACATTTCTGAATGATCTTCTCTTCAGTAAGGTTCACCGCTTCAATACCGACGCTGAAATTATCAGTGATGTCATAGTTGATGCTGGCATTTAGCTGACCTCTATCAAGGGTATGAACAGGGAAGCTCAACGTAGAGCTACCGCTTGTATTTGCACCGCCGCCAAAGTCATTGGTGCGGAACCCTTCGCGCCACGTGTAACGTGCACGAGCTGAGAGACCATACTTCTCGTAGAACACTGTTGCGTTGTAAGCATTTTCAGAGAAGTCCAACAGACCGCGCGGAACGCTAAGGTCGCCAAGAACTGCAAGCCCGCGACCCGAAGTCGTATCGACCTCGGAACCACCCTCAAACTCCTGCTTGGTATAGTTGGCAACAAGACCGAAGCCAGATGCCCAACCAAGACGATCTTCATAGCTTGAGAGATCATACTGGAAGGCAAATTCCCAACCAGACTGGGTTGTTACAGCTGGGTCATTCCCTGGCTGTGAAAAGTCAACACACAGACCTGTTGTGTTCGGGTCACCCAAGACATTCGGGATAACATCCGGGTTAAAGATACCACCGCCTGGGCAAGTAGGATCAGTCTCACGAACGAAACCGCCATTGCCATCATCGAGCAGCAGAGCGCCTTCGAAATCATTCCCAAAGATGTTGGTACGGTCTTTCGTGAACCAGCCCACACTAACCACTGCGGCTGGCGCGAAATACCACTCCGCAGACAAGTCCAGCGATTGGATTTCTTCAGGCTCCAAACCCGGATTACCCAAACTCACAGAGGCGTTCTCACTCTGATCGAATGTAAATCCAGTGCTCAAGCTTGAGAAGCTTGGGCGCCTAATATCTTCACCATAGCCGAAGCGGAAGATAACATCATCATACGGTTGAGCGACCAGGTTGAATCTAGGAAGTATGAAGTCATAGCTACCTGTTGTTGTCACTAGAGAGCGAACACCGTTCGCATCTTCAGGTCCAAACCCGGTTGATGAAACTTCGGTATCAATAACGCGAACACCAATATTACCTCTGAAGATGCCTGATGCGAAGTTGGCTTGAGCGTAGAGCGCTGTTGTCTCTTCGCTAAGATCACGGAACGCATTCTCATCCTCAGATAGGTTCAATGTCAGGTCGCCATCCGCCGTTGGATTCAGTGCCCGGTGAGCCGCCAGCGCTGATTCCAAAGATGCAATGACAGCATCTGGATTTGAGAAAGACAAATCAGGATCGACAAGCAGGAAGTTTCTGATGAACAGGCTTCTTCCATCACCATCGCCGTAATTTGTTGGCCCCGTAACGAGAATGTCTGAGAACAAATCACCTGACGGGCTGTCTTCCAGCCTGCTAAAACCACCAATACGGTCGCCGATATCGACAAATGTATGAGTGGACTCGTTGAAGCGTACGCCTGCATCAACAGATGTCAGGAAGTCGCCGACAAGACTGTTATTGGCAAAGTCGTAAGATACATCAATGCGGAAAGCATTTTCTTCATTATCAGTCGCATTACGACCGACATCCACCTGATCAAGAACAACATTGGCCGGATTGGTCAGGTCTGCGACAGAAGGCGCAAACGGAGAGTCAAAATTGATCCCGAATGACAGCGAGTCACCTGACAAATCATAGATAAACGGCACACAATTATCATTGCTGGTGCTAGCCGTTGGATCGCCATTTACATCAAGCCCATCAAGCGGACAGTTTGGATTGATGAAGTTGACTGTGGTATTCAAAGAGGGTGTCGTCGTTTCAGACGCTGAAGTCGACAGCTCTGCGCTCACCGTCCAGTTGTCACGGTTCCATTCGCCACCAAGAGAGAAGATTTGAGTATCTGTAATACGCGAGTTGGTTTCGCTTGAAAAACGCAGGTTCGGATCGTCATCGTCCACTGAAAGATCAGGCTCAACTGTGCCTCGAAGCGCAGCCTGAAGTGTTGGCCCACCAATAGCACTATAGTCGACGGTTTCAAAAGCTGACGGCGCGTTCGCCGCAGTGTTTCTCAGCCCGGATACACCTGAGGCTTGGAGACGATACTGATCTCGACTACGCTCTTGGTCATTGATAATGGCGTCGAAGCTAAATTTTAGTTCGTCATTTGGGGCCCACTCGAGGCTCGTAGCCACGTTAATGGTCTCATAGTCATCATTCTCTTGCTCTTGCAGCAAGAATTGGATGCCCTGATATTCAGGGAAAGCAGCGCCTGGCGCAGATGAAAGGTTGTCGCGGTCTGCACGTGGGCGGAAAGACACCGCTTCCTGCTCAGTGTAGCTACCTGTGATAACTGCCCCAAACTCACCGGCAGAAGTTTCCCACTTTTTACCGAATGCGCCTGAAATTCTTGGCGTAATACCTTCAGTACTCAAGCTGCTATCTTCACCCTGAATGCGGAGATTCAGGAGCATATCGTCAAGCTCGAGAGGCCGAATAGTGCGCAGGTTGACCGTGCCACCAACTGAGCCTTCGATCGTCTTGGCTTGCGAAGCTTTGGTAACCTCAACTGAAGAAATGATCGCAGGGTTGATATCTTCGAAGCCAATCCCGTTTCGGCCAGATCCTGAGCCGACAGACGAGACGCCATTAATTTCAACGCGGTTTGAGTTCGAACCACGAATTTGAACTGCAGTACCTACACCGGCAGTCCGGGTGATCTGAACACCTGTGACATTCTCCAGAACTTCGGCGAGGTTTTGGTCTGGTAGTTTACCGATGTCTTCTGCTTGAATGATTTCGACAAGGCTTGCCGCATTGCGTTTTTCTTCAAGCGCACTTTGCAGCGACGAACGGATACCTGTCACGACGACGACATCCTGACGGGCCTCTTCTTCGACTGGGGCCTCAGGAGCTTCCTGAGCAAAAGCGATTGAGCCAAGCGGCAAAGCGACACCGGCTAGCAGCGCGGTACGCCAGAATTGGCGAGTTCCGCTACGGATAGAGTCGCGGCGTTTATTTGTGGGCATTCTTATTCCCTCCCGTGGGTATGAATAGAGGCCCCTTCTTTGAATGAGAGGCTCTTCTGACTCCACAAACACTCAGTCTTCCATACTGTCAATCAATGTGGTCGACAAATATCATGTAATTGGTAGGACCAATACTGCATTCCCTAGTTATGTGGCAATAATGCTACACCGCTCAGAGAGACCTCCCGCGATGCTTAGCAGCCCAAAAGGCTGATGCGAGACAAAACTGGTTTACAACTTGGACTGATTTTTTGCTCGCTGAGAGAGAGAGAGAGAGAGAGAGAGATCAAACAGACAGCATTCCCCTAAGCCACCACAACGACTCGCGACAGGAACAAGCGCCTTAATGCACAAACCGCGCTATCTGTGAGATACACCATGCAAAAATGGCTGTAGAATATAAAGGCTAAAGGGTCTTCCCTGCGCCTATCCCGAGATGGCTGTCTTCAGGTATTTCTCACGGTTCAAAGACGATGTGCGGCGCGCCTCTTCAATCGCTTGCTGCTCTGATGCGACGAGCAAAGCCTCGATAAGGCGAGAGAAATGATGCCGCATCGCAGAGCGAGCCTGATCAGGGTCACGCCTGCGCAAAGCCTCAAGGATTTCGGCATGCTCATCAACGCGGTGTGAGGAATCTTCGACGCAAACCGCAGAATAAACCTTTCGAACTTCAGGCAGTTCTGTTCGCATACGCCAAAGGTTTTCCATGATGAAGATATTCGCTGAATTTCCCGTCGCCAGGGCAATCTGCAGGTGAAAATCACGATCCGCCTGATCCCCGTCCGGTGTGTCGTGAGCGGCGTTGGCCATACGCTCAACCGTCTCTTCAAGAGCGCTAATCTGCTGATCCGTAATCACTCTGGCGGCCAGAGCGGCTGATTCTGACTCAAACAGAAGCCGCGTTTGTGTGAGCTCAAACGCGCTGACTTTGGGCAGACGATTGAGATCCGTGGAGTTCAGTTCCCGAACATAAACGCCAGAGCCAACCTTTATCTCAACATGACCGAGCGCTTCCAAAGATATTTCCGCTTCACGGACAACAACACGGCTAACATCAAACCTCTCAGCCAGCTCGCGCTCTCCGGGCAGACGCGTTCCAGGGGGATAAGCCCCTGAGGAGATCATCTCCAATATTTTACTCGCGACTTTCTGGTACAAACGTTGTTCAGCCATGCTTATAAGTCCCGGTCTCTCAAATCACTCACAGGCTTTATCGTACCAAATTGTCCTACCAGTTCAAGGTGAATACGTAATGTCGAGAAAAATAAATTAAAATCATAGACTTAGTGGGTCTGGAAAGCCCGCCGACACTCACATATTCTGTTAGCGGTATCATTTTTTACTGCCTGCAGATTATTCTCCCAGGATCTAAAACTACCCTACAGCCAAAGACCTATATAGTGTAAGCAGATTGGCCTAGCACAGCGTGCGAATAGGTAGGACCAGGCCGCTGAAAAGCGCCCATAGGCGCAAACCAAGGCTAATCGCCGCGTCACACTCATAATATTGATTGCACGCCACAATCAATTGGTATGCATTAATGGTTGACAAAAAGATTGGTCTCAATAGCGTAAAGGTTAGGCTCCTGAATTGGAGCATCCAGGGAGGACGACCATGAAGCGGATGGCGCTTTTGTCAGCAATAGCCATGACGGTTGCGAGTGCGTGCGCAACGCCGCCAGCGGAAGTGACCGAGCTGCTGACGCGCGAGGATAGTTCGCTGCAGCGCATACTTGTCCGATCTCCTGAAGGCTACGCGAAAATTGCAAAAAACCTGAAGGCTGGCGACACAGTCGTCTTGGCAAATGGGGTCTGGCGAGATTTTGACCTCGTTATTCAAGGCCAAGGTACAGCAGAGAGCCCCATTCAAGTTGTCGCCGAGGAGCCTGGACAGGTCATATTGAGCGGTCAATCCAGCCTGAGGCTCGGCGGCAACCACATTATTGTGTCGGGTCTCGTCTTTCGGGATGGCTATACCCCTCGTAACGAAGTGATCAGCTTCCGGATCGATCGTGATACGCTGGCAAACAATTCACGCGTAACCCAAACAGTGATTGAGAATTACAACAACCCAGAACGGGCCTTACGTGACACTTGGGTCGTAATGTACGGGCGCGGCAATGAGTTTGATCGCAACCATCTGTCTGGAAAACTCAATTCCGGCCCAACCATGACGGTTCGCCTGAACACAGAAGAGAGCCGGAATAATGGTCATAAGATCCACCATAACTATTTCGGGCCTCGGCCTGTTTTTGGCTCAAATGGCGGTGAGACTCTGCGGATCGGAACCAGCCATTACTCCCTCACCACGTCCAACACGCTCGTCGAGAGCAACTATTTTGATCGCTGTAGCGGCGAGGTGGAAATCGTCTCCAACAAGTCCGGTGGTAACACCTATCGCGATAACACTTTCTTTGAATCGCGCGGCACTCTGACTTTAAGACACGGCAACGGCACGATCGTTGAGAATAACCTTTTTGACGGCAATGGCGCGCTCTATACGGGCGGCGTTCGCGTCATCAACGCGCAGCAAACGATCCGAAATAACTACTTCAAGGATCTGACTGGTACGCGTTTTTCCGGGGCGCTGGTGGTTATGAATGGCGTGCCCGACTCCCCAATCAATCGCTATCATCAGGTGGATGGTGCAAACATCACGGGCAATACGTTTGACACGGTAAGCGCGATTGAGCTTGCTGAGGGCAGCGATACAGAGCGTAGTGCTGTGCCGATCAATTCAAGCTTTGAGAATAATATTGTTCTGGGCGCGACTAGCAGCACGCCCTTCAATCTGTATGACGACATGAGCGGCGTCACGTTCGCAGGCAACATAACGGACAGCCGGCCACCAGAAGCCATTTCGAGGGGCTTCAGCGTGTCTGAGACAGTCACAGGAACGCCGTTCATTTCGAAAGACGGCGACGCTGGCGCTGATGGAGAATACGGCGTCGATCGCAACGAGACGGGTGTCGAGTGGTTTCCCAAACCAAACGCAGGCTCCCCCTTTGAAACAGGCCAGGTGACTTCCGTTCTGCCGGGTGAGGGAACGATTGCCAAGGCCGTCAAAAAGGCCGCTTCCGGAGATATTCTACTTCTATCACCCGGTGCCTATAATGAAGCCCGGATCATCGACATCTCACGCCCTCTAACCATCCGCGCAGCCGATTCATCCAACAAACCCGTTCTGTCATTCGAGCGCAGTAATATGTTCAAGCTCTCTAAATCTGGAGCCCTGCGACTTGACGGCGTCTCTGTAAGCGGGGCGTCAGCTCCGGACGCAAAAGGCAACAGCTTTATTGCAACAAGTGCGCGTGCAGGTGTGGGTAATCTGACATTGGAAATCCTGAATTCCGATTTCGACGACTTCATGATCAACGGAGCCTTCGCAATTGTGACGGCGGAAAAAGGCACATTCTTTGACGTGGTCAAAGTCAGCGGCGCGACATTCAAAAACATCTCGGGCGATGTCTTCAAGTTCAATTCTGAGTCCGATGACTATGGCATTTACAATGTCGAATATATGGAAATCAGCGATACCGACTTTTCTGATATTCGCGGCTCGGCCGTCTCAATCTATCGCGGTGGGCGTGACGAGAGCACTTTCGGACCCTATGTGAAAGTCACAGAGAGCACCTTCACGAATGTGGGCAACGGCAGCCAGCCAATGATGGTGTTCCATGGCGCACAGAGCGTCGAAGTTACAACCAATCTCGCAGAGAATTCAGCCCCGGCTGAATTTGTGATTACGACGGGCATCCCAAAAACGATCATTGAGGGTAATCGAACCGTCGGCCCTCCTCCGAGTGTCTTCCTGACGACGACGGATATGAGACAGTAATGCCTATCACATCTGCTCCCCACAACGCCGCCGGCAAAGCCCTGATAACGCTCGCGGTTTGCGGCGCCATCCTTGGCCTTACTGCATGTGATAGCGACCAGGCACCCGCTGCAGAGAATGCCAGTCTCTCAAGCAGCGGCGCTGCTCAAGCCAATAGTTTTGATGCCATGATGACGAAGCTCGCAAGTGAGGTGCAAGCGCGGGCTGCCGAAGGTATCCCCGTGCCGATCCCAGCTGATGCGGGCGGTGGGTATACGCATGAACAGCACAAGCAAAATGCCAAGACAGTCTATGAAGCTGGAATGCTCTTTCAGCATACCGGTGAGGCGCAGTATCGTGACCTGATTCGCGAGGTCTTGTTCGACTATGCTGATCTCTATCCTGGCCTGGAGCTGCACCCTGAAGCGACCAGCTCCAACAAAGGGCGCTTATTCTGGCAGGGCCTCAACGAGGCCTGGTTCCTCGTGTACACGATTCAAGGCTATGAGCAGGTCCGCAGTGAGTTAAGCACTGAAGACAAGACCCGCATCGAAGACGGCCTGTTCAATCCGCTGGCAGATTTCCTATCAACAGGGTCCCCGCAAACCTTCGACCGCATTCACAATCACGCAACCTGGGCCACGGCCGGGGTGGGCATGACAGGCTATGTTCTTGGCCAGCCAGAACGGGTTGAGAAAGCCCTTTACGGACTGGATAAAAGCGGCGAGGCGGGTTTCCTGAAACAGCTGGATGAGCTGTTCTCGCCAGACGGGTATTATGCGGAGGGGCCATACTATCAACGCTATGCCTTGATGCCTTTTGTTCTCTTCAGCCAGGCGATTGATCGCAACGAGCCAGAGCGCGGTATTTTTGAACATCGAGACGGAATCGTCCTGAAAGCCATTCGCTCAACGATGGAGCAAAGCTATGCAGGCTTATTCTTCCCAATCAACGATGCCATTCGCGAAAAAGGCATCAATACGGTTGAACTAAAGTATGGCCTTGCCATCGCCTATGAGCGCACGGGCGAGCCAGACCTGCTCGGTGCCATCCAATTGCAAAACGGCGTTATGCCCACAGAAGACGGCAAAGCGGCGCTTGAGGCAATCGCAGCTGGCAAGGCAGAGCCGTTCAAGTTCATTTCCAAGCAATTTCGCGATGGTCCTGCTGGTGATCAGGGCGCGCTGATGGTCTTGCGTTCAGGACCGGGCAATCATGACGCTGCAGCGATCATGAAAGCCACGACACAAGGGCTTGGCCACGGGCATTTCGATAAGCTTGGGTTTCAATACTATGATGATGGCTACGAGATTGTTGCCGATTATGGCGCGTCGCGTTTCCTGAATGTCGAAGCCAAGAATGGCGGGCGTTATTTGCCTGAAAATGAGACCTGGGCGAAGCAAACAGTCGCGCATAATGCGCTTGTTGTTGATGAAACCAGCCATTTCGATGGTGACTGGCGTGTCGCGCAAACGTATTGGCCAACAGTCTTGTCCTTTGGTGAGATAAACGGCGTACAGGTTTCAGCTGCTGAGATTGATACCGCTTATGACGGCGTCATGATGCAACGTGTCTTGGGGATGGTCCCTGATGGAACTGGTGGCATATTCCTGATCGACATAATGCGTGCCCAAAGCGACACCCAACACGCCTATGACTTGCCTGTGCACTTCAAAGGGCAATTAATTGAGACGAGTTTCAGCGTTGCGGCGTCAACCGAACAGTTGACCCCAATTGGTGATCAGAATGGCTACCAGCACATTTGGCAGCGGGCACAGTCGCGTAATCTAACCGACCTCTCAGACATGTCCTGGCTCTTGGACGACCAGTTCTACACGATGAGCTTTGCATCTGATGCTCCGCTCCGTGTCGTCTTCGGAGACCTTGGGGCGAATGACCCGGACAATAATCTGCGCCGTGAGCAGGTCGCCCTGCTGCGCACCCAAGCAAAAATTGTGAACTATGTATCGGTTTATCATCGCCACGGTCGCTATGATTCAGATAATGAGGTCACAATCTTTGAAGGCTCTTCGATTGAAGACATCACGATTGAAGCTCAAGACGGCGCCGGTGTGTTTACGATCACGCCTGAGACGGGGTCAGCAGTCACATTTCTAATGGCGGACGATAGCCGTGAGACACGTGAGCGGACGGCCATGATTGATGGCAGCTCGGTAAGTTGGGTTGGCCCGCTGCATGTCATTGCGAGTGAAAAGACAAGATAAAACGACAAAGATAAGATTCCCGGGGAGGGTTAGAATGACAGAAACAAACGAAACCATGGAGCGCTCAAAGCTATTCATTCGCGGGGATCGTAAAGACGCCGTGGATATGAAGAACGGTGTCCACCACCTCGTCCTTGGGTATGACGATCATATCCTTATGGCTAAGGCATGGTTTGCCAAAGGCGCGGTCGGTGAGCTTCACAAGCATCACCACTCGCAAGTTGTCTTCATCGCTGAAGGCAAATTTGAGGTAGAAGTCGCGGGCGAAAAACAAGTCATGAGTGCGGGCGAATGCTTCTTCGTGCCCTCAAACGCCATGCATGGCGCGGTGTGCCTTGAAGACGGCCTGCTAATCGATGTTTTCAGTCCGGCGCGTGAGGACTTCATCAATGGTGAGGCGTATAAGTCATGAAAATCAAAGGTTTACGTTGGTGGGTTGTCTCACTGGTCGCGCTCGCAACTGTTATTAACTACATAGACCGCCAGACAATTACGGTCCTTTGGCCGCAACATATGGCGCCGGACCTGTTCCCGAACATGGACGCCGATGGTCACAAACAAATTTTGGGGATTGTATCTGCGGTCTTCATTTTGGCTTATGCCGCAGGTCAGGCGATCTTCGGCAAGATTTTTGACTGGATTGGCACGCGCCTCGGCTTTGTACTTTCAATTGGAGTCTGGTCAATTGCCACCGCCCTGCATGCCCTGGCCCAAGGCGTATGGAGTCTCAGCTTCTTCCGCATTCTGCTCGGTGTTTCAGAGGCGGGCAACTGGCCGGGCGCGGCAAAAGCCAACGCCGAATGGTTTCCAACAAAAGAACGGGCGCTCGCGCAAGGCATCTTTAATTCTGGCGCTGCAATTGGCGGTATCGTCTCCATTCCGCTCCTGGCTTACCTGGCAATCTACCTCGATTGGAAGATCATCTTCGTTCTTGTTGCAGGGCTTGGAGCGCTCTGGTTAATCCCGTGGCTGATCATTGTGAAAGGGCCACCAAAAGTTCATGCTTGGCTTTCTGATACAGAACGCGAATACATTCTGACGGGCCAGGAAAACCAAGACATTGATGGTGATGGTGAGCCTGATGATGGCTATAATCCGAGCACGGGTGAGCTGCTCTCACGCAAGCAAAGCTGGGGCGTGATCACCGCGTCTGCGGCGATCGATCCAATCTGGTGGCTCTTCATTGTTTGGATCCCAACCTATTTGTTTGAAGTCCACGGCTTTAACATCAAAGATCTCGCAGTATCGGGCTGGCTTCCATATGTCGGCGCAATGTTCGGCGCTTGGTTTGGCGGATTGCTCGCGCAATTCCTGATCAGTAAAGGCTGGTCAACCGACGCGACACGAAAGTTCACGATCACGCTTGGCTGTTTGATCATGCTGCCATGTCTGTTGCTGATGGCAGTCGCATCAACCGCCACGGTCGCGCTGACACTGATGTTCCTGATCCTGTTTGGCTTCCAAACCGCGATTGGTAATGTTCAAACACTGCCAGCTGATTTCTTGGGAAAGAAGACTGTGGGAACGCTTTCGGGTGTTGCTGGGATGGCTGCAAAACTGACAGGGTTTCTCCTGACGCTTCTGGTGCCGATCCTGACTGCAGGCGCCAATTACGCGCCCGTTTTCATCCTCGGTTCTGCTTTAGCCCTAACGGCCATTGCGGCCATCTGGCTGCTCTGCGGTAAAATCGAACCTCTCAAACCACGTGCTGCCTCAGCGGCAGAACCAACAACTTAAAGATACGACTGAATTAGGAGTCAAAAATATGTCTAAACCAGTAATTGGTTTTATCGGCCTCGGGCTGATGGGCGGCAACATGGTTGAGAACCTGCAAAAGCGGGGTTTTCAAGTCAATGTGATGGACCTGAACAAGGGTGCTGTCGCAGCCGTTCTGGCCCGTGGTAATGCAACCGAGGTCAGCTCACCCAAAGAGCTGGCTGAGAAAAGCGACATCGTTCAGCTTTGCGTCACAACATCTGAAGTTGTTGAGAAGCTCGTTTATGGCGATGACGGTCTGCTCGCAGGCTTTAAGGAAGGGTCTGTCCTGATTGATTTTGGAACATCTATTCCGGCCTCAACCCAGAAGATCGGCGCAGATCTTGCCAAGAAAGGCGTCGGCATGATTGATGCCCCGCTCGGCCGCACCCCTGCGCATGCCAAAGACGGCCTGCTCAACATTATGGCGGCTGGCGACAAAGCGACGTTCGACAAGTATGAGCCGATGCTCAAAGAGCAGGGTGAAAACGTGTTCTATCTTGGCAAGCTCGGCTCTGGCCACGTTACGAAACTGATCAATAACTTCATGGGCATGACCACGGTAACGGCGATGTCTCAGGCATTCGCCGCGGCAGAACTTGCCGGCGTCGATCGTCAGCAGCTTTATGACATCATGTCTGCTGGGCCATCAAACTCCCCTTTCATGAAGTTCTGCAAAAACTATGCAGTCGATGGCGTCAGCGATCTTGGCTTCTCTCTCAACAATGCCAACAAGGACTTGCGGTACTTCGCTCAGATGGTCTCTGATTTGGGATCACGTTCTTTAGTGGCAGAGGCAACCTCGACCAGCCTGCAAGCAGCGGTCGATGAAGGTATGGGCAATGGCAACGTCCCTGAAATCTATGACTATTTCGTCAAGCTGAAGCGCTAATACAAGTTCGTTCTAAGTCTGGTTCCTCCCAGCTTAGAACGTGGGTCAGTTGAGTCATTTTAAGCTTGGCTGACCCCAAACAACTCAAAAGGAATGGATGAGATGAGCTCATTGAAGGCGACGCCCGTTATCCCCCTTATTCAGGCTGAAGATACAAAAGTCGCGATCCAGATTGCAGAAGCGCTGAAAGCGGGAGGGCTTACCACGCTGGAGGTCGTCCTGCGCACGGACGCTGCGATGAAGTGTATGGAAGCCATCGCATCGCAAGTGGACGGTGTAACCGTCGGCGCGGGCACTGTCTTAACGCCGGCGCAAGCCGAAGAGGCCGCCGATTGCGGCGCCCAATTCATCGTATCACCAGGACTGAACGCAGACGTCGTTTCGGCTAGCAAGACCCGAGGATTGGAAATTTACCCCGGCTGTATGACCGCCAGCGAAGTTCAACTCGCATGGAATTTGGGGCTACGCACTGTGAAATTCTTCCCGGCAAAATTAGCTGGCGGCGTCCCCATGCTTAAAGCGTTCTCTTCCGTCTTCAGGCATATGAGCTTCATGCCCACAGGTGGGGTCTCAGCCGATAACCTCAAGTCATATCTCGAGCTTCCAGCCGTTGTGGCCTGCGGCGGCAGCTGGCTAACGCCGCAAGCTGAAATACACGCTGGAAACTTCGAAGCCATTACAAAACTCGCACGTGAAGCAATGGGCCTTGCGCGCGAGACAAGACCGAACATTTAGGAGAAAACTTATGGCAGACTTTCTGTCTTTCGGTGAAATCATGCTGCGGCTCAAAACACCCGGCAATGATCGCTTTTTTCAACAACCAACATTCGAAGCAACGTTCGGTGGTGGTGAAGCTAATGTAGCCGTCGCTCTTAGCAATTACGGTCTATCTGCGGGTTTCATCTCGGCCTTGCCAGACAATGATATCGGACTGAACGCGATCCGTGAGCTTAACCGGTACGGTGTGGATACATCGCGTGTGCGCCGATCTGGCGACCGTGTTGGCATCTATTATCTTGAAGCTGGCGCAAATCAACGCCCTTCCAAAGTGGTCTATGACCGCGCCAATTCATCAATTGCCGAATGTGGCCCTGGTGACTTTGACTGGGATAGCGTCCTTGGCGGCGCAAAATGGCTTCACATTACGGGCATCACCCCGGCGCTCAGCCAGTCAGCAGCTGACCTTAGCCTTGAATGCGTTCAGAAAGCTCGCGAGCTTGGCGTGACAGTCTCTTGCGACTTCAACTTCCGCGGCAAGCTCTGGAAGTATGGTAAAACGGCTCCTGAAGTCATGACCGAGCTGGTCAAGTATGTAGACGTTGGGATTGCGAATGAAGAAGACTGTCAGAAGTCCCTCGGCGTTAGTGTTGATGTCGATGTTGAAGCAGGCGAGCTTGATACAACCAAGTATGAAGCGCTCTCTGAAAAGATGCTTGAGCTTTATCCAACCATGCACACGATCGGCATCACCCTGCGCGAAAGCATTAGTGCCTCGCGCAATGGTTGGTCGGCATGTATGCGCGACAAAGACGGCTTCAAGCTAAGTCGGCGCTATGACATCACGGATATTGTGGACCGCGTTGGCGGTGGTGACAGCTTTGCTTCAGCCTTCATCTATGGCCTTAACGCCTATGAAGACCGTCAGAATTCACTGGAATTTGCCGTTGCTGGGTCTTGCCTGAAGCACTCCATCCTTGGTGACTTTAACCGCGTCAGCGTCAGCGAAGTTGAGAAGCTGATGTCAGGCGATGGCTCAGGCCGCGTGCAACGGTAGTCGCTACACTTTTGATCGCAGCTAGCACAGAGTGTTGGCCTCAAAACTAGAGAATACGGAGAAGATTTATGTTTGGGACTAAGAGATTTACATCCGCCAACACGGCTTTGCTCGCGATCCTGGGTCTGGCCGCTTGCACAGCGACCAATCTCGATCCTGCTGAGCCCGGCAGCACTTTACCGGCAGACAAATTCGACCTCAGTAATTGGAATATCACCGTTCCTTTGGATGCAGATGGGAACGACAGAGCAGACATTATAAAAGTCGCGGATATGAGTTCTTACATGCATCCGGATTTCTTTTACGTGAATCAGGATGGCCACCTTGTTTTTGCCACTCCAAACAAAGCCACGACGACACCAAACTCGACCAATACACGCAGTGAATTACGTCAAATGGGTAGAGGCACTGACACCTCTATTGATACCAAAGACCCAAAGAACAATTTTGCCCTCGCGTCTCACCCCCTTGCCGATAGGTTTGACTCTATTGGGGGACGGCTAGACGCGACACTGCACGTGGATCACGTTGCTCGCCGCGCTCAAATCACAACCAAGCTTCCCACCTATTCTGTCGTCATCGGGCAAATTCACGCCGTTAAATTTGACAAGCACCCAGAGGAATACGGCTGGGGCAACGAGCCTTTGAAAATATCCTTCAAAAAGTTCCCTGACCATGAGTACGGGTCAGTTTATTGGGCCTATGAGCGCAATCTTGGCAAAGACGACCCAAATCGTACCGACATTGCTTACCCGGTCTGGGGCAACACGTGGGATAATTCTGCTGACCCAGGAATGGCCGGCATCAAGCTAGGCGAGGTTATGAGCTATACGGTCAATGTAAGCGGCGATGTCATGTATCTTACATTCCGCACAGAGCGACATGGGACTAAGGAATTTGAGATTAACTTGGCAAACAATGTCGATGCAAATGGCGACGCGGACACGCTTGATAATCCATACGGGTACACAGGCGACATGCACTATTTCAAGGCTGGCGCTTACAACCAATGCAGCAGCAAGCTGCAAGATGGGTTCTGGTATCCAGGTTGTTTTGGGACAGGTGACTGGGAAACGGACAAGGCGAACGGTGACTATGCGCAGGTGACGTTCCATAGCCTGACACTCAGCCCAGCCACACCGCGTTGATAGCGCCGCTCCCTACCAGCGGATGCAAGCCAATTCATCACACCAATTGAACACTTCGACTAAGCGTGCCCCACCTTAGCTTGAAGTATTTCAAGTGACCAATTTGTTGCAATTATAACACTTTCGTACGAAAATCCCAATTGGTCCTACCAATTTAAGCCTATTAAATAGTCCAATTGGTTGACTAATGTGGTGTGTTTGTTACCCCTCACAATCAAGCGAGACCCCAAACGGGCCGTTAATTTTGCCATCCAGGGAGGAATACATGGCGATACAATCAAAGACGAAGTCTTCACTTCCGCATGCGGGCATAGCCCTTAAAGTATTATTCTTAAGCGCCTCAGTTTTACCATTCTCCGCGATTGCGCTCGCTCAAGACGCAGATGCGCCAATTGAAACAACAACAGACGCATCAGACGCAGACCGCACGCTTGATACAGTAACCGTGACGGGCACGCGCCAAGTCATTCAAAGCTCGATCGGAATCAAACGGAATGCGACTGAAATCGTAGATGGCCTCTCGGCTGCAGACATTGGTGACCTCCCTGCCCTCTCCATCGGTGAAGCCCTCGAAACCATTACTGGCGCGGCTTCCCACCGCGAAAATGGCGGCGCGACAGAAATTTCTATTCGCGGCTTGGGGCCTTTCCTGAGCTCAACCGTTGTGAACGGCCGCGAAGCGACGAATGGATCTGGTGACCGTTCGGTCAACTTCTCACAGTTCCCATCTGAGCTTATGAACAAACTGGAAATCTACAAAACACAGAATGCCAGCCAAATCGAAGGGGGTGTTGCGGGTCAAATCCAACTCGAGACGATCAAGCCACTGGACTATGGCAAGCGCCGCATCCAGTTCGACCTGAAGGGCAACGTAAACCCAGATCAGCTCAATATTGAAGGATCAGAAGCAGGCGATCTTGGGTATCGCGGCACGCTGAGCTATGTCGACCAATTCGATTTTGGTGAGCTTGGCGAGGTTGGGCTATCCTTTGGCCTGCAGCGAAGCGATATCTCACAGCCTGAGGCAGAAGCGCGCTCAACTGGCCCAACAAGCAACTCACGCCCGGCCTGTGTCATCTCACAAGGATTGGCTCAGTTCCAACAGCAAGAAGGCGATGCGGACAGCATTGGCGGCACTTTTACCGGCTTCTCGAATAACCCGGAAACACAAGATCGCGGTGATGATGATTGCGACGACTTCAATGACCGCCGCGTTTCTGCAAACCAGGACCAACGCGGGTCAGACACTGAAGGCTTTGATACAACTATTGATCCAGCCACTGGACTTGCCATTGATGATGGCGTTCCATTTGCCTTCGCACCCTCCCAACGCCATTACCGCCAGAACGACACGCGCGATACACGCGACTCCTTCTTCGGCGCCCTACAATGGCAGCCAAATGACCGCCTCGATATCAACGCTGACCTTCAGTACTCAGAGCGCATTCAGACCGAAATCCGGGCTGACCTGACTTTCAATGGTGGTCGTCGTAACGATACCAGCCTCAACATTGGCACAGGCACCGACGTCACGACGTTCGACACGCTAGACGTGACCGATAGCGGCGCCATTCTATACTCGGTCACCGATAATAGTGTTGAGGTTCAGGGCGGCGATTATGAGCGTAACGAAACGTATATTGGCGGCGGACTCGCAGGCTCCTACGACGTTTCGGACAAGCTAACGCTCTCGGCAGATCTCTCATACTCGAAAACAGAGCGTAACGAGTTTGCAACAGAATACCGCCTGCAGTCCGACATCTCACCCGTGATCCAGTTCGATAATAGAGGTGACGTACCGCTCTATACCCTGTCGGATGAAGTTTTTGATGTGAACGATCATGACCTGTTCGTCGATCGGCTTCGCATTCGGATCGATAATGATCTAGAGCGAGAGAATACCGCGACGGCTCTTCGTCTAGACGGCGACTATGAGCTAGACCAAGGCATCTTTACGAATATCCAGGCAGGCATACGCGCGTCCGAGATGAATTATCTTGCACTCGATGGTGGTGATGGCGGCAATCCAGGCCGGATTGAGATCGAGTTCAGAAACAATAATAGCAATACAGACAATAATTTTGGGTCCAGAATTCGAACACCGGATGACAGTGAGTCAGACGTCTCGATCGATACTCTGTCACTTGCCAACCGCTTCTGCCGCACAAATTTCGAAGAAAGTGATTTCCTCGGAAGCCTTCGTGACGGTGATCTGGTCACAAATATTGATGATGCAGGAAACGTGATCAGCTCAACCAATTCATGGGCCACATTTGACGTGAACTGCCTGGCAGAGCTGGCTGTAAACTCTGTGAATGCCAACGGCTTGGCAACCGACCCTGATACAGGCGAAATCATTCAGATCAGCAGCGGCCTCCCTTCACTTGTCGAAGAGTTTCAGACGACAATTGATATGACCGAGCAAACCAACGCCATTTATGCCATGGCAAATTACGAGACGACGCTCGGCACAACCCCCGTTCGCGGCAATGTCGGCGTGCGCGTTGTAAACACATCAGTTGAGAGTGTCGGCTATCGCAACAGCTTCACAATCAATGATAATGCTGGCATCTTCACGATCTCTGCCAATGACGATACTATTCGTACGGTTGCAGAATATGATTACACAGAAGTATTGCCGAGCTTTACAGCGATCTTCGACCTGAACGACGAGACACTGGTTCGCATTGGCGCCTTCAAAGCATTGTCCCGCGCCGACCCGGCGGACATGGGCTTTAGCCGCACCATTCAAGTCCAGAATGAAGATGGGGACGGCGAAGACATTACCGATCCTAACAATCTGGTTTCGGGCGTGGTTGCATCTGGTAACCCAGAGTTTGAACCTTTGACCTCCTGGAACTTCGATGCAGGCGTCGAGTATTATCCCAACGATGATACAATTCTCGCTGTTGGTGGGTACTATAAACGCTTCATTGGCGGTTTCCAAAACGTCGTCCAGAACGAGACGTTCAATATTGATGGCCAGGATGTAACCTTCGGTGTCTCAGTCCCGGCAACCAGTGACGAAGAGAGCGATCTCTATGGTATCGAGCTTACAGCGTCGCATCGCTTCTCTTACCTGCCAAGCTATTGGAGTGGTCTGGGCGCCAAGGTCAGCTACAATTATGCTGACTCAAACTTCGAGTTCGAAGATAGCCGCTATGGCGACGCGTTCCGCCGCGAGCTGGATGGCAGCCTGACACAATTGGCAGATGGCATCATCGCGCCGGCCAATATCCCAGGCTTGTCGAAGCATGTCCTGTCGGCTCAGGTCTATTACCAAATTGGGGATCTCGATCTTCAAGGTATCTACAAGTACCGTAGCCAGTACTTCCAGCCTTTCACATCAGATGGCACACGTATCCGCTATGTCGGTGATGTGGGTGTCTTCGAAGCGCGCGCGTCGTACAAGATCAATGATAACTTCAAGCTTTCTGTTGAAGCGATCAACCTGTTTGACGAGCCAAAAGAGCAATTCGCCTTCGTTGATGATGATCGCTACGAGATCAACCAGTATGGCCCAAGAATCTTCTTTGGCATCAAAGGTAAGTTCTAAGCCTAATCCCAAGAGATGCCGGAGACAGGGTTTCCGGCATCTCTTTCTTTTTAGTAAACCGCTGTCCTGATTAGGGCAGTATCGCACTCATATGCCCCCCCCTAGAGGCACGGCGCAAAGATCAGCCCACGCTTGATTTGCTCAGATCAGCATCTTCCCAATACTCGGTCTCACCCCACATATTGAGTGTCAGCTCAGCGCGCTTGTTGCTGGCTTCGGTGCGTCCGATAATTTTCGCGTCAATTCCGAAGCTTTTCGCAATATCGATGAGGGCCTCTGCATGCGCTTCTTCAACAAAGCACTCCATCAAACAGCCAAGATTATAGGTGCGCGCCATGTCACGCAGCGAAGCATTGGTTTCGGTCTTGATGAAATCAAAGATTGGGGCTGGTGCAAACGGGGTATCTTTGACGAAGTGGATACCATCCCCAAAGCTTAAACACTTGGTCTGTCCGCCACCGCTATTGTTCACGATACCAATCACGGGCAGCTTCTCGTCCACCAGCATGGTCTTGATCAAAGGCGCATAAATTCGTGTCGGTGAGAGAATTTCTTCCCCTATCGTCCGGTCACTGAATGGCGCCGGATCACTGAGGCGGTAGCGCCCTTGAAAAGCAACGTCGGCAATCTCTGGCGCATAGGCCTCCGGATAGTTTTCTTTGTAATGGCTGCTAAGAATATCATGTCTGAGCGCAGAAAAACCGTTCGTTGCGATGCCACTATTCACGGCTGTTTCCGCGTTTGATTGACCGCTTGAAGACAGCCCGACAATAACCAGGTCCGGCCGCAAGTTTGAAAGGTCGACAACATCCTGTCGTTTCATGCGCGCGGTGATGGTCGAGTCGACCACCGTCGTTCGAACAACGTCACCAAGGTCGGCTGTCTCGCCGCCCGCCATCAAAATATTGACCCCTGCAGAGGTTAGATAATCGCATTGCTCATTATAGCCATCGATCAGATTGGCGATCACCTCGCCAGGGATCAGCTTGGCGTTACGCCCAATCGTGTTGGACAGAAGGAACGGCCCTACCGCGCCGACCGCGATCAGATCATTGACGTTCATCGCGAGGCTATCATGCGCAATCCCTTTGAAAATTGAGGCATCTCCGGTCTCTCTATAGTGGAGATAAGCGAGCGAAGATTTCGTTCCCGAGCCATCAGCGTGCATCGCCATACACATATCAGGATCACCGCCGAGAAGGTCTTCGACCATCCAGCAGAAGGCGCCGGGATAAAGATTTGTCTGAACGCCGCCTATGGCACGTTTTACATCCGGTTTATGCGGAGAAACGCCTCTGTCCTCATACGATACCATGGTCGTCTTGCCTTCATTGAATCAGTTGGATTTAGCTCTGATAAAGCAAACTGAAGGCAAGGCGTATGAAAATTTTCATATTCTACAGCAACTGGCTGGCAGGCCTTCAAACCGTCACGTCTTGAACTCATATAAAGACAGGCCTCTAGCGTGAGCATTAAACTCCAGCTTCCGGTTTAGCGGCGCATGCGCCCTCGCCGCGCAGTTCGCCCGATCGCACAGATAGCAATTCACCCCAATCTGAGTTGGTTTCGGCATTTGCTCGGAATATTCATCACAATAGACCAGACGTGACGCATGTGAGGTGTCACAGCCAAGACCAATCGCAACCCGTGTCGAAGGGCGGCCATGATAACCCGGCGCGCGCGTGATGGCCTTGGAGATTGAGACATAGGTCTGATCATCTGGCATTTGAATAAACTGCGTCAGGACCTCGCCCGGCTGCTCAAAAGTGCGGTGAATATTCCAAAGCGGGCAAGCCCCGCCAAACTTGGAGAAGTGAAACCGGCCCGCACTAAACCGCTTTGAAACATTTCCGGCTGCATCCACACGAATGAAGAAAAATGGAACGCCGCGCATGTCCGGCCTTTGCAGCGTGGTAAGGCGGTGCGCGGTTTGTTCAAAGCTGGTTGAAAACCGATGACTCATAAGATCAATATCATAGCGCGTCTGTTCACACGCTTCGAAGAATTTGGCGTAAGGCATCAAAACCGCGGCGGCCATATAGTTGGCCAACGAAACACGCGCCAAACCTATGGCCGTTTCCTCAGAAAAACCGGCCTTTGCAACGGCTTCATCAATCAGCGCCCGATGCTCCAGAAAGACCAACTGGAAAGCAAGTTGAAAGCGTCTCCCCGTCGGCGGCAGCAGTTCCGATAGATCAATCCCTGACCGATGCCTGTCAAAGTATCTATATGCATCAGGCATAGCCGCCACAGGGAGCACACGGATACGCAACTTGTGCTTCTGGGTTAGGCGCTCATGGATCGCAGCCTCTAAAGGAAGCCCTGTGTCCGATAAGTCCTTATACATGCGTTCCGCAGCTGCATCGAGGTCGGGAAAATAATTACGCGCCTCATGCATGAACTGCCGGACCGCCTCAACTGGCCGGGCGGACTCTTCCAGCAGCTCAACCTTCTCACGGTCGGCAAGAGGGTTCGTGTCTGAATAGGCTTGCAATGTCAGCTGACGGTAACGCTCATAAAGCCCCAGAAAAGACTGCACGATTGCAGGACTGGCCCCAACAACGTCTTCAAGCTCAGTCCGCCCGGCAGAGGCCCCGGCAAAAACTGGATCGCGCAGGGCGTTTTGTAACTCCCCAACAAGCGCGGTATCTGTTCCTCGGGCCAGTTCAGAGAGATTGACGTCGAACACCTCTGCAAGCGCCAGCAAGACATTCGCACTCACGGGCCGCTGATTTCGCTCCATCAGGTTCACATAAGTCGCGGACACCCCGATACGGTCTGCCAGCTCAGCCTGGGTCAGACTTAAAGAGGTGCGCAGCCGCTTGATTTGCGGGCCGATCAGGAGCTTACGCTTGGCTTTCTCAGACATAACAAACCTTACAGTATTACAGACTTAACCTTACAGAAAAAACACTAAAACCCAATTATTTCAGTAATCTATAGACGCTTTGTGATTTTTGTAAATAAGTGCCGATCGCATAACAAACTATAGGATACGATCGTGATCGAGACGCTGACCAAACGCCCAAGCGAAAGCAAACCAACACCGCGCCACCGCGTTTTAGCCGAAGTGACAGCAGGCATTCCTGCCGGCTTTGAGGGCGTCCTGACGGATCGGGCGCTGATGTTCATAGCCGATCTTGAGCGCCGCTTCGGCCCGACCCGCAAGACCTTGCTTGAAGACCGCAAACTCGCGCAGCTGCGCTATGATGACGGTGAAATGCCGTCTTTCCCGCCAGAGACAGAGCATGTCCGCAAATCAGTTTGGGAGGTCGCGCCCGTTCCCCCTGCCTTACAAGATCGCCGAGTCGAAATTACAGGGCCTATTGATCGGAAGATGATGATCAACGCGCTAAACTCTGGCGCCAAGATGTTCATGGCAGATTTCGAGGATGCGTCCTCGCCAACCTTCTCCAATATGCTGGAAGGTCAGGCGAATATGCAGGACTATGCCCGCGGATCGCTTGCGTTTGATGATACCGCGCGCGGCAAGTCCTATCGCCTTAAGGATGAGACAGCGACGATGATTGTCCGCCCACGCGGCTGGCATCTTGAAGAAGCGCACGTGACCGTGGATGGCAAAGCCATTTCCGCAAGCCTGTTCGATTTTGGTTTGCACTTCTTCCACAATGGCAAACTGCTCGCCGAACAGGGCAAAGGCCCGTTTTATTATCTTCCCAAGATCGAGACATATCAGGAAGCGCGCCTCTGGAATGACGTTTTCAATTTTGCTCAGGCCGCGCTTGGGGTCGACAATGGAACGATCAAAACAACCGTCTTGATTGAAACACTCCCAGCCGCCTTCCAGATGGATGAAATCCTGCACGAGCTGCGCAATCATATTGTCGGCCTGAATTGTGGTCGCTGGGACTATATTTTCAGTTATATCAAAACCCTTCGCAATCATGCTGAATACGTTCTGCCAGACCGCGCGCAAGTCGGCATGGATCGGGCTTTCCTGAAAGCCTACTCGCTAAAACTCATCGAGACATGTCACCGCCGCCGCGCCCACGCCATGGGCGGGATGGCTGCGCAAATTCCGGTTAAAGGCGATGAGGCCGCAAACACCGCTGCCTTTGATAAAGTCCGCACTGATAAGAAGCGAGAAGTGGACCAAGGTCATGACGGCACCTGGGTCGCTCACCCAGACCTGGTTCCGGTCGCCATGGATGTGTTTGACGCCGCAATGCCAAACGCCAATCAGGTACTCAGCCAACGCCAGATGCCACAGGTCACGGCCACCTCGCTCCTGACCCCACATACAGGTGAAGTTACAGAAGCGGGCATCCGCACGAATATCTCCGTGGGCATTGAGTATATCGCCGCCTGGCTACGCGGACGCGGCGCTGTACCGATCCATAACCTGATGGAAGACGCTGCTACAGCTGAGATATCTCGCAGCCAGATCTGGCAGTGGCTTCAGCACGGCGCCTCCTTCAAAACCGCAGACGGCAAAGCGCGCACATTTACACACGCTGACTTTGACGCGCTACTCGCAGATGAGTTGGCCACAATCAAAACGACCGTCGGGGAAGAGGCCTATGCCTCCGGCCATTACGCCGAAGCGACCAAAGTCTTTGTCGAAACCGCGACAGCCGAAGTCTTGCCCGACTTCCTCACCCTACCCGCCTATGACGTGCTCCGCACGCTGACCTAACCCCCTCTTCCCCAAAAAATCATCTTCTCAAACAGGAATATGCATCATGACACAGCGTCCAACCTACAAAAAATTACTTGCCGAAACAGAGGCCCGTTACCCAAGCGGTCAGACACCTGCTGGCATAAGCGTTGAAAACATCGTTCAGCTGAAAATTCAGAACACTTACAATACCCATCTCGATGTGGCGCGCGCCATGTCGCGCGTTATGCGCGAAGATATGGCCGCCTATGATGCTGACAGCTCTAAGTTCACCCAGTCACTTGGTTGCTGGTCTGGCTTCCATGCCCACCAGAAGATCAAAGCTGTGAAGCGCATGCGCGGTACGGCTAAAGGCACATATATCTACCTGTCGGGCTGGATGGTCGCGGGCTTGCGCAACAGCTTTGGCCACCTTCCAGATCAGTCTATGCATGAGAAAACAGCCGTGACCGATCTGGTCAAAGAGATCTACACATCGCTGCGCCAAGCTGACGAGGTTGCGCTAAACGATCTGTTTCAAGAACTAGCGGCTGCGAATGAAGCTGGCGCTGATCAGTCCACGCTTGATGAGATCATCTACCGCATCGATACGTTTGAAAGCCACGTCGTGCCTATTATCGCAGATATCGACGCTGGTTTTGGTAATGAGCACGCGACTTACTTGCTCGCAAAAGAGCTGATCCTTGCTGGCGCGTGCTGCTTGCAGATTGAAAACCAGGTCTCTGACGCGAAACAGTGTGGCCACCAGGACGGTAAAGTCACGGTCCCGCGCGAAGACTTCAACACCAAATTGCGAGCTTGCCGCATGGCGTTCGAGGAGCTTGGAATTGACGAAGGGGTCATCGTGGCACGCACTGATAGCCTCGGCGCTGGCCTGACGCAGAAAATCCCGGTCTCCACTGGCGCTGGCGACCTGGCCTCTGAATACATCAAATGGGTTGAGACAGAGGAGGTTACGGACGCAAACCCACTACAAGAGGGCGAGGTTGCCCTGATGCGCGATGGCAAAGTCACCCGCCCAACGCGTATGCCCAACGGCCTCTACAAATTCAAAGAGAATACTGGCCGCGAGCGCGTCATCGAAGATTGCATCAGTTCTCTTGTTGATGGCGGCGCAGATCTGCTCTGGATCGAGACAGCGACGCCGAACGTCGATGACATTGCTTCTATGGTCAACGCTGTGCGCGAGGTCGTTCCGAATGCAAAACTGACCTATAATAACTCTCCAAGCTTCAATTGGACGCTCAATCTGCGTAAGCAAGTGCGTGAACAGTGGATTGCCGAAGGTAAAATCGCCGAGGGTGACTATCCAGAAGGTGTCGCGCTAATGTCCGCGAAGCTTGACGAGACAGAGCTTGGCCTGGAAGCCGATGCCCGTCTGCAGAGCTTCCAAACGGACATCTCTGCACGTGCCGGCGTGTTCCACAACTTGATCACACTGCCGACCTTCCACCTTACGGCGAAGGGCATGGACGAGCTATCAAATGGCTATTTCGGCGATGAAAAAATGCTGGCTTACGTGAAAAACGTACAGCGCGAAGAAATTCGCCGCGGCGTATCCGCTGTGAAGCACCAGCATGAAGTTGGGTCGGACCTTGGTGATACATTCAAGGAAATGGTTGCCGGTGACCGCGCGCTGAAAGCGGGCGGTGCACATAACACGATGAACCAGTTCGAAGCCGTCGAATAAGCCTCCTCCACAAGCAAATATGAGAGGCGAGATAGCAGGTCTATCTCGCCTTTTTGCGTGGGCAACCTGCGGTTTACCAATCTAAGCCTAATCTAGCCTGTCTAAAGATTGGAATTGGATCAAATGCCAACACCAGTGCGTGAAACTGACCTCTATGCCCCCATCAAGCAGTTCTTGGAAAACCAAGGCTATGAGGTGAAGGGGGAGATCGGCAAAGTCGACATGGTCGGATGCCGCGGCGACGAAGCTCCGGTGCTGGTCGAGCTGAAGACGTCTTTTTCACTTTCTTTGTTTCATCAGGCTGTGGACCGCATGGCTGTCTCAGACATAGTTTATATCGCTGTGCCGCATAAACCGGGAAAGATCTTTGCGAGATCTCTTAAACGAAATCTCGCCCTCTGCCGCAGAATTGGCATTGGACTGATCACCGTGCGCCTGAAAGATGGGTCAGTTTACACACATCTTGATCCTGGCCCTTGCCGCGCAAGAAAATCTGGCGTCCAGAAAGAACGCTTATTGCGCGAATTTGCAAAACGGGTCGGAGACCCAAACACTGGCGGCGCAACACGCCACGGTCTCATCACGGCTTATCGTCAGGATGCGCTGCGCTGTCTAAACTATTTGAGCAAGAATGGTCCAACGAAAGCGTCTGAAGTCGCGGCCGGAACACAAGTGGGCACAGCACGTCGCATTATGGCTGACGATCATTACGGATGGTTTCAGCGGGTAAAGCCAGGCATATACACAACCACACCAAAAGGCGTAACGGCAATGCAACAGTATAAAGCAGAACTGTCGCGTCTTGCTGCTTAAGCTTTCAAATATACAGCTGCACCAATCCTAAACATCTCAATCACATGCCACACTTAATACAGATAAAATATCTCAAAAATCCGCTCTTGAAAAACGATCCAGCGCAAACTTGAACTCGCATATCCGTTCACACCAAAAGTCAGTTTGAATAAACAGGTTGCACGCTCTTAGACTTAACTCATGCGTCTTTGACTTATAACCATCTACTTTAACAGTATACCTGAGCGTCTTTTCTCTGTGGCTTAGACCGCAAGCTGCGTATCTCTATCGCCGCAATCATGTCAAAATCGTGTCATATTGAGCACACCAATTTCTGAACGTGACGATTCTGTTATCTGTGAATTGACGCGCGCGGATACTGCCGACTAAGCAATATTACCTGCTCAATGGGGCAAGCTGCGTATTCAAGGGAACTTGCATTTATTCGCATATCGAAGAGAGCTCTCGGGAGTGAGGGCGCTCATTTTATTGGAGGAGTATAGATCATGGCTAATGATCTTCTCAAGAAGAAGCTATTCGCAACAACACTTCTCGCCGGCGTCGCTGGTGGACTCTGGACCGGAGCTGCTATCGCTCAAGAGGCCGACGAAGAAGAAGTTACAGTAATCGAAGAAGTGGCCGAAGAAGACGAAGCGCGTCAAGAACGCGTTGTCGTTACCGGCTCACGTATTCAGCGTAGTGAATTTACATCAATCAAACCTGTCCAAATCATCAGTGGTGAAGTTAGCCGTGACATTGGTTTGGTCGATGCAGCCAGCCTGTTGCAAGAAAGCACAGCGGCTACTGGTCTTCAAATTGACACGACGTTCAACGGCTTCGTGCTCGATAACGGCCCGGGCGCATCAACGATTGACTTGCGCGGACTTGGCGCATCACGGACCCTCGTCCTGGTTAACGGCCGCCGCCTCGGCGCCTCAGGCGTTGAAGGTGCACCTGGTGTACCTGATCTAAACCTTATCCCAAGTTCTTTGATTGACCGGATCGACGTTCTTCTTGACGGCGCGTCCTCTGTATACGGTTCCGACGCGGTTGCAGGCGTGACCAACGTCATCCTGAGAAAAGACTTTGACGGTTTTGAAATCGAAGGCTCCTGGAACCAGCCATTGAATGAAGGCGGCGGCGGCGGAAGCCAGTTTGTTTCTGCAAACTGGGGCGTCAGTAATGACCGTGGTTTCATGGGCTTTGCCGGTGAATGGTCAAAGCAAGATAACCTGAAGCGCAATGATCGCCCTGACATCTTCGGCGACTGCCGCACACCATACGAGGTTACGACAGACGGCCAGTTCCGCTCACAAAATCTCGCAGCAGCTGATATCGGTGTTGGCCTTGAACCAATTGATTGTAACCTGGCCTTCGGTATCAACCGGGTATGGCTTGACGCTTTCGGCGACGAGTTTGGTCAATTCGGTTCGCTTTACTATACACCAGGTTCAACCAATGTAGGTGTCCCGAACTATTCAGAAAGCAGCTTGTTTGGATTTGAATATGTCGACCCAGTAACGGGTATCTCTTCTCCAAACATCTTGGATCCATTCTACCAGAACTCTGCGACACCGCAGCAAGGGATCGAAGACGTACAAGCTGAAGTCGAAACCTTCTCTGCATTCACATATGGTGAGTTCAATTTTGCAGACGACAACAATACAACGGCCTATTTCGAGTCTCTGTATTCAAATCGTCAGTTCACGCAGCAACAAGAAGGCACGCTTTCTTTCAACATTGCGGCGCCTGCCAGCAACCCGTTCAACCCTTGTGGCATTAACGGCGCAGACTGTGGTCAAGCGTTCAATGACCAGCTTTCAAACATCTTCTTTGGTGGCGCGCCAACGCCTGCGTTCTTTGCAGCGGATACAGGGCCGCGTGCGATCCGTCAGCAAGCGCGTGTGAACCTACGCGCAGAAGACGCCGTAGCAACAGCTGAAGTCGCTCAATTCCGCATCGTCGGCGGACTTCGCGGTGATCTGGCACTTGAAAATCTAGGTCTGGACAACTGGACATGGGATCTCTCTGCAAGTTACGACCGCTCAACGGGTCAGTCTCGCACACGTCGTTTCAATGATGAGCGTCTTGCTCTTTCACTTGCGACAACAATTGAAGATCCGGACAATCCAGGAAACTTCATTTGTGGTCTCGACAGCAATGGCGACGGTATTCCTGATCAGGATGGTGTACCTTTCCAAGGCAACGGTTCCAACAACACGCCAAGCTGTGTTCCGATCAACGCTTTCTCGGAAACACTATACGGCCTCGGTGGCGGCAATCTCGCGACCGATGCGGAATACGATTACTTGATCTCAAGCCGGACATTCAACACGATTGTTGAGCAGACGATCTTCCAAGGCATCGCAACAGGTGACCTGTTTAGTGTGCCGGCAGGTACGGTCGCTGGCGTTGTCGGCTTCGAGTATCGTGAAGATACACTTGAATCTCTCCCAGACGATGTCGCTGAACGCGGCCAAATCGTAGGCTTCTTCTCAGACCGCGGTGCCACAGGCTCTCGTGACCTGCTTGAAGCCTTTGGTGAACTTGAAGTTCCAGTCCTTGCAGGACAGCCATTTGCTGAAGAGCTTTCGCTTAACGCTTCTGCACGTTGGACTGAAGAGTCTACCTTTGGTACCGGCTTTACTTACTCCGTCAGCGGCATCTATCGCCCAACTGACTACCTGACGTTCCGTGGTTCTTATGGTACTTCATTCCGTGCGCCAAACTTGCGTGAGCAATTCACGCTCGGACAGTCTGGCTTCCTTGGGTTGACCGATCCATGTGTCGTGCCTGAAGCTGCGATTTCAGGCCTTGGCCAGTACGACCCGACGCAAGACCTTCGTGATCCTCTGGTCTTGGCAAACTGTGTTGCGGCCGGCGTTGACCCAACGTCTCTCGGCGCAACAACAGGTACCCCTGCAACTGAGGTGTTCAGCTTCCGTGGTGCGACGCTTCAGGAAGAAACCTCGACATCCGGTACGTTCGGCATTGTCTTTGAACAACCTTTCTTCGATGGGTTCGACTTGACGGCTTCGGCGACGTATTACGACATCGAAGTTGAAGACACGATTGTTCAGCAGGGTGCTCAAGCCGTCATCAATGACTGCTTTGTAAACCAGCCAAGTGCCAATTCTGCACTTTGCGGCCTGATCCGCCGGAGTGCGGCGACTGGCTTTATCACTGAGCTGGATACGCCGTTCATCAACCAAGATGCAGAAATTGCACGCGGTCTCGATTTCGGAGTACTTTACGAGCAGGAAATGAACATCGGCGCACAAGAGCTGAGCTGGGGCGTGGACGCTGACGTCAATTACACAATTGAAAGAACGTCAATCACACGCGCACCTGGTGCAGAGCCTGTTGAGAATCGCTTCGAAGGCCGTGTTTATTCACCAGAATGGCAGGGTACTGTCCGCGCATTTGCCGACTACGGCGATTATCGTCTCACTTGGAACACACGTTGGGTCGGTGAGACTCAGCAACGCTTCTCAGATGCGTTCGGCGCTGGCGAGACATGTCTCGGTGTTGCTGCTGGCGGTGTAGATTGTCGCGATGTCGACTTCGTCGATGACTACTTCTTCCACAGCGCTTCTGTTCGCTACAACCAAGACACTTGGACAGCCATTCTCGGCATGACCAATGTGTTCGATGAGCAGCCAGCCTTGGTAGATGGTGGCGAAATCTTCGCCGTACCAGGTACAAACGTACCATTTGGCCAAGACTACATCGGACGTAGCATCTTCTTGAACGTCAGAAAGTCGTTCTAAAATTCACGATAATATGAACTAATTAAAGCGGCGGTTGTGTGGACTCTTCATTGACACCACTCACCGCCGCTTTTTTATTGAGGTCACGATAACGGAAGGAGATTTCGTAGAGATGCATGCCCGTTTGAAAACAGCATTTAAGTCTATTGTCGCCGCGAGCTTGGCGGGGGCTTTTTCGATCGCACTCCCAGCGAACGCCCAAACTGAAAGCGCTAAACCAGTGCCGTTGGACTATTTCGCGGTTTTGGAAACCATGTCCAATGTGGCGCTATCACCGGATGGGAAGTATTTGGCCTACCGGTTTATTCCAGCCAAGAACGCGAATGCGGTGATCCAAATTCTTAAAGTTGATGATATGACCATAAAGCCCTACACAGCGGGCTCATCCAAGATGGACATTCAGACCTTTCAGTGGATCAGCAATGACACCATGTGGGTGAATTTTCGCCAGCAAGTTCGTGAAGACATCATTGATACAAACCAAGGTGTTTACGAAAATCGTTCAGCATCGCTCTCCGCCGATGGAGACAATTGGGGCTTCAAACAGTTCCGATATACTGATCTATCGCTTGAAGCCAGTTTGATGAAAGCTGAACCTGATCGCGTTATTGTGTCTACCGGCAAAGTTCGCGGTGGTCTATCGGAAGGTCAAGCAGTCACCGAAGCTTTGACGCCGGACTATTATTATATGGATGTAAAAACCCACCGTCTTAAGCTCAAAGCTAAAGCCGGAAGTCGCATTAGCGGTTTCACGCTCGATAGGGACGGGGATATTCGCGCCGGAACATCATTCAATGCAGGCACGCGCGAAGTCACTTTGTACCTCCGGAAAAAAGGTAGCGATGAGTGGTTAGAATCAGTCAGTTGGCCAGCCTTGGACGATGCCTGGAGTATTGCGCCGATTGGCATCGACCCGCTTGATATCAACAAGCTCTTTGTGCTCTCAAACCAAGGAAAAAACACAACAGCTGTTTACCTCATGGACGGGATCACGGGTGAGCTTGAAGAAGAGATCTATCGCCGTGAAGATGGCGATATTGCAGGGGCTTGGACCTCGACTGATCCAAACAAGCCCGGCCAAATTGCGGGCTTTGTCTATTACGAGGATGGCGAACGGAAAATTGCTTGGATCGATGGTGAAGAGCAAGCCTTGTTCGAAGGCTTGCAAGACGCCCTACCCGGCAAACAAATCAGTATCCTCAATCGGTCAATGGACGGTACACGAATGGTGATTTTCACCGTCGCTGGCAAAGATCCAGGGACTTATTATTTGTTCAAAGACGGTCAACTCCAAAAGCTTGGATCCAGAAACCCGTTGCTAAATCCAGAGGATCTCGGAAATGTTTCCTTCGTCCGCTGGACCGCTCGAGACGGGAGCAGCATCCCTGGATATCTCACCACCCCGCCGCGGGGTGAGGCGCCTTTCCCATTGATCGTCCTCCCGCATGGTGGTCCTGAAGTCCCTGAGCACATCACTTATGATGAATGGGGGCAGATGCTCGCAAACAACGGCTATATGGTCCTGCAACCTGGATATCGTGGCACGACGCGATATGGCCTGAAGCATGCAGCTGGGATTTTCAAAGACTGGGGCGGCAAGCCTCAAGATGATAAAGATGACGGCGCTTTACATCTTGTTCGCCAAGGTCTTGTTGATCCTGACCGGATTGCGATGTTTGGTTGGTCATATGGCGGTTACGCTGCGATGGTTGCCACGCAAAGATCCCCGCAGATCTATCAGTGCGCCATTGCAGGTGCAGGCGTTTCTGACCTCAATGCGGCGAATGCTGAGTTCAGTGGTAACCGGATCAGTCGTAGCGAGCTCAAGCGGACACGTGAAGGTGGCATTAGCCCAGTTGATTATGTGAGCAATACGAACGTCCCGGTCCTTGTCGTTCATGGTGAGCACGACCAGCGCGTACAAATCAACCAAAGCGATTGGTTTGTGGATCAACTCGAAAAGTATAACAAACCCCACAAATACATTGTGCTTGAGGATGCAGACCATTTCTCGAACACAATCAACTACGAGAATGCAAAAATTCTCTACAGTGAAATGTTGGGCTTCTTGAAGAATGATTGCGGTCCTGGCGGACTGTAAGGCACACGCTCTTCTAATTCGAAAAGGCAGCTCTCTGGAGCTGCCTTTTTTTATGAATGGCGTAACCGAAACGTCTATCCCATAGGCGCTATGGTCGTCATATCCTGGCCGCTCCGATGACATGCCCCGGATAAAAAAAGGAGTTGGCAGGCACGCCTTGACCGATCACCCTCACTTTGTCTGCGCGCCCTGTTCCATTTTCCCCGTCTCGGTGACACCAGGAAGGCGAAACCAAGATCTATTCCAGCGATTGAGATCACGGCAAACGCGATCCAGCCATAGCAGAGTAGAACGACAGGAGGCGCGAACAGAGACAGCGATCCAGTTAGGCAACCACGCACCGGTCTATCTCTCTTTTCTCTTTTCCCTCCGTCCCGTCTATCGCCTGCCGCGCGCGCGGGGCGCTATAGCCGGACACAGCACGGCCCCAACGCGGACCTACCTCTTCATCTTCAACTTCAGACAAAGAGAAACCCCCGAAAGCGCTAACTTTTCAGGGGTTTATTTGGGTGCAGGAGGGCGCACCAGACAAAAGAATAGAGAAATAGTGCCATTTAAAACAGAGGCTTAGAAACTAACATCACAGATAAAAGTGCGGCATCTCATCGATCATCCAGTTTTACGAGCTCAACCGGCTGAACTTGCAAGCAAGCTCACATTCGGAAACCTCCGATGCAATAAGATCGAACTTTCACCGGTAAGCTCTCACGCCTCGGAGCCGCATTCAGACAGCTAGTTAAATAGCAGCATCTTCCTAATACCGGACATAAGGAAGCCGCTGATTGGCCCAAAATGCGGACGTGATCCGATTGCGTCCGCGCGGCTCTCAACATAAGAGGAGTAAACCGCATAATGCGAAGTGGAGGGCTCGGGATTGTCACACAAGTCAGATATCGAAATCGCCAGAAATGCCAAGAAAGCCCCCATACAGACGGTCGGACGCGCGCTGGGCGTCCCAATAGAGGCTTTGGTCCCATTTGGTAATGATAAGGCCAAGATCGCGGAAGATTTCATAGACTCCCTTTCCAGCAAACCCAGCGGCAAGCTTGTTCTCGTTACAGCCATTAATCCAACGCCGGCCGGCGAGGGGAAAACAACTACGACTGTTGGGTTGGGCGACGGCTTGAATGCGATCGGCAAGAATGCCGCCATTTGCATCAGAGAAGCTTCCCTTGGCCCTTGTTTTGGGGTCAAAGGCGGGGCTGCGGGGGGCGGTTATGCGCAAGTCGTGCCGATGGATGAGATGAACCTGCATTTTACCGGCGACTTCCACGCGATTACCTCAGCGCACAACCTTCTCGCAGCAATGATTGATAATCACGTCTATTGGGGCAATGCGCTCGATATAGATGTCCGCCGAATTGCCTGGCGGCGCGTAATGGATGTCAATGATCGCGCCCTACGCCAGATTACGACCTCTCTTGGGGGAGCGAAGAACGGCTTTCCCGCTGAGGCAGGCTTCGATATTACGGCTGCTTCGGAAATCATGGCCATACTCTGCCTCTCAAACGATCTTAGTGAGCTTCGAAAAAGGCTCGGCGATATTATCGTTGCTTATCGCCGTGATCGCACGCCCGTATATTGCCGCGACCTAAAAGCCGAAGGAGCTTTAACGGTTCTGCTCAAACAGGCATTGCAACCGAATCTAGTACAAACTTTGGAGAACAATCCAGCTTTCGTGCATGGAGGTCCCTTTGCTAACATCGCTCATGGTTGCAACACCGTGATCGCGACTAAAACCGCCCTGAAGCTAGCTGATTATGTAATAACCGAGGCGGGATTTGGCGCTGATCTCGGCGCAGAAAAGTTCCTGAACATCAAGTGTCGGAAAGCGGGTCTCGCACCAAGTGCCATCGTACTGGTCGCGACGTGCCGCGCAATCAAGATGAATGGAGGCGTCGCTCAGCAGGACCTTGGCTCGGAGAACGTGCATGCCATTCGGAAGGGGTGTGCAAATTTGGGCCGGCATATCGAAAACATGCAAAAATTCGGGGTGCCGGTGATTGTTGCGATCAATCATTTCGTCGGCGATACCGATGCCGAGGTCGCCGCTATTCAGGCCTATACCAAATCCAAAAGCGTTGAGGCGCTTGTTTGCAAACACTGGGCTGACGGCAGCGCCGGCATTACACCACTTGCGACAAAACTTGTTGAGATGATTGAAAAGGAGCCCGCTAATTTCAAAACCCTTTACTCTGACGATATGGGCCTGTTTGCGAAAATCGAAACAATCGCAAAAGAAATTTATCGGGCGGATGAGGTCACAGCTGATGACACTGTGCGCAGGCAATTACAGGTATGGGAAGAGGATGGATATGGTCTTCTACCTGTTTGCATGGCTAAAACTCAGAACAGTTTTACCGCTGACCCGAACGCGCGCGGCGCGCCAGACGGGTTTTCTATTCCCATACGTGAAGTACGTCTTTCGGCTGGCGCAGGCTTTATCGTGGCTATCTGCGGCGCGACCATGACAATGCCCGGCCTTCCGAAGCACCCGGCCGCAGAGTTAATCGGTATCGACGCCTCCGGAGAGATTGTTGGTTTATCCTAGAGACTTTTCAAATGCGCGTCTGAGTGGAACAAAGGGTCGTGGCTCATGTCTGCTTCTGCTCACGTTTCAGAAATTAAAAACGGTATCGAACCTCAGACCATAGAGAAAATCGCTTCTAAGTTAGAGGATGCAAAGTTGCGAATAGAGCGTGTGAGGTGTGCCCTAACTCGTATTAAATTCAGGTTTTAATTCGGGACTACTTGGCGTTTGTCTCAAATATTGGAACAGAAACCACGGCGTGTTGCTCGGTCGATCAGATCGAGATTGCGACTCACTTTAGCGATCCTCCTTGCATTTCATCTTAGCAATTGCTAATTAGCGATCGCTAAGGAGAATCAGATGAACGGAAAAGAAAAACTATTGCAAGCTGCATTCGAGCTTTTCTCAGAAAGAGGCTTCTCTGCCGTTGGAATACGCGAAATTGGAGATCGCGCAGGACTTACAAATCCTTCGATCTACCAACATTTCAAAGGCAAAGATGAGCTGGGTCTGCAAGTTTATTTGATACAGTATACACGTTTGATTGAGGCTATCGAAAAACGCGTACATGAACGCATGAGCGCCATTGAGCGAATAGAAGCATACACGGATGCGGCAACCGTGCTGCATCGGCTGAAACCATCACCTCTCCTCTTTTTGGAGGACGAACAGCGGCGGTTTGGTGCTCAAATGAGAGCTGTATTCGGAGAGCGATCTATCGTCCCCAGACTCACAGGATGGATTGAACAGGGCCAATCTACCGGCGAGATCAGGACCGATATCCCAATACCGATGATGGTCGCTGCAACGATTGGGCAGATCACAAAATGGGCCGCGATGTCATCACTTCGTCTCGCTCCGACTCGCAACGCCGCTAAATTTTTGAAAATCCAACTTCGCGCGGTACTTGCAACGCCGACAGCGAACACAGAGCAGAAACAAACAAGGGCGTCTGAACGGATCACGGCCTGAGATACGAGGAAAAATAACGCTATGATGAAAAGAATTTCATTGGCCATCGCATTCATTTTGAGTGCGGTCTCGCTAAATCTGTTCGCGTCAGCGGACGCCACCGCACCCGAAGAAATGGCGACCGTTGTTGAAAGACTACATGATGCATATGGAGGTCAAACGCTTATAGAGCTGACATCGCTTTACATCGAGACCGATCGGCGTCTTGCATGGCCTGGACAGGGACAAACGGCCGACTTCGTCGAGTTCATACAGGACAAAGCGATAAAGCACTTCGATTTGACAGCGCACCTTGGAAGTTCAGAAACTTGGGTTCACCAAAATGGTAATGTCTACCATTCGCGCTCAGTGCTTTCTAAAGCCGGACTTCAAGTCATCGACTATAATCAACGTACTTATAGAGAGCCAGAGGAGGCAGCTTTCTTCGATGTTTTTGGTGGGTCGTACCGTACGTTGGACACGCTTTTAGCCCACTACATTGTAACTGGTGCAGAAGATTTAGAACTCGCTGACCCAGAGTTTTATCGCGGTGAACACCAAGACATTGTTCAAGTACGTCTATCAGAATCAGGTCCATTACTTTCTGTGTTTGTGTCTCAAAAAGACGGCCTTATTCGACGGCTGAGAATGGATCGCGAAACGGGAGATATAAATTTCACTTTCGCGTCTCACAAACAAAAAGATGGTCTTACCTATGCTTCTGAAAACAGAGCTTTCTTGGGTAAAATCTTGGTGGAATATCAGACCGGAATAGAAATAGAGGCCAATATCGACGTCAATAGCGTCTTGAGGCTTGAGACTAACTTGCGAGAAGATCCAGCAAGAGTTGACCTATCAGCAATGACCATCGACCAACTCCATACTGACGCCTACCTCGTTGGGCAGAATGATTATACTTTATTCGTCAAGCACAATGATGGCCTGATCGGGATAAGCGCATACGCGGGCCTGAAAGACCGGTACGATGCGCTCATTCAACATTTAGATGCTTCGCTACCTTTGACGCATTTGATTGTAACTAACCACCATGGAGATCAATTAGAGGGTGTTGGGGACGCCAAGGAATTGGGCGCAATACTTCTCGTCACGACCGAAACAGGAAAAGCGCTTGGCGTTCGGGAAGATGAGAGCCTGTTATTTGAGTTTATTCAAAATGGCGAAAAGCTGGGCCCTTTAACTTTGCTCAATGAGCCAACGAGCTACGCCATCGAAAATGCTTTTGTGCTCCACAGAGATAGCGGAATACTATTCCAAGATGGTCACTATCATGGCTTGCTTTCGCATGAAGCTACTTGGATCCAACCGACAGCAGTTGAACTATTCGACATTGTGCAAGCAATGGATTTGAACGTTAGCGCTTTGGTATCAGGTCATGCTCGTAAGGCAGAGACATGGGCGCTTTTTGAGGCTGCTATTTCTAAACGAGGCGCTGGTGAAAAGTGCCTGTCTGAACGAAGCATCTGCACAAACGAATGAATGGGGCGAATATGAACTATAAGACTATAAATTTAGTGCGGCTCGTTTCGTTCGCTCTAAGCGCTTTTGCGGTTACAGCATGCGCCTCGTCTGAACGGGTTGAAGCAACCTATGTGACAGCCAATCAAATTGATCAAATCCTTGAATGGAAAGCAGAACACAAAGCCTCGACGATTGGCATTGGCGTGATTGAAGCTGGCGAGTTAGCCTGGACAGGATACTATGGTGAGCAATCCCCTGGTATCCCAGCTTCCGAAACCACGATGTTCAACACTGCCTCGGTAAGCAAAGCGATTACAGCAGAGCTCGCCATCAGACTTGTTGATAAGGGCTTGATTGACCTCGATGAACCAGTTTTCAAATACTATATTCACCCAGACATTGCTGACGATCCACGGCATAAGGACCTGACGCCAAGAATTCTGCTAAACCACACTTCAGGGTTTCTGAATTGGCCGACAGAATATGATGACGGCAAACTAGCCTTCGTTCGTGATCCTGGGTCAGCATTCGGTTACTCTGGAGCGGGCTTTGATATCTTTGCTAACTTTCTTGAAGCCAAGCTCAGTCAGACGTTTCCTGAGCTTGTTCAGGAACATATTTTCGATCCATTCGGCATGGAGAAAGCATCTCAAGTTCAAGCAGATTGGATGATCCCATATCGCATACAACCCCTCGATGAAACCGGGGCTTTTATTGAAGAGTTCAATTTAGAAATGGGTTACTGGAACCCAGCCGATGACTATTACGCGACAGTAGAAGATCATGCGCGATTCCTAATTGCCGTCATGAATAATGAAGGCGCATCGAAAAATGCAATAAGTCTGCGCAACACCGTCCAAACGAACATTGAGGATGACCCTATTTGGGGGTGCCAAGACGACATAAATCCGTGCCCCCAACCGTTTGGGCATAGTATCGGCTATTTCGTTTTTGGGTACGGTGATCGACTTAACATTCAACACGGCGGCAACGATATGAGCGAAGCGGCCACTGGATACTATAAAAGCGATACAAAAGACGGGCTGGTGGTTTTTGTGAACGCCCCCAATCCTGAAGGCATTCTGCTCTATCTCAAAATTGTAGATTTGTTGGACAAGGATCAGGATTTCACCAAAGTCTTCAAGAGCATTGTTAGGCGCTATTTTGGTGCTGATGAATAGCAAGCATTCCTTGGTAGACATCGCAGTCTTCCTCATAGTCCTAATGGGATTGACGATCCCATTACAATACCTGCTCATAGGCTTGGGCGCATCGCCTGGCCTAGTGTATGGCTTGATTATGTGGAGCGTAGGTATCGCTGCAATTGTGACCCTTTCAGTTCGTGGGCTATCCGTAGGCACACTCGGCTGGAAATGGGGGGCATGGAAGTATCATCTCATTGCTGTTGCTATTCCCGCAGGTTACGGCCTCTTCGCATATATCAGTGCGAATGCTTTGGGACTCACAGACTTTCCCAATGCTGTGAAACTAACAGATCTACGATCGAGAACAGGCCTAGAAGAGGTCTCCGGTTCTTTAGGTGTTACATTAGCGCTGATAATCGTCGTTCTTGGTGGCGGGATCACCGGCTATGCTAGAGCCCTAGGCGAAGAAATCGGTTGGCGCGGATTTCTAACCCCCAGAATTACAAGTTCGATCGGCTTTCTCTTTGGGACACTGGTAACAGGTTTGATCTGGGCAGTATGGCATTGGCCCGCGCTAATACTATTGGGCTACAACGCAGGTGGCCCCCTTTATTGGGAACTTGGCGCCTTCTCAATAATGGTCATTGCGATCAGTGGCCCTTTTGCATGGTTGCGTTTGAAATCTGGCAGCCTTTGGCCTGCCGCCACCTATCACGCTGCTCACAACATATTCATTCAAAGCGTTTTCGATCCGTTGACCGTGAGGGGCCAATCCGCAGTGACGATTGTATCTGAGTTTGGTGTGCTTCTCGCACTCACCACCGCCATCTTTAGCCTTCCCTTCTGGTACTTAGGCGTGAAGGGATATCGAGAAAACCTTAGATTTGAGTCAGCAGAGACTTAACTACGTCGCGGTCTATTCACTTGAGCCGATAAGAACATAACTCGCTATTACAAATCCCACTTAAACGTCAGCTAAACTAGGACCAGCGGCTTACTTCAGGAGCTTTAAGCCGCAGAGCTAATGTCTGCTTTTGCTCACGTTTCAGACTTCCTCAGAGTCCGTTCTGGGGCGAGTTTAAGTCGCTCATTTGAAGCCTGCTATCCCGAACCAGTCAGGCCGGTGGGCTTTTCATTCTTTGCAGCACCAATTTAGCAAGCCGCGCGATTTCGACACCAAGTGCGACTGGTTCAATAACGTCGATCTCAGGCCCGATGCCCAACAAGGTCGGAGCGGCGGATTCGATTGTCTCCAGCGGCAGTTTGACGATGTGCCACCCATCATCGCCGGTCGGTTCAGCTTTCGCCACTGCTTCACCAGCAAAACTGCCCAGCAGGCGAAGCCGCTGTAATCCTATTGGCGAGACCCGCAAAATCGCTGTGCCGGGCCGCAGCCGCGCCTCAAACGACCGCGCCGATTCGACCCACCAGGTGGCAAGGTCAAATGCTTCCGGCGGGCTAAACTGGTCTGGTAACACATCGAGAGCAAGAATATCGGCGACATTAAAGCTGCGCATTTTTTGGTTTTCACGTGCGACGAGATACCAATTTCCGGCTTTGAGCACGAGGCCAAATGGTTCGATCGTCCAGTCGCGCCGGACCGTCCAGCTTTGGTAGGTCATAGCAAGCAACTGTCGATCAAGCACAGCGCGCGCGACCTGTGTGAGAAATGGCGTCGGGCGGGCCGCACGATACCAATCTGCAGTATCAAGATGGAATCGCCCCGCAATCCGATTTGCTTCATCGCCGCCTGTTCCGGGCAGGGCAACGAGCAGTTTGTTACGCGCTCGAGTAGCGGCGTCGCCCAGCCCCATGGCTCGCGCCGCATCCGGAAGGCCGACGAGCAGCATCGCTTCGGTCTCATCTGAGTCCAGCCCGGTCAATTTCGTTCTGTACCCCTCGAACAAGCGAAAGCCACCCCCCGGTCCTGAATCGCCATAGACTGGAACGCCAGCCGCACTCAAGGCGTCAATGTCTCGGTAGATCGTACGAACAGAGACTTCGAATTCTTCCGCGAGATACTCAGCTGTCAATTGCCCCCGCAACTGAAGCAATATGAGAATCGAAAGAAGGCGGCTCGCACGCATATTCTCACCTAGCACAAAATCACTGACATGAGCTGTCAGTAATCTGCGTTTACTGTGGAGTCTGCGTTCATTGCAAAAGGAATGTTCGATGACGGGAATGCTCAAACGCAGGCAAATATTACAAGCGGGGGCAGCTGTCCTCACCACCGTATCGTGCAGCGGTACGACAGTGCACGGATCAAGGCCCAGAGCCGCAATAGGAGAGGCTAGAATGGATACAAGCTACGCGCCCGCTGGAAACGGCATCGTCACAGGAAAGGGCTTGGGCGATTTCGATTTTCTCGCAGGAAACTGGAATATCCAGCACAAGAGGCTGAAAAGCGGCACCAAGGATGAGTGGCGTCGTTTCGAGAGCAGTGCGACCGTTCACCGTGTGCTCGATGGTATGGGTAGCATTGAGGAACTGCGAAAAGCTGATGGTAGCTATATGGGGATGGGGGTCCGCGTCTGGCTGCCGGAAAAGGAAAAATGGGCTGACCATTGGACGAGCGCAGACAATGGCGTCGTCAATGCTCCCCAATTAGGAGCCTTTATCGATGGCGACGGCATTTTCATTACAAACGACGAAGTGGACGGCGTAAAATGGCAATATCGCGGCGTGTGGGACCGGATTACTTTGGAAAGCTGCCGCTGGCATCAGTCAGTCTCGAATGACGGTGGCAAAAGCTGGGAATGGAACTGGTGGATGGAATGGACGCGGCAGAGCATGTCCGGCGCACCGTGACTTAGACCTGATGCGCGATGGAAGAGGAATAGAATGAACAACATGCCTGAAGTCACGCAAGTAAGCGCAGCCTATAAGCACTATGGGAAAGTGGTCCGTGGCCATGGTGTCATCGACCCGGCAATGGGTCGCCTGAAATGGTATGATATCAACCGCAGTGACAAACCCTTTAAACACTCGATCAGCGTTCTTGCGCGAAGCTTTGTGTCACGCAAGCTGGCATCTGATGACGGCCCCTCGGCCCAGGAACTGGGTTTCGTTTTTTTGCATCGATGCGGTGAAAACTTCTACTTTCTGGGCCTTTGCACGTGGCGCGGAAACAATGAACTCTGGAAAACCATCTACTTCTTAAAGCCTAACTCGATGGAAGATTTTGCGCTCCACCCGCAGGATGCACAACACAAGGATACGTTTTGTGTATGGGAACTGGCTGTGGTGAACCATGAGATGCAGGCATGGACGACTTACTTGCTATCAGGCCGGACTGACCAAGATGCCGACACATATTTGAAGACACTCATGTAAGATGCGGTGATCGGCGCGGGCGATGACCAAACAGCTGAACACACAAGGCGTTTCTTTCACGCAAAGGACTGGATATGCGTAAACCCGTACCCGCAAATAATCGTTAGAGCGACAGCACCGGTAGGCCGCTGAGCTAATGTCTCCTCTTGCTCGCATTTCAGCCGACTAAGCTGTCTTCGGTTGGTCGGTAGACCATGGCGGGCTTTACGGGTTTGTTTCCCCTGTTACTCAATGCGCTCTATCGTCCAATGAAAGCCGATATGTGTGCCTTCGTTTCCGGGAGGCAGACGCCAGCTCTCTCTTTTATGAAACCCAACGGGCTCATTGGGGATGCTGAACTGTCCTGAACGACCTTTGATCTCGTCATCTGGATCAAATGCACCTCCATAGTCAAACTCGGTAAGGTTGGCATGCACCCTATATCTCAAGTTCTTGAGCTGCGCGGCGGTGCCAGTGACGATGCGTGACGTGCTGGCTTTTCTGCGCCCTTTCGCGCAGCTGAGTTCATAAACGCCGATCTGCCCTGCGTTCACCTTTGCCTCATTTATGTCAAAAGGATGAAATTGGTTGAAGTTTACAGACCCAGGGTTTGCCGAAGCCCTTATTGTGATGCGGCCAGCGAGTTCCAGAGTGTCATTCGGCTCTGATCCAGCACTATCGCAAGCGATCATTCTCGCTCCGATCTTCCATTTCTGCGGCTTGTTCAGGTCAGGCAAAAGTGAGACTTCGGAGAGCTCTGCATTGTTGAGCAAATAACGCTCAATCGCCTGCGCTAGCTCGATCCGCACCCGATCATAGACTTCCGGTTCATTTGGAAAGTTGATTGGGTTCAGCAAATCATCCAGGGGCCGCATGTCAGCGAGGATCGGATAGCTAGCATCTCCTGCAGAGAACCCATTTTCATTCCAGCTGCCATTGCCGCCAGCAGCGTCAAAATAGCGCTCTCCGAACTCGTTGGTTTCCTTGAAACTTGAGGAAGATTTTGAAGTTTCTGATTTGTATGAACTCGTGTTTCCCACCACGAATGACGCGTTGCTCTCACTGCGGTCGTCAGAGCTGTCTGAAGCTTCCCGCTCATAGGCCCGGCTTGTGATCGTCTGTGTCACCTGACCTGCCGCCCCATAAGAGACTGCATAGGGATAATGAGTGCCATACTTCTCGATGAGACGGCCATAATCTCCGTACCGACGGGCATCTTCCACCGCATCCACAAAGCCGTCCGATAGCTGCGCATAGGGGTGGTCGAGCACAATCGCATACTTTCGGAAGCGCATGTAGCCCGTCTCTTTAGCAACCGAGTTACTGTTCTTGAGCGACTCGAACGCCTCCTTTGAAGAGCTGGAACCCCAGGATAAACCTGCCTCAATGTTGACGGCGCCACCTTTCGACTTCCCGGTGTTGTCACCGCGTTTTTCGCTACCACCATTTGCGCTACCAGACACACCGAACTTTGTGGAGTTTCCAAAGTTGGAACTCGTCATCTCCTGGATTTCACTCTCAGACGAGACAAGCTCCGTGTAATAGAGCATGCCTTGCGTTTCTTCTTTGATCAGCCGAAAGCCTAGCGGTACAATTCGTTTTTCATCGATTGCATAGCCGCGGTCCGATCGCTCGAATATCTCTGCTTTGGAGTTATCAAGCAGACGGTTCGGGTTCTGCGTCACCAGATCATAGCCTCGGCGGCTCGCGATAAGGTTTTCCATCGTAAAGCCAATCATAAAGGGATCGCGATTACTGATCTGGCTGTCCCATTCAGATTTTGCCGTTCCAGGGCGCGGGCGGAGAAAGACGTCACGCCCAAGCGTCATGCGCACATATCCCGTGCGTGTGACATCTACGGTCAACTGGTCCGGAAACCCTACTGAAGGATTGGTCGCCCTATATGTTTTGCGTTTGCCATTACGCTTCAGCACATCCTTTAGATTGACATCGTCAGCACTGACGTAACGGATGATCGGGGACAAACCAATTGCGGCCTGAACGTCTATATACTGATTAGAATCTTCTGATGGCTTGATAGATATGTGTTCCGGGGTCGTGTAGGTGCCGTTAGCCAAGCTTATAAGCTCCGGTTTGGTGCTACCCCAACCGTCTGGAACAAAGCTTGTATCGAGCGAGATCGTTTGATCCTGTCGCCAGATCCCATCGAGGCGATACCAGCACTCCCCATCAGGTAAGTCATTTGGGTTGGCTTCTAGCTCTTCGAGGGAAAAGCTGACAAATTCGCGCTGTGTAATGGGGTCAACAGGGCGGACAGCCTCTGCAATCCGTGTCTGTGGGTCCATAATTTCAGCGGGGGCAGCGCCCGTCGTTTCACACCCCTGAAATGCATCTACCGGGCGCGCCGTTGTGGTTGGCTGGGCAGGCGGATTGGCCAGCTCCGCAAACGCTCGGCGGTCCATGCGGGTAATGTCTTGGGGAGTCACATTTTGCCCAGCATCTCTTGCTTCAATGATCTGGCGGCGCACGTCCTGAGCAGCTTCCACCTCAGAGGTCGATTGAGCGCCCGCACTTAACGCGCATACCAATACCAGTATAATTGCAGATGCAGTTTTCGGGTAAATCTGAGGGTGGGTCATTTCAAACACTCCTGTGGGTCTTTCAGCTTCGACTCTGTGATGTCTTTTTGTCTCTTCGTATGGGGCAAGCACCCCATTCCCTGACTGCAAACAAAAGTGGAGTACATTTCTACGCTCCGCTTAAGGTGCGTTGCACGTTCCCTCTAATTGTCGTTTGGGGGTCGGCTCGCTCGGCTATCTGAAACCGCGCCGCGGCGCGGCTGGTTTTGTGGTAAGTCTGACCCGAGAGTTGCGCCTGCCGGTGGGGTTGGAGAAGGCGCTGCTCCTAGGTCTCCGCCCCGTTCCCTGCTAATATCTCCCGCTGAAGGACGAGTTGAATCTGTTGACCCTCTACGCGCGGGTGTTTCTGTCGGCAGGCCAAGATCTACGTTGGTCAGATCAACTGCATCACGGCGGGTATCACGCGGGCGGGTGTCGCCGCTTCCGCTCTCAGACAGCAGCCCTAGGTCGACATCGGTCAGGTCCACAGCATCGCGGCGAGTGTCCCGCCCGGTACCCTCAGAAGGAAGCCCCAAATCTACATCAGTAAGGTCAACTGCGTCGCGCCTTGTGTCGCGTGTTCTGCGCGGGCTCCTATTCTCTGACGGAAGGCCTAGATCAACATCTGTCAGATCGACCGCGTCGCGGCGTCTATCTCTCACTTTGCTGAATCGTTTGGCCCCGGCGGCACCTTGGCGTGAAACAGACGTTGATCTTGAGCGAGCGAACATCACGGGTCTCTCGCCGCTCACAGCATTGCTGCGAGGCCGTGTAATCGATTGGCCTTGCGAATTCCGCCTTGAGACGAGGGCCCGGTTATTCTGCGTCGCAGCGGGCGTTGGCGAACTGCTTTGTGATGATTGATTGGACGTGCTTTTCCGAGGCGGCTTCTGGCTTTTCGTCGATGACTTCGACGAAATACTAGGGCGCTTGCCTTGTGCTTCAGCGACTTGAGGTGCTGCAAACAATAAGCAAGTGGCCGCAAGCATTGGGTGTATGTATTTCATTGTAAGGTCTCCTTTGGGCACAGCGTATTTGATTATGAAGCGTCTTCATCGGCGATCAGCATTGTCATATCGCTGAAGTCGCTCATGGCTTTCAGGGCACTGATTTTCGGGTGATCGCCTGACGTCTCGGACAGCACATCTGCCATCACAAATGCCCGGAGCGTCTGAACCGGAATCGCAGATTGCCAAATGCGTACTTGTCCAATAGCTCCCATGAAGGGGGCTGTTTTACCGTCCGCTGTGCCGATCCAGAGCTCAGCCCCTGTTTTCTCGACTAAGTCTATGGCGTGAGTGGCCCGCACTTTTCCGTCGATTATGACTTCAAGCTGACCGTCTCCCTCAACAATCGCAACATGGTGCAGGCGCCCATCAGAGAAATCAAAAGCCGTCATCACTTCGGTCTCACCAGAAACAATACCAAGGCCATCACGGTCTCTGAGTATGGCGATAAGATACCCAATATCGGAGGCGGATGCATTCGACATAATTACTGGGTCATAGCCGGGATCATTGCTCCAGTCGGCGGCGACCCAGAACTCAATCGTGTTTGTACCAGTAGGGTCAAAAGCTGGATCAGCGCCGAGCGCGAGGCTGGTTGATCCCTCAAAATTTGCGACGTCAGGTGAGTAACCATCCTTGGCTAGAGCCTGCAGGGACATGGTGAGCGAAAAAAGACTCGCAAAGACAAGGGTTTGTTTTAGCATCAAAAAATCCTTTTAGATCACTCCACACGTCAGAAATCGCGCGGTCTGTCTAAAAACAGGATTGCCTGAAACTTGATGAGGGGATATGGGGCAACCACCCCATTCGGGATAGTTTCCTAGGGTCGGGAAGTCAGTCTGAGATGACGGGCAGAGTGAGGCGGCAGACCGTTCCAGTACCGGGCGTTGAGGTTATGTTGAATTTATACCCAAATGCGCGGGAGCTCTCCTCGACGAGGGGCAGTCCCAGTCCGGTGCCGCCATTCGCAGCCTCGGTCTGATAGGTTTGGCGCACGCGGTCCAAAACGGCATCTGTCATTCCGGGACCGCTATCTTTGATTTCAATAACAACATCGCCGCCATCACTAATGGCCTGCATTATGACGTCGCCAGCTTCGGTGTACTTGATCGCATTTGAAACCAGGTTCGATACAGTTCTCAGCAAGGCTACCGGATCGGTTTTCACTTTTGCAACGACAGGAATGTATATAAAATTCAGCCCCTTACTTGTCGCTTGCGGGCTATAAATCGCATGCACATTGTTCAGCACATCTGACAGCTGGAACTGTTCCTGTTCAGGAACCGTATCGACCGCACCCAAAGTGTCTTGGTCGCCCGTCTTGAGTTGACCCATTGATAGCGTTTCAAGAAAATCAAATGCCGCATACATTTGAGCTAGCGTCGTCTCATCTTTACCCCGCAAGCGTTCGAGGCCGGCCTTGAGTGAGGCGAGCGGCTGTTGAAGGTCATGGCTGACCGCCACCAATCGCTTGCGATGGGTTTGCGAGCTTTGGCGTGCCTCAGCATAGTCCGCCTGGCTTTTTTGCAGGGACTTGGACAGAGCCAGCTGCTCTTTTGTCAGGTCAATCTCTGCCTGCGTCGCCGCGTCCCGCTGGTTTCTAAGCTCAATGACCCGCAACATGATCGCGGCTGCAAAGACAAAGCACTCGATCAATAAAACCATGTGTCCAAAATCAAGCGTAGCATCCAGATTGAATGCGCCAGGCACCAGATGTGCGATGGTGGCATAGGCAAAAGACAAAACAACAAAGCTGCCACCGATTAGGTAAGGCCATGCACCAGCAATGCCTTTTCGAACCGCGATCACCCCCGTTGCAGCCTGGAGAAAAGAGCAAATAGGCACCAATGAGTAAGCTGCAATCATAAGCCCTCTGAACTCAATCAGTGGGATGACGACGATCGCAAGAATGCCCGCAGTAAAGCTGATCCATCTCAGAATTCGATCGAAGCGGGGCGCATGTACTTTCAGCGCGAAAAGCTCCCGTGTGAAACTTAGTGCAGCAAAGCTCATGACTAGCATGAATGCGAGATTGAGCGGCTCTGTCAGCCAAGGCTGATTTGGGAAAACGTGCTGAAAAGTGTAACCATCGGCATGCAAAACATAAGTGAAGCCTGCGATAATATAGGCAGCAAACCGCAAGCCGATGCGACATCCAATGATAGGAATCATGATCAGAGAAACGATCACGATGGCCCATAAGGCGCCATTCAATACGTCATTTAGGCTGGACTCCACAGAGTGTCGGCCGACAACACTGGAAGGCGTCCCAATGCCGACTTTCAACGACGTTGTGGCGTTTGACGTATACCCAATCAGCAAAGTGATCGTCTCGCCCGGCGCAATATCAATATCCTGTGTTAATAGCCGACTTTGTATCGGCCGCGCGGTAAACGGGTCAGTCTGCTTGTGCTGGAGGACTCGTATCGGCGTTCGGCCAGGGCGGACAATATAAGTATCAATCGACTGGATATACTGCCGGGCATAATCGATCCGCCACGGCCCTGAGCGACCCGTGGCATTGGTCACATCAACTTTTAGCCAGATGCGAGCCTGCGTCAGACCAAAGTCGAGATACTTTGTCTCCACCGGCTGAAAGCGCTCCGGCTGTGCCAGCACCTGTTCGGGTGTGTCCTTGCGTGTAGGGTCAATATAGGCGGAGACGTTATCGAGAATGCTGTCATAGAATTCCGCTGAGCTATCAAGGTTGATCGCAGGGGGCGGTGTTACCTCCTCCTGTGCATATGCGCTGGCGATCAGGAAGACCATAAGCAGCCATAAAAGGGTAAACGTCCTAATCAGCATACTTTCTCACCAAAAATGCTAATATGCTGATTTTGCGGCACCCTTGTCGATGGGGCAGACACCCTATTACAATTGCCGATGTTCATCTAGCAAGCCCTCTCGCAGGGCATAGACCATAAGCTGTGATACAGAATTCACGCCTAGTTTCGCCATCAGGCTGCCCCTATGTTTCTCCACCGTTTTAGGGCTGATACTAAGTCGATCCCCAATCATGACGTTTGAATATCCTTGTGCGATCAGGGCGAGCACCTCTCTCTCACGATTTGTCAGACTTGCTGGCGTAGTTTTGCTGTCAAGAATGTCCTGCACCAAAACGGATACAAATTTTCCACCCCCCAAAACGGTTTCAAAACAGGTTTTCATTTCGCTTGAAGCGCTTGTTTTCAATAAGAGGCCATCGATGCCGGCTTCCAGCCAGTCTGAAAGAAGATTAACTGACGTGAAGCCCGTCAAGAGGACGGTACGCGTTGTCGGGCTCCATCGCTGGGTTTCTGCGAAAACCTCAATGCCTCTGGCGAGTGGCATTGCCGCATCCGTAACCAGCAAATCCGGTGAGTGTATACGAACTTGCGCAATGGCGCTTATTCCATCTTCTGCTTCGGCAACTATATCTACGTCTGGAATAGACGCGAGAATACTAACTACGGCGCTTCTTATGATCTCGTGATCATCGGCAACTATAACAGTTTTCTTGTCCATAGTTAAAGCACGTCCCCTGAGTGAAAATTTGAGGACAAATTCGGCTTTCTGTCAAATCTATAGCGTTCAAACATCCAAGCTCCAACTTGCGTAGAATACTGAAATAACAGAAACTACACTGTCTGATTGCTAGAGTATAATGCGCCGATAAAAGGCTACTTCGGTGAAGCTTTAATAATCGGATCTAGTTGTCAGCACTCTATTCCATAGCCGTCTATCAACGGAAGAGGCGGTGCGAACATTTTCCTATTATCTATCGCCGCGCATTTTGTCCGCTAGTATCTGTAATAATGCCGAAACCCGAACTAAGAGTTTCGGGTCTTGTGGGTCAGGGGGCATTCACCGGTACGCCACCATATGAGCGATTTTTAGAATAGCAATTATTCCTCCAGCGTTGCTGGTAACTTAAGAACGGGCCAAACCTTTGGGCAGGTCATTTCTTATGTCTGCTTTTGCTCGCTTTTCAGAA
>CAZGVG010000008.1:0-44670 GCA_964528975.1 uncultured Hyphomonas sp.
GGAAATCAATCGCCTTGTTTCGCGGCCTGCTATCTGAAACGCCAGACAATGCGCATTTCCAAAAGTTCATTGGTTTTGCCGAGTATGAGGCTCGTAATCCGTTTCGCGCAGGTGAAGCGCTCAGCCATGTCATTCAGCATGATGTTAATGACGCGAAAGTCTTGGAGACGTTGGCGTTTGTGAAGTTTCGTGAGTTTGCCTTCGGTGATGCAAAAGCGCTTGCGGATAGCTCCCGACGCCTCGATCCAAACTCCAAACCCGTACGCTGGGTCCGGTGGGGCAGTGCGCTTGTCTGGTTTCCACCTTTCCTTGCTGGCCATGTCTTGCAATGGATCTCTGCGCAAGCGGCTGAGGCATTTGGAGCCATCGCCGGGCATCTGACAAACCTGCTTTGGGTTGCCTTGTGCATATCTTCGATTGTCTATGCAGCAAACGTCAATCAAGTGCCGCCTTTCATGCCGATTTGGCAGGGAGCGCTTGTCATTGCTGGATTATTTGCGGTGTCCTGGGCGCTGGCGGTCCATTATGTTATCGGCGAGGATTGGAATTATGATCCATATCGTGAGGTTACATCTCGGGTAAAACTAGACGACTATTGATCTGTTCTTTTGGAGGAAAGGTGCTTGATGTTACCAATTGAGGTTCAAAGCCTGATTGATCTTGTTCGTGCTGGCACAGGCGGCGATGCGACGTTTGCAGCGCTATTGATCCTGTTGGAAAACAGCTCCGATAGCAGCCAGATCACCGGCGCGCTGCAGCAGATTGAGCCTGCCAGGATCGAGGATGCTAAACTGCGTCTGAAAGCGTCGGACCTGCTTGCCAAAGCGGATGCTTATGAAGCCTCAACAGCTTGGCGCGGCGCGTCTGAGCAAGCTGAAACGACGAACTCGAATGAAACGAACATCGTGAGCCTGCATCCTGGGTCAGCGCCAATGGCGGAAGCAACGCAGTATGGGCAGGTCGTGACGTTTGATGATGTTGGCGGTCTTGAGAAGGTAAAGCGGCAGATTCACCGCAAGATTATTCGCCCCTTTGAAAACCCTGGCATGGTTGCGAAATTCAAGCGAAAAGCCGGCGGCGGTGTGCTGCTTTATGGCCCGCCTGGATGCGGAAAGACGATGATTGCCCGCGCAGTCGCCAATCAAGTCAAAGCCGAGTTTACCGAGGTTCGGGCAGCTGAAATTCTGGATCGCTATATCGGCGTTGCAGAAGGGCGGATCGCCGAGATGTTTGAATATGCCCGCGCAAACCGGCCGCATGTCCTGTTTTTTGACGAAGTAGAGGCACTGGCCCAGCGGCGTCAGTTTGATAGCGGTTATAAGGTCAATACCGTCGTCTCGGTCTTATTGACTGAAATGGATAGCGATCGGAATGAAGGCATTCTGATGCTCGGCGCGACGAACCTACCCTGGTCGCTGGATACCGCATTTCGGCGGCCCGGCCGATTTGACCGTACGCTTTTTGTGCCGCCGCCAGATAAAATTGCCCGCGCTTTTATTCTAAAGCGGTTGCTAGAAGGCCGTCCGGTATCGCACCTTTTAGATCTTGAGGAGCTAGTCAATAAGACGGGCGGGTTCTCAGGAGCAGACTTGGAGTCTCTGGTCGAAACAGCCGTTGATTATGCGCTAGACAGTTCGCTTAGCCCCGAGAATATAACCCTGATCACCAATGATCACTTCAGCGACGCGTTCGAGGAAGTCCGCTCCACAACCCGGGAGTGGCTGGCTGAGGCCCGCAATTTCGGTGAATATGCAAACCAGTCTGGAATGTATGATGACCTGCGCGATTTCTTGAAAAAACACGCGCGCTAAGCGAACCAAAAGGCGCAATGTATCTTTTTTGCAGAAAAAATATCCGTTCGCCTATGGCTTGTGCAGTGCACACTAAGGTAAATGCCGTTTCGTATTCAGAACGAAATGGGGCGGGACAGAATGCCTAAGCCAAAAACAGTACATGCATATTTTGATGCGCTAGAGCCAAATCAATTGGCGATTGCAACGACCGTTGAGGATGCGATCAAGACCCGCTGGCCGAATTTTACGGTCAAACTCGCCTGGGGTTTTCCTTGCTGGAGCGGGAATGAGCGGGTGTTTTCCATTATTGCTCATGCCGATCGGTGTAACCTCCAGCTGTGGCAAGGGGCGACACTGGCCGATGATTATCTTGGCCGAATTGAAGGTACGGGTAAATCACTTCGACACGTCAAGATTTATCATCCTTCCGATCTCGACGATGAGCTACTGGACATTATGGAACGGGCTGTTGCTTTGGATGCAACAAACCCAACGCGGGTGCGATAGACAGCCCGAAGGTATTGTGGCGGCCTGCCGCGCGGCAATCTGTACAAGGCTCTTTTGAGAGGGACCTGATAGTACCTTCCGTAAGGGAGGCGGCTATGTTTGAACTTGCCATCATGATCCTACTCGGGCTCTGGCTCGCAGATTTTGGGTCCGGGTGTGTGCATTGGCTTGTTGATACTTATTGCAGCCCGTACTGGCCGATTATTGGTCCAGGCTATGTCGTCTTCAGTCATGGTCATCACCATAAGCCGCTTGAGCTCTTCGAGATTAGTATTTGGCATCGTCACGGCTATATCGTTATGTTTGCTAGCATTGTTGCAGGCGTGCTCTACCTGTTGGGCTGGATCAACCCGCTAACGATTTCAGCGCTCTTTTTCGGTGCGTTTGCGAATGTCATACATGGCTGGTCGCATCATGATGCTGTGCGAAATGGTCCAGTGATTACAGCCATCCACAAAACAGGACTACTGCAATCCCCTAGGCATCACGTGCATCATCACTCTGGCACGCACACGAGCCACTACTGTCTACTGACGGATCATGTGAACCCAGTTCTGGAGAGGGCCTCTGTTTTTCCGCGTCTGGAGGCAATGATCAGACGTGTCGGTTTAAGACCGCATTGGTGGCGCGAGCGCGAGATTTCCGATCTAAAAAAGTCATCTCAGCTTCCTTGACGAGATGGCCTGTTCAGGCCCATTTGTTCGCAAGTGCACAAAAAGTGCGTTCTATAAAACCTTGGAGGGTTTCTCATGTCTTCATCTGATCCGGTCGTAATTGTTGGTATGGCCCGAACGCCAATGGGCGGTCTGTTGGGTGATCTTGATGCACTCTCAGCAAATGAGCTGGGTGCGGTGGCTGTGAAAGCTGCGGTCGCCGAAGCTGGACTGGGCGCTGATGAAGCCGATGAGATCATCATGGGTAATTGCCTGCCAGCCGGGCAGGGGCAAGCGCCTGCACGTCAGGCCGGGTTCAAAGCAGGCCTTGATAAAGGTCTGGAGGCGACAACCATAAACAAGATGTGCGGCTCCGGCCTTCAGGCGACTGTTATGGGCCGGAATGCGATCGCAGCAGGTGACGCGAACATTGTGATTGTCGGCGGTATGGAAAGCATGACCAATGCGCCGCATCTGATCGATGTTCGCAAAGGCCATAAATATGGCGACATGGGCGCGAAGGATCACATGGCGCTGGACGGCCTGACCGATGCCTATGCCGGTGGCCCAATGGGCAATTTTGCTGACATGATCGCCGAGAAGTACCAGTTCACGCGAGAGCAGCAGGATGCCTACGCTCTGGAGACGCTGAGCCGTGCACAAAAGGCAACGCAAGCGGGCAAGTTCAAACGTGAGATTGCACCCGTGACCATCAAAACCCGAAAGGGGGAAACAACAGTCGACACGGATGAACTGCCACGTACCGCGCGCCCGGACAAAATTCCATCGCTGCGCCCGGCTTTTAGTAAGGATGGCACTGTGACAGCGGCGAATGCATCGGCGATCTCGGATGGCGCCGCTGCCCTTGTTTTGATGAAACAGTCTGAAGCTGAAAAGCGTAGTCTGAAGCCGATTGCAAAGATTGTTGCATCTTCAAGCCATGCGCATGAGCCTGAAAACTTCACCACAGCGCCTGTTCCGGCAATGGAAAAGGCTTTGACCAAAGCGGGCTGGAAGAAAGACGAAGTTGAACTTTGGGAAATCAATGAAGCCTTTGCGGTCGTTCCAATGATCGCGATGAAAGAGCTGGGTCTTAGCCATGACATCGTCAACGTGAATGGCGGCGCTTGTGCCATGGGCCACCCGATTGGCGCATCTGGCGCGCGTATCCTGATTACGCTTCTGGCGGCTATGGAAGACCGCGACGCCAAGAAGGGCGTTGCTTCGCTTTGTATTGGCGGCGGTGAGGGTATCGCGATGTGCGTGGAGCGGGCCTAGAGATGCCTCCAACTTTATTGCTCACTGTCATGAGCAAGCGGTGTGGTGCGATGAGCTTGGGTCACCCCTAACAGCAGCGCTGTGCAGGGCATTTGCGGAGAATGCCGAAACGGACGGCGTTTGCGCGCGCCTCGCCGCAACTATTCCGCAGCCGCACCGTAAGCGAGCCACAGCTTTACGGCTTGCAGGCGCGCTTCATCATGGTGTCCTGACGCGTGCAAGTGAGACCTTAAAAGCGGCTTATCCGGTCGGTCGTGATGACTGGGATATGAAAGAGCTATGGCCAATTGCAAAGGCCTATCTTGAGAGCCGTTTTGATGAGGTTGCGGAGTTCATAAAGTCTGATCCGCAGACAAATGAAACGCGGCGTTCCATCGCCCTGTTGCCTGGGTTTATGGAGATCGCGCGCCAGTTTCCAGGCCTGCCGCTGCATCTCTATGAGCTAGGCGCGAGCGCTGGTCTTAATCAATGCATTGATCAGTTTAGCTATGGCGATAGGGATTGGCAGATATTGCCGCGGCCTTTGCCATCACACTCTGTTTCGATCCGGACAGAGTGGCAGGGCATGCCCCCAACGAGTGGGAGCCGGTCTCTAATTGCCAGCCGCAGCGCGTGTGATTTAAACCCAATTGATGTGACAGACCCTGCCGCACGTCTGCGGTTGAAATCCTATACATGGGCCGATCAGGCTGAACGCTTGACCCGGCTCGATGCGGCTATGGCATTGGCCGCCGAAAATGGGGTTCGTGTTGACAAAGCGGACGCTGCAGATTGGCTGGACCGCAAACTGTCAGGTGAGTCTAAGCAAGGCGTGCGCGTAATCTTCCATTCGGTCTTTTTGCACTATCCGCCTGCGAGCGTTCGAAACCGAATACAAACGGCCATAGACACAGCCGGGCAGGGCGCCAGCGAGCAAACGCCTGTTGCATGGCTATGTATGGAGCCGGCTTCTGTATTTGAAAAAGACAATCCAAGGCTCGGCGTGTTCAACGTTCGATTACAAACCTGGCCGGGCGGCGAGGTCAAAATCCTCGGCGAAACAGATGGGCATGTAACTTATTTCAAGGCGCTTTAGCGGCCAGATCGTTGAGAATATCGCGGTTAAGGTCGCGCACAGCATTTCGGGCATCATCATTAAACTGATTGGTGTTTATGATGACAATCGCATTGAGGGACGGCGCATATGTGACATTGGACAACCACATTGTGTTTGAGCCGCTATGCCCAAAAATTTGGCCAATGCCTTCCATCTCTCCAAGCCCCCAGCCCAGCGCATAATCACTATCCGCCTCTGGATAAGGTGTGAGGAGTTTCGCTTTGATATCTGCCTCGCCAGAGATGAAGTGCTTGGCGAGAAAAAGGGCATGGGTGCGCAGATCGATATTCATCGTTCCGGCGGGACCAAAAATCGCCGGATTATCGTCTGTATCATTTGCTCCGACAGCTTTGAGTTTGCTTGTGAGCATCGCCTTCATGTGACCTTGAATACCATCCTTTGGGGGGCCAAAACCAAGTGTTCCGCCACCATCTGCGATGTCTTCGCCAAATATTGACAGAAATAGAGTTTCGAAGTCAGCAGGAGTTTCGGATGGGCTGTTGAGAATGGCTTCAATCGCCGCGCCTGCAATTATATAACCGAGGTTAGAGTACTCAAACTCACCCCTGGTGCCGCTGCTCGGTTTCGTAAGTGTGTTGACGACCAATTCGGCGCGTTGGTCGGTCAGGTTACGCTCATCGAAAACGCGCGCAATCATAGCTATTTGGCTTATATTTGGCGCGGCGCCTGAGCGATGTGCGAACAGGTCCTCTATTGTGACATCATGCCAGTCAGCCTGCATATCAGTGGCAATATCAGGAAAGAGATCTGGGAGTTTTGCGGCCCATTCCGCATCATCACGTGAGACTAGCGTGGCATATGTCAGGGCGGTCAGCATTTTGGTGTTTGAGCCGATATGCCAAGCGTCGCCTATTTGGATCACATCCCCGGACCCACGGCGGCGTTCCCCGGTGACGGCGATAAGCGGCTCGACCATATCAGCTGTAATAACCGCGGCGCCTAAGCCCACCAGATTGTAGTCTGCTCGCGCTTGATCAACGCGGTCCTGTAAAGCCAAGTCAGAGGTCTGCGCCTGTACTGATAGAGGTATGGCCGCGATTGCCACCGCGCTTAGGCCTATGCCAAAAAACGCTTTAGCTCGCCGGAACATAATCACTGATCAGGCCGAGAGGTACAGCTGTCGTGCGCTTTGCGACATTGATGATAATCCGCGACTGTACGTCCGAGACCAAAGCCGATCCCAGCAATTTCTCTCGCAGGAAGCTGTCATAGGCGTACATGTCCGTCGTCGTGACCCGGATGATATAGTCTACAGCCCCGGTCACTGTCATACACTCCATCACCTCTGGCCACTTACCAACCAGTTGTTCAAAGGCTTCAAGGTTCTCCTTGCTGGGGAGAGCTAGCTTAACGTTCGCGACAACCTCGAAACCCAACCCAAGAGATTGGCGATCAAGTAAAGTGACACGGCCCCGGATAACGCCTGCTTCTTCCATACGCTTGATGCGCCGCCAGCAAGGCGAAGAGGAAAGGCCAACGCGGTCGGCAATATCGGCCACCGAAAGTGAGGCGTCTTGCTGAATCAAGTCCAGGATTTTAGCATCTATGGCATCAAGCGTTTCTGACAAACCGTCCCCCATAAGTAAGGTATTTTAGAATATTATTGCTTAACATAGGCCATTAAGCGCAAACAAGGCAAGTAATTTCAGTAATTTGTTGGGATATATGACCTGACGCAAAATATAAGAGGTGCGCTTTGGAACATCGTGAAGTCACGCTGGACGACAAATACGATCTTGTCGAGGGCAAAGCCTACATGACCGGGATTCAAGCCCTGGTTCGCTTGCCGCTTGATCAGAAGCGGCTCGATCTTCAGGCAGGTCACAATACGGCGGGTTTCATATCCGGGTATCGCGGCTCTCCTCTTGGCGGGTATGACCAGCAACTTCGCACGGCGCAAAAGTGGTTGGACGCGCATAATATTGAATTTTGGGAAGGCCTGAATGAAGACCTTGGGGCAACATCCGTCTGGGGCAGTCAGCAGCTTGGTTTGTTTCCGGGGGCAGAGCGGGATGGGCTTTTCGGTATTTGGTATGGCAAGGCGCCGGGCGTTGATCGGACAGGGGATGTTTTCAAGCATGCCAATGCCGCTGGATCTTCGGCTCTAGGCGGTGTTCTGACCATTCTTGGTGATGACCATTTGTGCAAGTCTTCGACCCTGCCATCGCAATCTGAGTTTGCGATGCAAGACGCGGAAATCCCGGTTCTAAACCCGGCAAGCATCCAGGACGTCTTGGACTATGGTCTCCATGCCTGGGCGATGAGCCGCTTTTCCGGGGCTTGGAGCGCTATGATTGCGCTTGCCGACACAATGGATAGTGGTTCTGTGGTCGATGTTTCGCTTGACCGTATGAAGTTCGTAACGCCTGATTTTGCTTTCCCACCGGACGGCGTTCATATGCGCCGCAGCGACCCGCCGCTTGAGAAAGAGCGACGCCTGCGTGAGTTCAAACTACCCGCTGCGCAAGCTTGGGTGCGCGCCAATCAGCTTGACCGCGTTATTTTGCCGAGTGCGAAACCCCGGATCGGTCTTGTTGTTACCGGACAGGCCGCGCGTGATGTCTTTGAAGCTCTGGCTGCGATCGGATTGACGCCTGAACAAGCGGCAGCTCTTGGTGTTGCAATCTATAAGGTCGCGATGCCATGGCCGCTGGAGCCGGAAGGTATCCGGGCTTTCTGCGCGGGGCTCGAGCGTGTGCTTGTGATTGAGCACAAACGCCCGCTTATCGAAGATCAACTCCGTGCTGCGCTCTATACATTGCCAGAGAAAAAGCGCCCGAAGCTTGAAGGCAAGCGTAACGTAGACGGCAAGCCGCTGCTGAGTCAGATTGCCTCGATTCCTGTGCCGGAGATGGCTGAAGCGCTGATGCGCATTTTGCCAAAGGGCTGGGATCGTAAGCAGGCAGATGCCTACTTTGAACGTGTTGGCCGCTCTGGTGAGGCCGCGCGAACCCATGCGACTGAGACGGTTCGCACCCCGCATTACTGTTCTGGATGCCCGCATAATACATCTACCGTTGTTCCCGAGGGATCACGGGCGCTGGCTGGCATTGGCTGCCATTATATGGCGAATTTCATGCCGGACCGGAACACAGACATGACCAGCCAGATGGGCGGGGAGGGTATTGCCTGGATTGGCCAGCACTTTGCGACCGGCGAAGAGCATATGTTTGTCAATCTTGGCGATGGAACCTACTCGCACTCAGGCTCTCTTGCGATCCGGGCTGCGGTCACATCGAACGCGAATATTACCTATAAAATTCTGTATAATGACGCTGTGGCCATGACCGGCGGGCAGACTGTGGAGTCAGGTCAGACGCCGCAGCAAATCGCTCAGCAAGTCAAAGGCGAAGGCGTTGAGACCATTGTTATCGTAACAGAAGACATAACCCGGTACGCCAATGTTAAAGGCTTGCCATGGGGCGTAAAAATCTATGATCGTGATGAGTTAGACCAAGTTCAGAAAACGCTTCGTGAAACGCCGGGCGTTTCGGTCCTGATCTATGATCAGATTTGCGCCACTGAAAAGCGCCGACGGTCAAAACGTGGGCTGCGCGCACCGGACCGGACACGTGTCCTGATCAATACCGAGGTTTGTGAAGGGTGCGGAGATTGTTCGATCAAATCCAACTGTCTCTCGGTTGAGCCGGTCGAGACAGAATTGGGGCGGAAGCGGCGGATCAATCAGTCGACTTGCAATACTGACATCTCTTGCGTCAAAGGCTTCTGCCCAAGTTTCGTGACCGTGACGGATGGCGCCTTCACTGCAAAAGACAAGCCGCGGCCTGAGATTGATGCGACCAGTATTCCGTTGCCAGAAACGCCCATGCTGGACCGGGTCTGGAACGTCTTGTTCACTGGGGTTGGCGGGACAGGCGTGACGACAGTTGCGGCCATTCTGGCAATGGCTGCCCATGTCGATGGTCACGCAGCGTCCAGCCTTGATATGACAGGGCTTGCTCAGAAGGGCGGGCCAGTCCTATCGCATCTGCGCTTTGCCAGAGAGCCGGACATGATTTCCACGGGCCGTGTTCCCCCCGCTAGCACCGATTGCATGATCGCTTGCGATTTAGTCGTCGCGGCTGGCGGCGACGCGCTGAACCTGATGGACGCGGAAAAAACTATGGCCTGGGCAAACAGCGATGTGACACCGACCAGTGAGTTTATTCGCGATCGGCGGAAAAAGTTCGAGAGCGACTTGTTGGCCGCGCGCGTGAAGCGTCAGGCAGCTGACTTTGGAGTCTTTGATGCTGAGGCGCTATCGCTGCTATACTTCAATGACGCGATTTACACGAATATGGTGATGGCAGGTTATGCTTGGCAAAAGGCCGGGATCCCTGTGTCTTTGCGCGGCATATACCGGGCGATCAAGTTGAACGGCGTTAAAGCCGAAGACAATATGGCGGCGTTTGATCTTGGGCGTCTCGCAGCGCATGATCCAGCCCGGCTTGAGACGGCGAAAGACCCGCGCGGGCATATCGCGCCTAAGACCCTTGATGAGTTGATTGAGGATAGAGCAGCCCGCCTAACTCTCTATCAAAATGCCGCCTATGCGGATCAGTACCGCGCTGCTGTTGCCAAGGTTCGCGCGGCTGAGACAGCTGCGGGGCTTGGAGAGCGTTTGGCTGAAGCTGTGGCGAAGTATGCCTTCAAGGTCATGGCCTATAAGGATGAGTATGAGGTCGCGCGTCTATGGACCGATGGGAAGTTCGACGCTTATCTTGCAAAGACGTTCAAGGGCGGAAAGGTGAACTATCATCTCGCGCCGCCGCTTTTCTCAAAAACCGATGCCAACGGGCATTTGGTCAAGAAGAATTTCGGGCCCTGGATGAAAACGTCATTCAAGATCATGAAGCGCTTCAAGGGCCTACGGGGAACACGGTTCGATCCTTTTGGTTGGACGGCAGAACGCAAAATGGAACGCGCGCTTCGGGATCAGTATTTGAGCAATGTTGATCGTTTGATTGAAGGCATTTGTGAGAAAAATCTCGATCTGGCTGTCGCAATTGCTGAAGTGCCTGACGATATACGTGGTTACGGCCATGTCAAAGAAGCAGCCGTCGAGGCTGCGGCCATTAAAGAAACAGAGCTTTGGACCGGATGGCCCGAAGGTAAGATACCAAGTGCCAAAACGACCTTGATCGCAGCAAAATAGAAAAAGGACCGGCAATCGTCCGATTGCCGGTCCTATATCTTTGTAAATTTCAAACCTAACTACTGATCCGCAAGTCAGAAATGGACACTGCAATTTGGCGGTAGGCCTCGGTTAGTTCCGCGCCGTTTTGTGCATCAAAGAAGAACTCTGGTCCACTTGCGCAGTATTCCAAAACTCTTTGGCCAGCTGTCGGAGCCTGCAAGGCGACGGCATAGACTTTGATGTCTTTAAGCTTCATCGCATCACACATGGCGCGTGCTTGCGCATCTGAGTCGCCTTGAGCTGTCTCATAGATTTCGCGGTTAAATTCACCATCTGTCATCAAGATGACGGCCTTAGTGGAGTCTGGTTCCGTATAATCCAGGGGCTTTGCATCACCTGTGAAGATCGTATTCCACTCCTCGGCAATCAAGTACCAGCTCCAGGCAACCCCGAGATGCCCGGCTGTGCCCCCTCCGGTTGTGAGGCTATCAATATAAGTGTTCAGGGTCGTCCGGTTATTGGTGAGCTCAACTGGCTTGTGATTACGGCACTCATTACCTCGATAGCTGTTATTGTTCGGGCGCTCTGGATGTCCGACTGTCCAATAACCGCCATCATTATGGTCTTCGTCCTCGGTAAACCAAGCTTGTCGGTGCGCCAGGAATGAATCCATTTTGGGGCTTGTTGAGATAAGCTCAGGCTTGTCGGCTGTGAAGGCTTCGGCTCCATCACGTTCCCACACACATGTTGAGGTAAGTGTGTACGTTTTTTCTTCTGGTTCTGGGACTTCACCATCCGTCAAAGTAAAGCTGAGCGTCTCATCAAACAGTACTGAACCGTTACGGTGACTCCTAGAATATGCGCGAATGCGAATTGTATAATCACCATATTTAAAGCGAGCACTATTGTAGTTGCCGCTGCTATCACCGTACAAAGCATATGGCTCATAATTCTCTGTTTGATTGCGCGTATGTTCACCGCGCAGCTCCATATACATGCTTCCAACTCTGCCGCGCAATGAGTTACCCGGATTCAGCCAAGCTGCGACTGTCAGGTCGTCAATCTCATTGTCTTCAACTTGAATGACGGCACCGTCACCAAGCCGTGAAATTAAGTCGTTATTATCGCCATCATAGAGGCCAATGTCCATCTCGCTGAATAGGGACCCTTCTGTCTGCGTCAGCGAGTCGCCAGCATCCGCATTAATGATGTGTGTATAGGTCCGTGTGGGTTTAACCCCGGTCGCATCCTCAAAGAAGTCACCCGCATTGACCATCGAATTATAAGATACCATTGCAACGCGGGTGTCTTCGATAATCTCTGGTGCAGCATCGACAGGTAGGAGGACTTTAATAGCCTCTTTCGCGGATGTTTTGAGGTTCCGCATGCGACTACCGCCCATTGAGCCGGAGACGTCGAACATAAAAGCTACGTCGAGCTTTCCGATGCCCCAAGTTGATGTGGAGGAGACTTTGAGTTTAACGTTTTTCTTTCCAACAACTTTCATCAAAGCAGTTTTTTGCACACATTCCAGGTCGATTGTGATGTCTTGTGAGTTTGCTGGAAAACCATAGACTGGGCTGCCACAGCTTAGCATGCCGCTATTCGCACTCTCCGAAAGCTGCGCAGCAATGTAACCATCTACAATTGTGCGGATTTCAGCCTGGTTCTTGCCTGTCTGCATCGCGCGGGCGCCTGTCAGAACGGCAGAATCTACGACGTATTGAATTTTTGTCTTGCTGGTTGTGGTTGCAGAAAAGTCAATCGAGAAGCCTGCGACCGCAATGATTGGAATGATTGACAGCCCAAAGATCACGGCAACGTGGCCGGACGTATCTTTCAGTAATTTTTTTATTATTTTCATGCCACTAGCGCCTTGAGCGTCCTTGATTCTTATTATCAAAATAACTCATACAAAACTTAGCTTGCAGTCATGTTAGGATACTCCCCTGCATTTTGAGGGTGGGTGAAAGGATTTGTTAAGCCAGTGTTTTGGAACGCATTCATGGCTCAAACATTTCAAGATTCTTTTGGTGTGCTTTCGCTGCTGCTGGGGTCAGAGCGAAGTCATTCAAGTCCGGTACGCGTCCGAACGCGATTTTCGCCCCAGCATACCCACCGGGTGGCTCAATCCTCATGCCAAGCGACACGACGCAATCTCCATTGCGTGCGTTCAGATTGTCCATGGCTTCTGTCAGTGTTTCCCAGCGCTGGCGATCGGAGCGCGCTTCGGCCTGCTCAAACAAATCACCTGAGGTGAGGCCTATCGGGGCGATATTGTGCAACATGACGGAAAGCTTCTTTAGACGCACTCTTCCTAAGGCGTGAACTCCTGCTTCGTAGAGACGCCCCATTTCCCTCAGGAAAGTGTGATCATCGCGGGCAGGGAAGAACCTCGTTTCGCCAGACCAGCGCTGGCCATCTTGCGCGCCGAGCGACACGCTGAGGGCACTGGCGGTATAGTTTTCCCGGCGCAAGCGCCGCGCGGCTTTGGCGGTTAGCAACCGGATACAGTCCCTAGCTTTGACAGGATCGCGCCAATCTGCCGATAAAATGCGGCCATGCCCGAACATTCGCCGCTCTGTTTCCGGGCGGCTGACAGCGAAGCCGCGCAATTGCGCCCACATTCGCTCGCCTTCAACGCCGCCCCATATCTTGCGGGCATGTTTGGGCGAAAGCTGCCACACGTCTTCCACAGACCAAATCGATGCTGCATTCAGGCGCTTTTCCATATTTGATGAAATGCCCGGCAAGTCGGTCAGTTCTAACTCAAGCAGCCGCCCGGGCAGGGCGTCCGGCCGCATCACTTCCAAACCGTCAGGTTTGTTCATTTCTGCGGCGACTTTGGCCAGAAACTGATTAGGGGCAAACCCGATTGAGCAGGTCAAATAAGGTCCAAACTCTATACGTAAAGCAGTTTTGATCTGCTCGGCCAGGGTCAAGTAATTGCGCCGTTCGCGACCGATCAAGGCGCACTCCATTTCATCAACGGACCAGACTTTCTTGACGGGTACAAACCTGTCGATCACCTCCAGAATGCGGTGGTGCAGCTTTACATATTCATCATGGCGGGCCACTGGCAGCGCAATTTCAGGGCATAGCGCGCGCGCCTCCATCACGTTTGTCCCACGTTTGATGCCATAGCGTTTGGCCGCGTAGCAGCGCGCAATCAGGCTGGTATGTTTAGACGCCATTGGGATGACCCCGACGGGCCGCCCCCTCAATTCCGGGCGCAGGGTCTTTTCCGCATTCGCAAAGAACCCGTCAAAATCAAGATATAGGCTTTCAATTTCGGTTGGTTGGCGCATCAGCGTTACTAGAACATATAAAGAACAAATTGCAAGTGGCCGGATGCCTCACGCTTTGCTAAAAGGGAATCAAAGGGGAGTAGAGTGATGAGTGACGCAACTTTTCAAACATTCCTGGTCGGCGGGCTTCTTGTCCTGATCGGGGCAGTTGGTTTTCTGGCCTGGTCAGCTTGGCGCTGGGTCGACCGCGAGCGCGATATGGAGAAGCTGTCTTTGGAAGGGGTTGGCCATGAGCTGCGCCTGAACTTGCAGCGTATGCTAGCCGAATTGGCGAGTGTGGCGAGCGGCGAAGCGGACGGACCAAGTGACTTACTGCCGGTAACGCACCCACAGCTGGACGCTCTTCTGGCGCGGCCAAGCGAGGCGGATCGGCGGGCTCTGACCGTTATTCGCGGCAGCTATGATGAGCTAAGTGCCCGCAAGCTCGAAATCCGCTCAATGCTGGCACAGAAAAAGGATGTCGCTAAACCTTTAAGCGCTTCGATAGATGCCGTGATTGATGCCATTGCGACGCTCTATCTCTGGGAGCAGCACAAGGGTAAGCCGCCGACCGAAGCACACTCTACGCGCAGTTGGCATGTCCGCGACTGGATGAAGTCGCACGGCTTCCACGCTCGAATGCTGCCACAGCTCCATTTGCGTGATCAGGTGGTCGAGCGCCTGCGTACCTATGGCATGACGCTGACGCCAAAACCGCTGACTTACACAGCGAGTGAGTATTACGCGAAGCTTTATGATCGCAAATCTGACCCGAATGCGCCGTTCTGGAAGAGGCGGGAGAAGCCGGTTGAGCCGATTATAGAGGCGCCTCTGGAGGCCGCCCCGCCCCCTGTAGAGGTCGCCCAGTAAGTATGGATTTCAAGTCCTTTATCCGAACCATTCCTGACCATCCAAAACCAGGAATTCTGTTTCGGGATGTAACGACACTGATGGCAAACCCTGCCGCCTTCAAAGCAGCAATCGAAGCTATGGCTGCGCCTTTCAAAGGGCAGGGGATTGCGCAGGTTGCAGGTATCGATGCGCGCGGGTTTATCCTCGGCGGCGCTTTGGCGGTTGAGCTAAGCGCAGGGTTCACCGCGCTGCGCAAGCCTGGAAAGCTGCCCTGGACCACGTTCAGCGAAACCTATGAGCTGGAATATGGTACAGATGAGTTGCATATGCATACCGACGCTTTGCACCCCGGGGATAAAGTGCTGCTGGTCGATGATCTGATCGCCACCGGGGGCACCGCCGAAGCGGGCTTGAAGCTGTTGCATACAGCGCAAGCAGATGTCGTGGCTGCAACTTTTCTGGTTGATCTGCCAGACCTTGGCGGCGCGGCGAGTTTGCGCGCTCATGGTATAGAGGTAAAAACACTGATGGCTTTTGAAGGCCACTAATCTGAAAAGGGACGCTCATGAAACGTTTGAAATCTTTGGCTTTGGCGACAACGTCTTTGGCTCTGGCCGCCTGTGGAGACAACCCAGAGGTACCGACGACGGATCTGGAGGCCGCCAAACCCTCTGCATCTTCAAATCTAACGACTGATCTTGGCGAGTTTGATGATCTGCTGAATAAGCCTTTCTCAATAGATGGAGCCTCAGAGGCCGACTTGTCTGATTTGGTCGCTGCACTCCCAGCCTATGCGTCTATAGAGTGGGAGACAAAAAGCTTTGACGCGAACTCAGGCGCGACCGTCTTCAAGGACCTTTCAATCGGCTTCGGCGAAGCAGAAAAGTTTGGTCTGAACTTCGAAGAAGCAAAAGTATGGGGTTTGGAAACCGACTTGTTGGAGGCCCGTCTACAAGGCGAGCGTCTGTCTGAATCGGGCGCCATCTACACTCGCCTTGATGGTAAGAACATGTCTTATTTCGGAGCTGCAGAAGCAATGAACCGGACGTTTGCGCTCTTCCTTGATCAAATCGAGGAAGACTTCCCGCCAGAGTTTACCCTATCTGTTGATGAGTTTGAGAGCGTTACAGAGCGGGTTGTATCTACCAATGCGAGCCTACTTCCCTGGGAGCTGGTCCTCGCGCCAGCTGAGCTTCTATCTGATATAGATGAGGACGCTCAGTCCACGCTTTTGGACGTCATGCACCTCGGGCAGCATCTGATCGCTGTTACGCGCTCGATTGGGTATGATGACATGGTTCTGTCCAAGACCAAGGGGCGGTTCGCCATGACCCAGCCGGGTGCTGTCAGCGAAGTGGATATGGCGTTTGAGTTTGCCGCCTATCGCGGCGCGCGAGGGTTTGATCTGGCGAGCGCAATTGTGCGGGGTGGATCAACTAGTCAAACCAATACGTATCAGGACGTAGATTTTGGAGGTGACGAGTTTGAAAATGTTGCCTTTTCTCCTTTCCCTGATGGTTTCACTATGGCGCAAGAGGCGAATTATGCATCATCACGAATTGCTGATATCCGCCTCGACAAATTGATGGGCTTTTTGGCGCGCGCAGAGCTTCCTGATATGGAAGAGCGTGACCTTTTAAGTCTCGGACAAGCTGAGATTCTAGACTATACTGTCAAGCTTGATGAGGGCGAGATACTCTCTGCTGAGCGCTTCTTTGTTGATATGACCAATTTTGAATGGTTCATCCCAAGCCAGTTGGAGTTCACGATAGAGGGCGCAACCCTTAGACCGGGCGAGTTTTCGGGGATTTTCCTGGACATCTTCGAAGCTGGAATGCGCAGTACGGCAATTGATGAGCCTGAAATGCAGCAAGAGTTTGATCTCGTGATGGAGGGCATTGGCAAAGCCATAGACCTCTTGCCTCAACATGGGCTCGACCAAATTCCGTTTGATACGACGTTCAAAGGCAATTGGGACGCCGATGCCGGGCCGACCGATACGATGATCTCGTTTGATTCTGACGGCTTTGGTGCACAGCTGTTCGAGATTGACCTGAATTTGCCGACCTATGAGATGGCCAAGACCATTTATAATTCAGACGACCCGGAAGCCGCCTTCGAGACAGCCTTTGAAGAAACATTTGCCTTTAATAGTCTTCGCTGGAAGGAAACCGATAAAGGCGGCTTTGATAAACTGTTTGGCTTTGCGCATGCACTGGGCAAGGAATATCCCGATCAAGGCTGGGGTGCTGTGCTTGGAAGCATGGAGCCTGCTCAAATGCGCGCCTATCTTGGCACTACGATGCGGTTTGCAAAAGCAGAAGCAACAAGAGAGTTCCCACAAGCGGCCGATTGGATCGAAGCCTATGCCCGCTATCTTGAAAGTGGCGGCAGCTTTGAGTTTGTCGCGGCGCCGCCGCAGCCGATCACGATGGAGCTGATTGAGAGCTATGATGACCGAGACCCTGAGCCAGAAGAGATGGTCGAAATCTTTGGTCTGAAAGTTACTCACACAAAATAGGCATCATGCCGCTTGACCAAGGCGGCCACGCGCATCACATCTTGGCCGAGAACCTATGCGGAGTATTCATGATACGACTCGACGACGAGCCTGAAGCAAAACCAATGGGCGAGCCCAATGCCTTCCTTGAGGAGGCATTGTTCAATGCCCGAACCATCATGCTGACAGGCGGTGTGGATGACAAACTTGCGCGCCGCGTATGCGAGCGTTTGCTGGCCCTTGCTTCGGACAGTGCTGATCCGATCCTTTTGGTGATCTCTTCACCGGGTGGGCACGTTGAATCAGGCGACATGATCCATGATATGATCAAGTTTGTCGGCGCTCCGGTTAAGGTGCTTGGCTCAGGTTGGGTCGCTAGCGCAGGTGCGCTGATCTATTCGGCGGCCAAGAAGGAAAACCGCTTTGCGCTACCAAATACGCGCTTCCTCCTTCATGAACCACGCGGCGGTGTTGGCGGTCAGGCCTCTGATGTTGAAATTCAGGTCCGTGAAATCGTTCGCATGCGTGAGCGCTTGAACAATATTTTTGCCGAGGCAACAGGCCAGAAGCTTGAAAAAATCGTCAAAGATACAGATCGCGATCACTGGATGAGCGCCGAAGAAGCTGTTGATTATGGGCTGGTGAGCAAAATCGTTCGCCATCATAGCGAAATTAAGTAGCATTTTTTTCAGCTTGGTTTGCAAGCCGTAAAGGAATTGTGGGCAATTCTTCATACTCAAAGCTGAGTATGGGGTCTTTTTATGGCTGTCCGATTAACTGAAATAGCTGAAAAAACCCGCCCATTATCGGCGCAGGCACCGCTGTCACATGTGATTGAGCTATTTCAAAAGGATGAAACCGCTCAGAGTTTTGTCCTGGTGAAAGACAAGCGTCCTGTAGGCTTGATTCAGCGCGCCCATACGTTTGAACTTGCCATGAGTTCAAGTCAGGGCAGCCTCTCGCGCTTGCCGATTGGGGAGCTTGTGACAGCAAAACCGATTATAGTTGATGGCGCTCTATCGCTGCAAGATTTTGTCGAACGGGCCGGGCATGACCTTTTGGATCAGATCGCTCAGGGCTGTATTGTCACCGAAGCCAAGCGCTATAAAGGCACGCTCTCTCTTAGCGGCTTTCATACAGCGCTGGTTGACCTTGTTCAGGGGCCGGAGGGCGCGACGCAAGACGCCGTACCCCCCGCTGACCCAGCACTTATTCCGCCTTTGCTCGGCACGCTTGCGCATGAAATCCGTACCCCTCTAACCGGGATTATGGGTCTCTCAGAAATTCTCGCTGACCGGCTGAAAGATAATGAAAACAAAGATATAGCTGAGACAATTGTCCGGTCTGGCGAAACTCTGGACCGCATCCTCACTGACACTCTGGATTATGCCAGCTTAGAGGCTGGACAGCTGACATGCACAGCAGAAGCAGGGGATGTTTCGGAACTCGTCTCAGACCTTCGCCGTCTCTGGGCTACGGAAGCGTCCCGCCGTAATCTCGGGTTTCGTGTGGGCTTTATCCCCGATGGGCCGCACTGGATTGATACTGATTTTGGCCGTGTGCGACAGATTACGAACAACCTGATCAGCAATGCATTGAAATTTACGCGAGACGGTGAAGTTTCGGTACTCTTTTCAACCCAAACGCTTGGAAGAACGCTCATGTTGAGCGTATCTGTGACAGATACAGGACGCGGTCTCAAGCAAGATGAGCGCAAGCGGTTTCTGAAAGCCTTTGAAAAGGGTGACGCGCCTAAGGGTGCGCAAGGTTGGGGGCTTGGCCTGACGATTTCCAAAGCGCTCGCGCGGCATATGGATGGGCAATTGCTCTATTCAGACAATCCAAGTGGCGGCAGTGTCTTTACTCTCACTGTGCCCGTCAAAGCGTCGCGAACCGAGTTACGCGGCCTGGAACAGGCGGACCTGCCACGTAAGGGCAAGTTCGAGCTTGGCGATATCTTGCTTGTGGAAGATCACGAGGCCTCTGCGATGGTCGTGATAAATGCATTGGAAACAGCCGGGTGGACAGTTCACCATGCCGGTACGGTCGATGCGGCAGAGTCCTATACCAAGATGACCGAGTTTCAGGCGATCCTGACCGACCTGCATTTGCCCGATGGCAATGCGATGACCTTGATTGATGGTATTCGCAGGCGGGGCGGGCCAAATACAGCCACACCCATCATCGCTATGACGGCCGATATCACCGATGGGCGTCGCCAGGCCTGTCTGGCGATGGGGGCTGACAGAGCGCTTAGAAAGCCAATCGCTGGACCTGAACTGGTTGCGACGATTGCCGATGTCCTGATGTCTCGCGCAGCGGGGCATGTTTCGGTATCGGAATTACGCGGCCGTTTGGCTGGATAGGCCTGAATTCCTTCTGGCTTTTCATAAGCATGGCTGACAGGAACGAGGGTTCAGGTTAAGCGGCTGATCATGTCCATGCCTGTTCTTTCAAGACAATCTGTTATGAGTTTGGCGATCCCCGTCATGCTCGCACAGGCCGCGATTGCTGCAACAGGTGTCGTCGATACAGCCGTTATGGGGCTTTATGGAAACAAGGCGGATCTTGCGGCGGTGGCAGTTGCGAGTGTCGCGTTCAGCTTTATTTACTGGGGTTTTGGCTTTCTGCGTATGTCGACCACAGGGCTGGTTGCACAAGCGATGGGGCGCGGGGATGAAGCAGAAGCTCGCTCGACCCTGCAGCGGGGATTATTGCTGGGTTCAGGCTTGGGCTTAGTGATCCTAGTCACCGCGCCTGTGCTTGGTTTTATTGTGTTTCAGCCGTTTGGTGCAGAGCCGGATGTTGAGGGATTGGCGGGGGAGTACTTTACCGCGCGCGTCTGGGGCGCACCTGCTTTGCTAACCCAATATGCCATCACAGGCTGGCTTCTGGGGACAGGCCGGACAGGCGCATTGCTTGCCATGCAACTCGTTTTGAACGGGGTAAACGTCGTTTTAGATGTGTGGTTTGTTGCTGGATTAGGGTTGGGTCCTATGGGGATTGGCGCTGGGACAGCGATTGCGGAGTGGATTGCTGTTCTATTTGGCCTATGGCTTGTCCGCGACGCTTTGGGGAAGGTCGCAGGCTTGTTCGATCGCAAAGCGCTGTTTGCCTTGTTCACAGCCAACCGAGACATCTTGATCCGCACGCTTGCCATGCTGTTCTGTTTTGCCTGGTTCGTTCGCTCCGGGGCGAAGCTCGGGACGGAATATGTCGCGGGCAATGAGGTCCTTCTGCAGTTCATTACCGTCTCCGCCTTTGTGCTGGATGGTTTTGCTTTTGTCGCTGAGAAGGAAATTGGGGAGGCTTATGGGCTCAACAATCGCGCCCGGCTTAAACAAGCTATGCGCATTACCACCGAGCTTGCTGTCGTGTTCGCGGTACTCTTTAGCCTGGTTTACTGGTTTGGCGGCGGCGCGATCATTCAGCGGTTTATCTCTGATCCTGAAGCGCGTGCTGTCGCGCTGAGCTACTTACCCTATTGCGCATTGGTGCCGCTGGCCGGGGTATTCGCCTATCAGTTTGACGGCTTTCTGCTTGGGGCAACGCAGGGCCGAGCTTTGCGAACAGCCGCCATCATTGTCATGCTGGTCTATGTGCCACTCGATATTTTTATGCGCGGCGCCTATGGCAATACAGGTGTGTGGCTGGCATTTCTGGGGATGTTTCTTGTGCGGGTGGCGGCGCATGGCTGGTTCATTCCAGCCTTGCTGAACTCTAATGCAGATCCAGCCCAACCGCCTCTTGAACCGAGTTGAACCCGTCTGCTTTTAACAGGGTTGCAAGTTCGATATTGATCTTCGAAATCAATCCAGGGCCATGATAGCTTAGCGCCGAGTAGAGCTGTACAGCATGGGCGCCAGCTTTAATCTTGGCATAGGCATCTGCGCCGCTTGCAATCCCGCCGCAGCCAATCAAGTCGAACCCGCCAGAAAGATCGCTGGCAAATGCGCGTAAAACGTCCGTTGATTTTTGCATTAAAGGCGCGCCGGACAGGCCGCCTGTTTCGGAGCTGTGCGCGCTTGTCAGTGAGCCGGGGCGATCAAGCGTCGTGTTGGAAATGATCAAGCCTGAAAGCCAGTGACCAGAGCCTTGCAAAGTCTCTATAATATTGGCTTGTTCATTGGGTTTGAGGTCTGGGGCGAGCTTCAGGAAAACGGGCTTTTGGTCTTGGCTCTTACGCGCCATTTCGTTCGCAATGGCGCAGCGCTCCAGAAGCTCTTGCAGTGCATCTTTACTCTGAAGACCGCGCAGACCCGGCGTGTTCGGGCTGGAAATATTGATCGTGATATAGCTTGCATAAGGATAGACGGCGGCGATGCCAGCTTCGTAGTCTGCGATGAAGTCTGCGCTGGTCTTATTAGCCCCGACATTTGCGCCAACCGGGCAGGCTGCGCTGGGCGGCGCACGGCGAAGACGGCGGACGAAATAGTCCAGGCCATGATTGTTAAACCCCAGACGGTTGATCACGCCCTGGTCTTCATTCAGGCGAAAGAGGCGGGGTTTTGGGTTTCCAGGCTGCGGCTTAGGTGTGACCGTCCCGCATTCGACAAAGCCGAAGCCAAACCGCGCCATGGCCGTATAAACTTCAGCATTCTTGTCAAAACCAGCCGCGAGCCCAACCGGATTGGCCAAGTGTAAGCCCGATTTTGGTAATGTAATGCCTGTATTCCAGCCCGCAGGATCGATGCGGGGCAGGCCAATGCCAAGCTTTAGGCCTTTGATCGTTGCCGTATGAGCGGCTTCCGGCGGTAATTTCCTGACAAAAGGGACAGCAAGATCAGGCAGGCTCATAAGTCTATATCGTCTGGCAGGATTTGGTGGCTGTTCGCATCCATGGTCAGCGTCCAGGTGCGTCTCGCATCCTCAAGTCGCAATGTACCATAGAGGTGCGGGAAGAGTTGCCCGCCTCGGCTTTCTTCCCAGCGTATCGGCTGGCCCATATGCTCAGCCACATACTCCAATAGTCTGACATCGCTTTGACCCGGATAGTGAATGGTCAAGGTCTCTGCGACCTGTGCTCGGGTCGACAGATGGACATAGCCATCGCCCTCATCCAAAGCGGTTTTCGTATATCCCAGAGTCTGGGCTGTTTCCCAGTCTGTGCAGCTGAGGATTTTGTAAAGACGAGTTTCTTGCAAGACGACCATGCTGGCGTGTTGAGCCGTTTTCGGGCGGTTTTGCAAGTCTGGGAAGATGTTTAGTTGATAAGATAATTTTCCTATGATAGGACTTGATATGTTGTTTACTATAACCGTCGGGAACAGACGATCATGCAACATGGGGACATCTGGCGCGGGCTTGACCTGCTGGCGGAGCGTAATGGCTTGACGGCGTCTGCACTGGCGCGCCTTGCAGGCCTGGATGCGACAGCTTTCAATAAATCCAAACGCATGGCGAAGGATGGCCGCCCGCGATGGCCTTCAACCGAGAGTATTTCGCGTGCCCTTGATGCCGTTGGCGTTGGGTTTGATGATTTTGCTGCGTTGGTTGCAAACCGACGCGGTATGAGTGCGCCTCTGATTGGCTTTGCGCAAGCGGGGTCTGATGGCTTTTTTGATGATGCTGGTTTTCCCGTGGATGAAGGCTGGGAGCAGGTCCGGTTCCCGGGTGTCGAGGCCGATGAGGGCCTATATGCCCTAGAGATTAGCGGTAACAGTATGGAACCTGCTTATCGGGCGGGGGATCGCATTATTGTCTCGCCTTCAGCACAGGTTCGCAATGGTGACCGGATTGTTGCTAAAACGGCGGACGGTGAAGTCATGGCGAAAGTCCTCGGGCGGCGCTCGCAAAGCCGCGTGGAGCTTCTTTCGATCAATGAGGACCATGCGCCCCGTATCTTTGAGCCTGCTGAGCTTGCATGGATTGCCCGCATTCTTTGGGTCAGTCAGTAAATCGTCCACGCAAAAGCCGTCATTTCGTATTTTGGGGACACAATAGGCTTGCGTCCTAAGGGCGTCTTGTGGAAGGACTGCCTGTCATGGACTGGGATAAGTTGAAATCATTTCATGCTGCGGCTGAAGCTGGCAGTTTGACGGCAGCGGGCGAACGGCTCAGCATTTCGCAGTCGGCTGTGTCTCGTCAGATCGCAGCTCTGGAAGAGCAGCTCGGGGTTTCGCTCTTTCAAAGGCATGCACGCGGGCTGGTGTTGACCGATGCAGGGCATACGCTGCACCGCTCGACGGTTGATATGGCCACCGCTGCACAAGGGGCAAGCGCTGCTCTGCGGGATCAGCAGGATGTGGCGCAGGGCGAACTTATTGTTACCGCACCCGTCGCGTTTGGGTCGACCTGGCTTGTGCCGCGACTTGGAAACTTTGCGCAATTACATAGTGATATGCGGATTGATCTGCGCCTGGATGATGGTGAGCATTATGACTTGCTGAAACTGGAAGCCGAATGCGCGATCCGGCTTTGGGCGGCTGACAAGGCGGATCTGATTCAGCGTAAGCTCGCGACAGTGGCAACCAATCTCTACGCTTCACCGGAATATCTGCAGAAGCATGGGACGCCCCGCACTCCGCAGGATCTCGATAATCACCGGATTATCGCTTACGGCGATACTGGAAGCCCGATCAATGCGATGAGTTTTGCTGAACGGGTGGGCCGCGATGATGCCGGGCCGCGCAAAGCCGCGCTGACGGTCAATAATGTACCGGCCATGCTGCGCGCTGTTGAGGCAGGACTAGGGATTGCGGATCTGCCAAACTATATGACCAGTGCGGTTCCAAGGCTGGTCAAAGTGCTGGAAGATTATACTGGTCCGAGCTTTGATCTCTACTTTATCTATCCAAGTGACTTGAAGCGATCCAAGCGAATATCAGCGTTTCGCGACTTCCTGACATCAGAAGTTGAAGCTTTCCGGTCTGCAGCTCTGCGTTGAGGAATGTTAAAATTTGGCAATCCATGCATTACTGCATGCCGAATTTGCTTACACGCATGTTGCAATTGCAACTATCAACGCCATATATCCCTCGTGTACGGTCCCGGACACACCCCGATCATTCCTCCGATTGGGCGTTTCCTCCCCCAGACGGGACCAAACTCCAAGGCCTGGCTGCTTCAAGCGCCGGGCCTTTTTCTTTACTGGCTGATCCGGATAACGGTCGTAAGCAAAGCGTCAAAGGCGATGCCAATGTCACTGGACGTGATGTTGAAGAAGTCATCGTCTGAACTTGCGCACTGTTTCAGCTTCCCGATGGCATTGGTATCATTGATGTCTACAGCAATCGTGTAGAGGCGCATGCCATAGGCCTCTTTCATCTGTTTGCAGGCATCCAGCATCAGGTTATCCAGCGCGCCTTTATCAAGGCGTTTGACGTCAGGGTGGCGCCAACAGCCGACACTTTCATCAAAATCTTCCGGTTGTCCCACATCATAGCCGCTGGCTGATCTGCCTGTGCAGCCATAATAGCCTTCATAGCTACCGGGAGCGACGTTTAAGCCATCGGTCAAGAGGATACCGATCTTGACGATTTCCGGATCTGTCCAGTCTGCGGGTTTCTCATCCGTGCGATAAGAGAAGAAGTTGGTCCAGTCTTCGCGGGGCGACAGCGTGCGCAGGCCCCACATCAAGCCAACATCAGCATGTGTGCCGCCCGGCGCAGGGTGCATCTGGTTCAGTTTATCGATGACCTGCTTACGGTTAGCGGAGGCTGGCAGCATCGGCGTTGGGCAATTCATGTTCGGTCCATTGATGGCCTTCTGGCTGGTCCAGGGCAGAATAGATGGCACATAAGAACTATAATTGAAGGCTTTGTTTGAGGGCGCATAGGTGCAGACTTTGCCGCCATCATTGAGATATTTGACCTCATTTGGATCAGCCAGGCATGGGATGATCTTGTCATTGCTATCGGTCCACCCGGCGTTTCGGTAAGCCTGTAATTGGCTGTTTCTATTCTGATCAGGTCGAATGCCGACTGGTACGCTTTTAGGTTGATAGTTATTAGAGCTGCCCCAGCTAAACCAAGGGTCTGGCCGCAGAGCAGAGGTATTCGTTGTCCAGCACCCATTTCCGCAATATTGATTATATTGGTAGCTGACGGGTTCCAGCTTTGGCGGAACGATGGCGAGCGGCCAGTCACTGGTCGGAAAAGCATCGGTAAGCGCCGTTTTAACACTTCCTGAAAAATCAACTTCGCGCTCACCCTTAGCCCCTCGGATACAGCCGCGCCATTTGGTTGGGGCAAACATATTATTTGCATCCCGCTTGCGGGTGATGTCCTGACCTGTGAAAGGGTTTTGCGTGTGACGCCAAGGATGCTTTGCGGGAGATTTTGGGACAGTTCGGCTGCCGTCAGCCGTTGCGAAGGCGGTGCCTGCAGGGTCAGAATTTGGCGCGCCAATCGGCTCGGTCATGATGTTCACAGTGGTCGCCCACGGCACAACGGAGATTTTTACATCTTCATGGCCATAATTATCAAATAGGCGATTGGTGAAATCCACAGCGGCAGAGCGCATCAGGTTCATGCGGTTAGAATTGAACATCGAGGTTGAGTTATCGAGGATCAGCGCGATTTCGACTTTCTTATTGCCGCCAACAGCCGCTTGCGCTTTGGCGCCGAGAAGTGTCGTATCTCGCCCAAGAAGCGAACCAAAAGCATTTGCCATCAAGCTGGTTGCGCGGGCGTCGACGGTGCCATTTATGGTGCTGAATGTATATTTTATAGTCGGCTTCTTGGCCTTCAGACCAAGTGCTTTGTGGTTCTGCTTGAAGATACGATTTGCGGCTTGTCGCGCTGCTTTTTTGCGTTCTTTCTCAGTCAAACTGCGCTGCGCATAGTATTCCTTAGCCGCCACAAGTACCGCAGCGTCCGTGGCGTGCTGCAATTTCGCTTTGGCCGCGGTTGCCCTTTGGCCGTCAACGGACAGGCCAATCACCATCATCATCGGCCCGAGAATGAGCGCAAAGAACAGCGCTACATTGCCCGTATCACGGCGCCAGAATTTTCGAATTTTTGACCAAGCCCTCATCCCTCAGGCTTAGCGCGCTCAGTTCAAGAGGGTGCTAAGGGGATTGATTGAATTTGATGGAGTTTGCATTTGAGCCCTAAAAGGGAACGCCATCATCGCTTTCGCCTATCATACCGGGCTTTAATCCGGCAAAGTCAAACAGCTTTGCGTCATGCAGGTGGCTGGGCCGAACCGTTGCCAAGGCATGAGCCATAACCTGCCGGACGCCGGGTTTGCGGGTTTCCCAATCATCTAGCATCTGTTTCATAGCAACGCGCTGCAGGCCGTCTTGCGAGCCGCAGAGATTACAAGGGATGATCGGAAAATTCATGGCTTCAGAGAATTTTTGCAGGTCTGCCTCGGCGCTGGTGATGAGTGGCCTGAGGACCATCACGTCACCCTCATCATTCAGAAGCTTTGGCGGCATCGCTGCGAGCCGACCACCGTGAACAAGGTTCATCATAAAGGTCTCGAGCGCGTCATCGCGGTGATGGCCAAGAATAATTGCATCGCAGCCTTCTTCGCGTGCAAGACGATAGAGAATGCCGCGCCTGAGGCGGGAGCACAGCGCGCAAAAGGTGCGGTCGGCTGAGATTTTTTCGGTAACAATCGAATATGTGTCTTCGGTCTCGATCCGATAGGGAACACCTGTTCCTTTCAGCCATTCAGGGAGGATGTGTTTTGGAAATCCGGGTTGGCCCTGATCAAGGTTACAGGCAATCAAATCAACGGGCAGCGCGCCCTGCCATTGTAGATCGAGCAACACCGTGAGTAGTCCGTAACTGTCCTTGCCGCCAGAGAGGCAGACAAGCCATTTAGGGCGTTTCTCTGCAGTTCGATCAACCAATCCATACTGATCAATCACCTGAAGCGCATTACGCGCCAATCGCTTTCGAAGCTTCTTGAAGCTCACGCTTTTCGGTACATCCGAAAGGATGGGCGGGACAGATGAGAAGGGCGCGGTATCAGCCATGGCGATGCTATGCCATGGGAGGCAGCGCCCCTACAAGAGAATATGCCTGTCAGGCCGCTTTCTTCTTGGACCCCCAATAGTCACGCTTCTTAGGTTTTGGTTTCTCTGGGATAGCTTTTTTAGCACGAGGCTTATCATTCAAGGACCAGTATTGTTTGGCACTCATCCAACCGCGTTTGAGGTCTTTGTGGTTTGGCGCGTCCTCGGATGATCGGGGGGTTAGCATCCGGTTGAGCTTGGGCTTGTAGCGCCGGATCATATCTTCCTCGATCCGCTGGCGTTTGCTCTCAGAGCGCACACACAGATAATGGCGTTCAGAAGCCCCTTTCTTTTTAGCTTCGGCCCAACGCTCATGTTCTGAGTGGCGACGCAGCAGGTTTGAGGCTTTTCCGATATATACCGGTGACAGGAAGAAGAAGCAGGTTCGCTTGACCATCACATAGATACCGCCCGCGTCTGGCAAAGCTTCGACCTTCTTAGTGATCTTAAATCGCCACCGATTGCCGGTCTCACCGCGCCACTTATGCCAACCATAGGGGATCATGCGTCATCTCCGTACTCAGAATAGTTAATAAAAACCCTTAATTGGTTAAGGTTTCGCTAAGTCCAGCGAGCATGACCGGTTTGAAACTCTTGCGGTGAATGGGGCTAGGGCCGCTTAATTTAAGCGCTTCGCTATGGGCCTTGGTGCCATAGCCTTTATGCGCGGCGAACCCATAATCTGGATAGGTTTGGTCGAAGGCTAGCATCAGGCGGTCGCGTTCTGTTTTGGCGAGGATGGATGCGGCTGAGATCGCAGGCTCTGTAAGGTCGCCCTTGATGATTGCCATGGCGGGCGCAGGCAAGTCTTTCGGCAACGCGTTCCCATCTATCAAGATGCGGGCTGGGCAAATGCCAAGCCCTTCAATCGTGCGCTGCATCGCCAGAAAAGTGGCTTCGCGGATATTCAACTCATCAATTTCATGCGGCTCTGCATGGGCGACACACCAGTATGCGGCCTTATCTTTGATCTCAAACTCAAGCTGTAAGCGCTTCTTCTCGCTGAGTTTTTTGGAATCGGTCAGGCCAAGGATCGGACGATCTGGATCAAGAATGACGGCGCCGGCCGTGACAGGGCCCGCCCAAGGGCCGCGTCCGGCCTCGTCTACGCCGCAGATCAGGTCTATGTCTTTCATCAGACCTAAAGACAATGATTCCGGAGACGCTGCCATGACTGAGCCTTATGTGATTGAGTTTTCTGAAACGGGTGGTCCTGATGTGATGCAGCAGGTGGCGCGCTCACCTCGTCAGCCTGGCCCAGGACAAGCCCTTGTCCGCCAGACGGCCGCCGGGTTGAACTTTATCGATACCTACCACCGCACGGGGCTTTATCCGGTCAAACTGCCTTACGTGCCGGGCACCGAAGGCGCTGGCATGGTTGAAGCCGTTGGCGAAGGTGTGACACATATTAAAGCAGGGGACCGCGTCGCCTATCTGGGCGCTGGAACTTACAGCACGCACTATACTGGACCAGCCGCCATGATGCTGAAACTACCCGATGAGGTCAGTGACAAAGACGCTGCAGCGGTTCTTTTGAAAGGCCTGACGGCCTGGATGCTTTTGTTTGAGGTTCGCGCGGCCCGTCCCGGAGACACCGCTTTGGTCTGGGCCCCTGTTGGCGGCGTTGGGAACTTGCTTGTGCCGTGGGCCACCTCGCTCGGCGTGAGAGTGATTGCTGTGACCTCCAGCGAGGCCAAGGCCGAGCGTGCGAAAGCGCTTGGAGCAACCGATGTCGTTCTCTCAAGCGAAGATGTTGCGGCCTGCGTTCGTAATCTAACCGGCGGTGAAGGCGTGGATGTAAGCTATGATAGTGTCGGCAAAGTCTCTGCTGAGGCGTCCCTCAATAGTTTGAAGCCGCGCGGCTGGTGGATTAGCTACGGCAATGCGTCTGGCGCGGCTGAGCCAATCGCACCCGGCATACTCGGCGCAAAAGGGTCACTCGTTCTGACCCGGCCTAGCTTGTTTACCTTTATTGGTAACGCAGACGGCATGAGGCGCGGCGCGGCTGCGCTGTTTGGCGCGCTGAGAGCTGGAACCATCAAGCCGCATATCGGCCAGAGTTTCTCATTATCTGAAGCGCCTGAGGCGCACCGCGCGATTGAAAGCGGCAAGACTATCGGGGCGACGCTACTTTTGCCGTGAACGATATTCGGCCCGGACCTCATCAATAACTTTGGTGACCAGGTATTTGTCAGAGTCTTCGCTGCGCGGGGCTTGCTTGGCAAAAGCAGTATCGATGTCTTGCCAGCGTTGCTCAGCGGCATCGCGTGCAATGGCATGTGTCACGATCAGGAACTCCCCCGCTCGCGTGCCTGCAATAGCTTTCGCGGCAACTTCACGAGCTGGCATACCCTTCGCCATGACAGCAGCGCTGAAAGCTTTCGCTTGGGGCGGAAGCTCTCTGGTCCCTTCAATATGACTGGTGTCATAGATATTGGTTGCAACCAAGCCAGGGCAAAGAACGCTGATTGAGATATTCTCAGGAAGCTCATGGCGAAGCACATCCGCCAAGCCTAAGACCGCATGCTTGGCGGCTGTATAGAGCCCGTTTCCGGCATGTTGAAATCCGAGGCTATGTTCTGATCCGGTAATACAAAGCTTGCCGGACGCGCCGGTCTCAAGCCAGCGCTGCGCCACAGCTTGAACGGTCATCCAGGCGCCTTTGGTGTTGACGCCGAAAGTTGTGTCGAATTGGTCTGGCGTCGCGTTCAGAAGCGGTGCGTTGATGCCAAGTCCGGCATTGGCGAAAACGAGATCAACCTGGCCAAAAGCTTCAAAGGCCATATCCGTCATCTTCGATATGACCGCCGGATCAGAAACGTCGCCGAACAAGGTGATCACATTCTCACCAAGCGCTTCAGCCGCCTCCGCCAATCTCGCCTTGTGTAGGTCGCAGATCAGAACTTGATAGCCTTGCTCAACCAGTTGGCTCGCAATGGCCAAACCGATGCCAGAGGCCCCGCCGGTGACTATCGCTGCTTGGCTCACGGCAGGGGCTCCAATTCCAACAGCAATGCAGGGTCGATATAAAAATCCCGCCCACGATCTGAGCTGTTTGGATTGCGCCACTTCACGGCCCAATGCAGGTGCGGGCCGGTTGTGCGGCCTGTATTGCCGCTTGCGCCCAGCCGTTCGCCAGCGCTCACTCGGTCGCCTGGTTTCACGTCGACAGATGACATATGCATGAAGACTGAAACCAGCCCATCCCCATGGTCAAGAAAGACTGTGCCGCCTTCATAATAGAGGTCAGGATCGCCAAGCGTCACGGTGCCCGCAGCAGGGGCCACAATGTCGGTGCCGACCGGAATTGCGATGTCGTAGCCATAGTGCACAGAGGTTTTCTCGCACGGCTCCCCATCTTTCCCGATACCAATATACTTTCGGGCCGGGCCAAAGGGGGATGACATAGGGCCTTTGGCAGGCACGATGAAGCCTTGCCGCGCGCCCTCACCAGAGGAAAACGTCTTGAAGGCCGTTTGTTTGGTGACCCAACTCCGTGAGGCATGGGCTTTCTGCTCTTCCGTTCGGGCATCGACCTTATCGCAGTCCAGGCCTTCAATCGTCCGGAACGGATCTTCACGTTCCTCAAGCGAGACGGAGACGGCTTGGTCAGGGTTAGACTTTGAGACCACGTTCAGGGTCAGCGCCTCATTGCGCAAAAGTCCAATCGTTGCGAGCCCATCTTGGTTTATAACGACATCTCGTTCAGCTTCACCGTTCGGTCCGGAAACGGTGAGTGTGCTGTTTGGCTCAGCCTGACAGAGCAGCAAGCCGCCCTGAACCGCTTGACCGCTACAGTCTATCGCAACCCCTTCGGCAGAGATGGGCGTCGTTGTTCCAAACCAGTAGAAAAAACCGCCCAGAAGGAAGTCGCGCAGCAGCATCTAGCTCTTTTCAACCATACGCGCGGCGGCGGCGGCCGCATCAACATAGGCCTCTTGCAAATCAACGCTCCAATAGCGCAGCGCTGCGAGCGGAATTTTCCGGCCTGTGACGGCGCAGATCACATAGTCGCCTGGGCTGATGAGGTCGAGATCGGCATCGAGGTAGCGAATCTTGGCTTCGCCAGGTTGTCTGTCATTCTTTTTCAACATGCCCTGATAATGCCTGATCTTACAATTCTTGGAAAGAGCTGAATCTTTTCAGAAGTTTTTGCTTTGTTCTCGTGAACAAACATGGTACATGATCTGCAGCGGGCAACTCGGGCCTATCTCTACCGGGTATATGATATAGACGAAAAGGAACGACTCATGGCCAAACCATCACTACAACTTGTGGATAAGGAATCCGGTGTGGATAAGCAGAAAGCTCTAGAGACGGCACTCGCCAATATTGATCGCGCCTTTGGTAAAGGCTCGGTGATGCGTCTCGGCGAACAAAAAAGTATGGACATTGAATCGATCCCGACCGGATCGCTTGGTCTCGACATCGCGCTTGGCATTGGCGGTTTGCCAAAAGGGCGTGTGATTGAGATTTATGGTCCGGAAAGCTCCGGTAAGACGACTTTGTCTCTGCACGTGATTGCAGAAGCTCAGAAAAATGGCGGTGTTTGCGCTTTCGTCGATGCCGAGCATGCCCTCGACCCGGTCTATGCGGGCAAACTTGGCGTTGATCTGGATGATCTTCTGGTCTCGCAACCTGATACAGGTGAACAGGCGCTTGAAATTGCAGATACGCTTGTGCGATCTGGGGCGATTGATGTTCTGGTTATCGATTCTGTTGCGGCGCTCACGCCCCGTGCTGAAATTGAAGGTGAAATGGGTGACAGCCTGCCTGGTCTTCAGGCGCGCTTGATGAGCCAGGCTCTGCGTAAGCTTACCGGGTCTATCTCCAAGTCGAACTGTATGGTTGTGTTCATCAACCAGATTCGGATGAAGATCGGCGTGATGTTTGGCAGTCCTGAAACAACCACGGGCGGTAATGCGCTGAAATTCTATTCCTCTGTTCGTCTCGACATTCGCCGAATTGGCGCGATCAAGGATCGTGATGAAGTTGTCGGCAACCAGACCCGCGTAAAGGTGGTCAAGAACAAGGTAGCTCCGCCTTTCCGGCAGGTTGAATTTGATATTATTTATGGTGAGGGAATCTCCAAAACCGGTGAACTGATTGATCTTGGCGTTAAGTGCGAAGTGATCGAAAAGTCTGGATCCTGGTATTCCTATGGGACTGAACGAATCGGGCAGGGGCGTGAAAAAACGCGCCAATTCCTGAAGGCGCATCCAGAGATGGCAGATGAAATTGAACTGGAAATTCGCAAGCGTTCCGGTCTTCTGTCGGATGTTTTGCTGACAGAAGGCGGCGGCCCAGGAGAAGCCTCTGAGCCCGAGGCTGATGTTGGCTAAAGCCGACCTTTAGTATGATCTTGTGCAACGCGTCAGCTTAACGGCTTGGCGCGTTGCTTTTATCTGCATATATCGGAGCACTGAGAAGCCCGACAAACGAGAGTGGCGGGCCAAAGGAATTTCTATGACCAGTGTTAATGATCTACGCGAAGCTTTCCTGTCCTATTTTGAAGGTCAGGGGCATACACGCAAGAGCTCCTCACCTCTTGTGCCTGAAAATGACCCGACACTGCTTTTTGTGAATGCAGGTATGGTTCCGTTCAAGAACATCTTTACTGGAGCCGAAACGCCTTTTGCGCCGCGTGCAACGACCTCTCAGAAATGCGTGCGCGCAGGCGGCAAGCACAATGACCTCGACAATGTCGGGTATACGGCGCGCCACCACACCTTCTTCGAGATGCTGGGAAACTTTTCATTTGGAGACTATTTCAAAGAAGACGCGATCGCCTTCGGATGGGAGCTTGCGACCAAAGAACTTGGCCTGTCGCCTGAAAAGCTATTGGTCACAGTTTACTCTGAAGATGAAGAAGCCGCAACGATCTGGAAAAAAGTGGCAGGGCTTTCGGATAGCAAGATTATTCGAATTTCGACCTCAGATAATTTCTGGTCGATGGGCGATACTGGGCCTTGTGGACCCTGTTCTGAAATTTTCTATGATCATGGGCCGAGTGTCTGGGGCGGACCTCCGGGAACACCCGAGGAGGATGGTGATCGCTTCATTGAGATTTGGAACCTCGTCTTCATGCAGTTTGATCAGCAAACCGATGGCACCAGAAGAAATCTTCCCAAGCCGTCAATTGATACCGGGATGGGCCTCGAGCGCATCGCTGCTGTTCTGCAAGGTGTCCACAATAATTACGAGATTGATCTCTTTCAGAAACTGATTGCCGCAGAACAAGACGTTTATGCGCAGAAAGCGGAAGGCGATCAATTGGGGTCCTTCCGGGTTATCGCAGATCATTTGCGTACATCGGCTTTTCTGGTCGCCGATGGTGTCACGCCGTCAAATGAAGGCCGCGGTTATGTTCTGCGCCGGATTATGCGCCGCGCTATGCGCCACGCACATTTGTTGGGTGCGCGTGAGCCTGGGATGCACAAGCTGGTGCCCGCTTTGATCGGGGAAATGGGCACCGCGTACCCTGAGCTTGGGCGGGCACAAGCGGCGATCGAAAGCGCGCTGGAGCAGGAAGAGGGCCGGTTCCAACGTACGCTCGGGCGCGGTCTTGCGCTTCTGGATGAGGCGAGCAGTGATCTGAAAGAAGGCGATACGCTTGAGGGCGAGACGGCCTTCAAGCTCTACGACACTTATGGCTTTCCGCTTGATTTAACTCAGGATATTCTTCGTGGACGCGGCATGACAGTCGATGAAACTGGCTTTGATGCTGCGATGGATCGCCAGAAAGAGGGGTCTAAAGCGGGTGGTTTTGCCTCAGGCGACGCTGCTTCAGATGCGGTTTGGTTCAAGGTGCGTGACGCTATTGGGGCGACAAAATTCCTTGGGTATCAGTCGCTTAGCAGCAGCGCTATGGTTAAAGCAATCCTCGTTGATGGCGCTCAAGTGAGTGACGTAAAGGTGGGGGCTGATGCTGGAATTGTGCTGGATCAGACCCCGTTTTATGCCGAGAGTGGTGGGCAGGCGGGCGACCGAGGCGAGATTCAACTCGCCTCAGGTGCACGTTTCGTGGTTCGCGATGTACAAAAACGAGCCGGCGACTTGCACGTGCATCTCGGTGAGTTGGTTGAGGGTAGCTTTAAACAAGGCGACGAGGTCAAGGCGCATGTTGATGGCGCGCGTCGTTCACGGATCATGGCAAACCACTCTGCAACGCATCTCGCTCATGCCGCACTTCGCGATATTCTGGGCGCGCATGTGACGCAAAAAGGGTCGTTGGTTGAGGAGGACCGTTTCCGGTTCGATTTTTCCCATAGCGGGCCCGTCACAGCCGCTGAGATCGAAGCTATTGAGGATCAGGTGAACGCGGTCATTCGCCAGAATAATTCTGTCGGTGTGGCTGTCTCAACACCTGATGAGGCTATCGAGGCTGGCGCGCTGGCACTCTTTGGCGAAAAGTATGGCGATGAGGTTCGTGTTCTAACAATGGGGACTGATCTAAAGCTCGAAGACAAACCTTATTCGGTTGAGCTTTGCGGTGGGACACATGTTGAGCAAACCGGAGATATCGCAACCTTTGTGATCACATCTGAAAGCGGCGTTTCTGCAGGTGTTCGCCGGATTGAGGCGGCGACCGGGGCAGAGGCCATCACGTTCCTGCGCAGCCGTGCGCAAGTCGCGGTTGACCTGTCAGAGCAGTTGAAAGTGCCGCTAAAGGATGTCGCAAAAAAAGTCAGCGCTTTGTCAGAAGAGCGCAAAAACCTTGAGCGCCAACTTGCAGAAACCAAACGCACGCTAGCAATGGCTGGAGAGAGCGGCGCGCCGTCTGGTCCGGAAGAAATTGGCGGTGTGAAGCTGATCGCCCGCGTGGCCCAAGGGGTTGGCGGCAAGGATTTGCGCGCGCTGATTGATGAGGCCAAGGCGCAAATGAAGTCGGGTATTGCCCTCTTCATAGGCGTCAACGAAGGCAAAGCGGCGGTTGCAGTGGGTGTTACGAGTGATCTGACGGACACGCATTCTGCGGTCGATCTTGTTCGTGTGGCGTCGGCTGAGGTTGGCGGCAAAGGCGGCGGCGGCCGACCTGATATGGCGCAAGCGGGCGGGCCAGATGGCTCTAAAGCCGAAGCCGCGCTCGAAGCGGTGCGAGCCTATTTGAAGGCTTAAGCGGCGAAGACCTGTTCCACGTCACCCGTCTTCCATTGCGGATATTTAGGCATAATCTGCGCGAACAGGTCACTGTTCAAATGCGCCTCTAACCAGCTTTGCAAATGCGGTAATGACTGGGTATCAAACCAGTCACGGTCTGTGTTGGCGTACTGGCGGACAAACGGGAAAATCGCGATGTCGGCCAAACTGATCCGGTGTCCAAAAAGCTGCTGCGTTTTTGCGAGTCTCGCTTCGAGTTTGTCAAGAAAGGCGAGGCCGAAGCCGCGCTGCTCATCCCGGTTGATGGCTTCGTCCTCATAGCGGTTTGGATATTTATAGCGGTCAAGGGCGCGCTTAAACGGGCCGTCACATTCGCTGATCAAGCCCTGCATGTCGGTCAGCGTTCCTGTTTCGGGTTTGAGCCAGCCATCAGGGTCATTTTGGGCGAGGGCCCAATCGATCGCATCAAGACTTTCTTCGATCACATGCCCGTCCTGTTCGACAATCACAGGGACCGTCCCTTTAGGAGACGCCGCAAGCATCTCAGCTGGCTTATCGCGCAACACAACCTCTCTTAAGCGGCACTGTATGCCAGCTTTCATGATCGCCATTCGCGCGCGCATCGCATAGGGACATCGCCGGAAGGAATAGAGGATGGGCCTGGTGTCGCTCAAGCTTGCCGCATCTTTCTGGGGGTCAGGTCAACCTCATCTCCGAGATGCGGTTCGCCGCGTGCTGCTGCCAGACGGACCTGTTTTTGGCGCTCGCGCAGCCCGGCAATCTTGGCTTCTGTGTGCGTGCCATAGCAACGCGGGCAGGAAACACCGTCTTCATAGGTCGGCATTTCTCGCTCCTCGGCGCTGACCGGAAAGCGGCACGCATGACAGAGCTCATAGTCACCAACTTTCAGACCGTGCCCCACACTCACACGTTCATCAAACACAAAGCACTCGCCTTCCCAAAGGCTTTTATCCTGCGGGATGTTTTCGAGATATTTCAGGATGCCTCCTTTCAGGTGGAAGACATCCTCGATGCCGAGTGATTTAACGTAAGAGGTCGATTTTTCGCAGCGTATGCCGCCGGTACAGAACATCGCGATCTTGGGGCTGCGGCCCTTTGCTTCCAGGTCTTTCCGGAAGTCCGCGAACCAGTTTGGAAACTCGCTAAAGGTGGCCGTATTGGGATCGATGGCGCCCTTGAACGTACCGAGTTCGACCTCATAATCATTACGCGTATCTATTGTTACGGTGTCTGGATCGCTGATCAGGGCGTTCCAGTTCTCTGGCTTGATATAGGCGCCGACGAGGCAAGTCGGATCGGTGCCCGGCACGCCCATCTTTACGATTTCCTGCTTCAGACGAACCTTCAGCCGTAAGAAGGGCATAGCGTCGGCGCGGCTATCCTTGCTGTCGAGATCAGCGCATCCAGGCAGCGCTTTCAAAGCCTTAAACGCGCCGTCTATGGCCGCGTCGGTTCCGGCAATCGTGCCATTTACACCCTCACTGGCCAAAAGGACTGTGCCCTTGATGCCAAGCGCGTTGAGTTGTTCATAAAGCGGGGCTTGCAACGCCTCATGGTCGTCAAAGCGGACAAATTTATAAAAGGCGGTTACGCGAATTTCAGTCATGACGGGGCTTATGCCAGAGGATGACGTTTCAGAAAAGTCGCAGGCTTCAGGAGCGCTGCCTTGTCTCTGCCCAATTTCATAGCTATGTCGGCGCTCCCGCCAACCTGATCAACAAGAGGAGGGGTGCATGCAGACGATGATCGTTAGACCAGACCACCCCGTTTCCAACCTCTAGGATCAGGACCCTTTTCCCATGGGCCATTCAGAACCGGCCTGCGTGAGCAGTCCTTGTGCCGTGCAATTCTGCGCGGTCTGCCATGACACATTCAAACAGCCGAAAGGGCTGGCAGGAGTATATTATGCGTGAAGACATGTTCAAAGTGATCGTTGAGCGTCCCCGCTGGGGGCGCAAATATGCGGCAAAATCAAAACTGCGCTATGATAAAGTGCCGGATCGTAAGCGTGCGACGGGGCGGCGTATGGTGCTGGAACATCGCGGTTATACCAAAGACCTGAATGAGAACCTTGCGCCTCTGCGTCGATACCTGAACAAGCAAGTCGGGCGGCCCTGGAACAAGGTTTATAGCGAGATTTGCGTCTCTCTTGATACAGGCTCTACGGTAAAGCAGCATGTGCGTGATCACCTCAGCGATTTCATCCTGACGCGGGTTGGCATCGCGCGTGACGGTAGCTTCTACGCGACGAACCATTGGGGTGACCCAACCGCGCCGCAGCGTTGGTGGGCTGATCTTTACGTTGATCCACGCGATGGCCTGATCAAGCGCACAGAGAAGCTATGCCGCAAGCTAGGCGTTACGCATTATCGTGAAACCTTGCGCTCAGACCGCAAAAGACGTGCTGCTGGCTGGCGTCATGATCACAATCTGCGCCGCCTCAATGAGATGCGGTTTCTGGTGAAGGTCAAAGGCTGTTGGTTTCAAGTTGATACCAGTCATCCCCCCGTTGATGGCTATGGCGCGAGCCTTTCAGGGCGTGACCTGGTTACAGCGGTCATTTCAGGCGCGCCAGATGCGGCCTTTCACTGGCGTATCTTGTCCAAGCGCCAGCTTTGTAAAAAAGAGCTGCGCGAGCAAAAGCTCAAAAACGACTAAATGTGCTGGCGAGCGAGGTTACAGGCCGAGGCTCGCCAGCACAATTTCAGTGTCCGCACCAAGTGTTGGCGGATCGAGTGCAATGTCTGCGGGTGTGGCGCTGAAATGCACCGGGTGCTTCATCGCCCGGTATGGGCCAGCCTGCGGATGTTCGCGGGTCTGGAAGAAGTCAACGGCGCTGAGATGCTCATCGGTCAGGACATCGGCCATCTGGTTGAACTTCATCGCCGGAATGTTTGCCTTATCGAGAAGCGTCAGCCATTCGTCGGTTGTTTTTTGTAAAGCGACCTCGCCAATGATGGCATAGAGGTCTGTAATGTTCTCTGTGCGCGCCTGATAGCTGGAAAAACGTGGGTCTTTAAAGACGCCGTTGCGGCCCCCCATCTCAAAGAAGGTTTCCCATTGCTCGTCCGAGTAAGGGACGAGGCCAATATAGCCGTCCTTAGTTTTATAGGGTTTGCGATTGGCATTGATGGAGCGAGTGTAGGCAAGCTTTCCATTGCCGGGCAGAAAGGTCTCTCCGTACAGGTTTTCGACCATGTTGAAGAACGTGAAGCTTTCCAGCATGGGCACCTGAACGAATTGACCTTGGCCAGTTCGTTCTTTGTGAACGATCGCGGCAAGGGTCGCATAGGTTGCAAACAGGCCAACGGTTTTGTCGGCGACGAGGCTCGGCGCATAAGCGGGCTCTGATCCATCACGCATAGAGGAAAGCGCCGCAAAGCCTGACGCGCCCTGGATCAGGTCATCATAGGCTTGGCGCTTTTCATAAGGACCGCCTGATCCAAACCCTGCGCAATGAACATAGATGATGCTTGGATTGATCGCTTTGACACTCTCATAATCGAGGCCCAGCCGCCCCATGCCTGCAAGCCGGACATTGTGGAAAAAGACATCTGCATCTTTTAATAAAGCGATCAGAGCTGCCTTTCCGTCATCGGTCTTGGCATCGAGTTGAACCGATTTTTTGTTGCGGTTGAGGCTGGTATAAATCGGGCCAAGATCGCCGGTTGGCGACTTGCCCGCATAGCGCATCATGTCCCCGGATTTGCCTTTCTGTCCGGCTTCTATCTTGATCACATCAGCGCCAAGATCACCGAAGATCAAGGTCGCAAAGGGGCCGAGCACGACGCTCGACATATCGACGATGTTGATCCCGGCGAGAGGGCCAGTGCGCTTACCTGATGCGGTCATATCTTCCTCCAGATTTTCTGTGATTAGACCTATTGTGCTCTCGCAAGGGAAGACCAGACTTTTTTGGCTTTCCCTTGCCACGGGAACTTCTCCGCGCCTATGACTATCCAAGGTGAGGGAGAGTAGAATGCGGAAATTGAACTTTTGTGCAGCGCCTATACTGACGCTGGGTTTGGTAGCATGTGGCGGGCAAGACGCCGCTGAGCCATGGAATGAGGCCATTACGACCAGCCAATCCTGGGAGACTTTGCAGCCCAAGGCCGCATTAACGACTGAGGAGGCTGTACCAGACGTACCCGTAACTGACCTGAATGAGGCGATTGGTAATCAAGAGTTTGCCTGTAAAATTACGCGCACGAGCCTGAAAACCTCGCCAGAGGACTTCGTCACGATTGATCCAGACAAGTCGATCATCTGGTTGGGCAATTTAATTCAGGGGCAAAGCCACTATAGTAAGGGCGCTCTAGCTGAATTGGGTGTTCGCAAGCGAGCACCGATCCGGGTCACAATCGACCTGCTACGCGGCGACAATTGGCGCGAAGTGGAAACGCCATCGCTCGCCACGGTTCAAAGTGCCATTGGCGAACTGGTCGATCTTGCCGTGAAGGATGGTCATGAGGCGTCTGCCACAGCATCTTTCAAATCGAGTGAAATCCATTCCTCTGAACAAGCCATGCTGGAAATGGGCATTGCTGGGGAATACATGGGGTCGTCTGCATCGGCTTCGTTTGAAGGCAGCCGTAGTGCCAGCGAAAGCGCTTACATGGCGACTCTGATACAACGAGCTTTTACCGTCAGCATCGAACATCCGACCCTGCCTGCAGATGTGCTATCGGCTGACTTTAATCCGCGTGATTTGGAGGCTCTGAAAACCAGCGGGGCTTTGGAGGGGGATAATCCGCCGCTCTATATCTCCAGCATCACCTATGGCCGCGTGCTGATCTACTCCATGCGATCTGAGGACGAAGCGCGCAAAGTTAAGGCAGCGATTGAAGCCTCTTATCGTGGAGCCGCGAGCGTTGATGGCTATGCGAAGGGCGAGATTGAGCAGACACTAAGGCAAGCTGATATTGAGATTGCTGCCATTGGCGGAAAGCAGGAAAATATTGAAGCCCTGATCCGTTCTGGTGACTTGAAAGATTACTTTGGTGAGAACACACAGCTGACCAGTATGGTGCCGATTAGCTTCGAGTTACGGCGCCTGTCAGATGGCCAGATTGCCCACATAACCCGCACCACTGAGTATGACGTGAAAACCTGTCAGAATGTGACCAAACCAATTGGTGAGGCAGTGACGTTCACGCTGCGCTCGGTCAAAATCAATAATGATTGCGAGCCAGGGCCAAACAAGGGTGAGATCTTTGGCAGCTTTACGCTGCAATGGGCGGATCAGAACGGTAATCTCACCCGTTCAGAGATCACGTCGATCGCGCGCAACAGTGCCAAGAAAGTTCAAAGTGGTAATAGCTTATCAGTCAACACATCTGTTGAGGTGGAGCGCTATCCGGGCCAAGCATTTAAACTGGTCGGGCGCCTCAGCGAAGCTGATGAAGGATTGAAAGGCAAGGATGACACAGTCGGGGTCTGGAATACCAATCTAGCTGGGCGCGACCAAGGCGATTCGAGTGCCAAAGGAACGGGCCATTGCATAAGTGGGTCTAACAATCGTCCCGTGGCGCATTTCTCAATTGAAAAAACCGACGATATCTATCCATAAGCCCCATAAGCTTGGCTGACGGCAAGTGTGATTTTATGCATAAGGCGGTCAATCTCATCTAGGGGCTTGATGATCTCAGCGTGCAAAGCGTCGTAGCCGTTGGCGGGGCTGCCAGCCATATGGCCCGCCTCATCAATTGCTGACAAACGCGCTTCCTCTTCGCGGGAGGCCGGGAAGATTTCGCACAGGAGTTTGACCGCATCGCCAATCTGCATGGTCTGGATCAGGGTCATGATATCTTCAACCGTCGACTCGTGGCGGCGGGAGACTGTCGGAAGCTGGCCTGCAAGCGCCATGGCTTTCATCATCAACGCTTGGCGAATGGAATGTAAGAGATGCACATCAAGCCGCGCCTCATGACGTTCTGCTGAGGTTGGAACCTTTTCCATTTTGGCCAACATCGGATCAAACTTGCGTAGATCAATGCTCAGCATATTTGCGATTTTCTCAATCGACGTATTCGTCTGGCGGTCCTGCAGCAGGTAATAGATACGGCGATAGGCAAGCGCCTTGTTTGGGTCATCCGTCGTGCGGGTCAGAGCAACCCAGAAGCTTGGATCATAAAGTGAGGCATAGGCACGAAGGACGGGAAGGCTCATCGCTGAACGGGCCATTGAGGCGAGCTTGATCAGGCCCCGCATGCGCGGCGATTCTTCGATCAAATCATTGATCTGGTCTTGCTCACGTCGCAGCGCCGAACCGATGCCTGCGGCGGTGTTCAGGGGCACGCCAAGCTGCTGCAGCGTCGCATTATGTGAGATCGCGCGAAGGGAGCGCGGGCCGCCTGGGCCTGAGCTGCGTCGTCTCTGCCGCGACCCGGCTTTGACCAGAAAGTTGGTCGCAAAATCGCTGAGTAGGCGCGCATAGTCCCGGTTTGAGAAGAGACGTTCATGCCAGCGGCGCAGGGCGCGGTAAAAGTCCCAAACCAGATCGGTACGCTCATAGAACGGGTCCGTTTCTGTGCCCGCATCTGGTTCTGAAAGAAGGTGCAAGGCAAAGGCGCTATAAGTCGCGTTTGCGAGTTTCTCATTGGCAAAGTGCAGGAAGCCATCGCCGCCTTGAAAGCTCACCTCATGGCGCAGTGAGACGCCTCGTTCGCGCGACTGTTGACGTGTCCACTGGCTGAGCAAGTGATCAAAGCGCTGTTTGAATGTGCCCGGCCAAGCCCCGCGCCCCATCGATTCTCCATGCGTGTTAAAGATCAGCAGATCGAGGTCTGGATTGGCTTTGGCGACAGCGCGGCTGATCAAATTGTGGATGCGCTCGATCGCCATATCAGCAGAAACTTGCCCGATGAAGCGGCCTGCATCTGAAAACCCAAGCTGGATGGAGAGGTACTCACGATGCTTGAGGTATTTCATGTATTCTGGTTCGGCCAGAAGCTGTTCAATGAAGCGCCCGCCTGTTTCCAGCGCTTCAGGGGTCTCGAACAGGGGTGAAATATCAAGCCGTTGATCGACGCCATACTGGCGGGCAAGATAAAGCGCGCCCATAACGGTCGCAGGGTTTTCACTTTCGGCAATCAGGAAGCGGATCGTGCTGTCACTGTCGATATGCTTCAGAAGCTGGGCGCACATCATGAACTGTCGGCGCGCAGTGGACTGCTCCAGGAACAGGTCCGCGAAATTGACCGAAAGAGGTTTCTTCACGTTTGCAAGATCAGACAGCTTGTTCAGCGCGCTGCGCCCAAGATCACGGTTCTCGGTCTCGAGGCCAAGGTCGCGGCTGATCACGGTTCGGATTTGCGCTGCGTTCAGGCGCAAATGGATCCGGGCTGTCCCGAACCGTAGGACACGCATCTGAGCTGCGAGCACTAAAATACGCTCCGCCAGGGTCTCGTCAGCCGTTGTTTCAGCAAGGGATTCCAGTTGGGCAATGATGGGTTCAGTTGTGACCAAACGCGACCCGTTCGGCTCCGTCAGGCGGTTGGCGGCGTCGACCAAAGTATCTGGTTGGGTGAGGTTCTGATCGAATATCTTGGCTTCTTTGGCCGTCAGTTTGCCTGCTTTTGACATTCTATCCTGCAGGTCTTTCAGGACGCTTGCATCTTCACCTTCGGCTTGCTTTGCCAGCGCTTTCAACGTGGTTTCGTAGCGGCCAAGCTGAACCGCTTTTTCCTGCAGGCGCAGCGCAAAGGATTGCGACCAGTGAATGTCGGTTCGGCCATCAAGGTCATAACCGATCCAACTCGCCAGTGTTGGCACTTGTGGGCGCAGCGTTTTCCACTGATCCGGAAAATGCTTTCGAGCTGTTTCCAGAATCTTACGAGTATGTTCGGCTAATGCGTTTTGCGCAAAACTGATCGCGTCCTGTGCCTCGGCATGTTCGCCAAGAAGCGAGATCGATTCTGACCAGACCCGGCTATCTTCGGTGATGGCTTTTTTTAGGGATTTCTCGCTGCCTTTGCTCGGCGCAGCGACGTGAGTTGCGAAGGCGGCGCGTGCGGTTTTTGAGAGCGCAAATGTCGGGTGCGCGGTAAAGACAATTCCGCCGCTCTCTGTTTCAACTGCCTCGCGAAATGAGCCCCAGCCTTTAGCCGCAAGCGCGTTTAGCCGTTTGTCTAACTCGCCCTGGTCATCATGCTGGCGACCGAAGCGTTCTGCACGTTGTAGAATAAGCGCGCCATAAACATCATCTACTAGAGTTTCGAGCGATGCCAGAGATTGGTCGCCAAGCTCAATGCCTCTGAAAAGCATGCGTGCATATGCAAAGACAGAATTGGCCTGCGGGTCAGTGTCGATGAAAGCGGCATGATCCCGCAAAGCCTGTTTGGCAGATGTAACGGAAAGGGCGAAAGGTCTGTCGAGCGCTGTCATTGCGCTGATCTAGCAGAAAATTTAGGGCTGACCAGCCCTTACGTCTCTGCATCCAGCGCGATCGCGCTAAGCAGCGACACCCATTCAAGCACATCCTCGCCCACGCCTTCGCTGCGCAGGTACTTTGTGAAGACAGGAATAAGCTCTTCTGACGTGCCGCATTGCTCTACGGCTGAATTGATTTCAGGGATCACGCGTTGCTCGAAACTGACGGCCAGTTCTTTGAAATCTTCGATCATGCCTGGGATTTTGAGCGCCGTGAGGGGACCGACATTGCCGCCTTCAAGCGTTTCAGAGAAGTTTTTAAGTTTGCGAACTTTGCTATAATTGCTCACCGCGAAGTTTTTCAGAACCTTCTCTGTCTTATACTCGACCCATTCACTTGTGCAGGGCTCCGGTGCTGTTGCGCATGCCGTGACAGCCAACAGGCTGAGGCTGGCGGTGCCAATCATCTTGAACATTATGTCTCCTCCTCACGCCTACAGTGGCAGAGGCTGGGACTTATGCAAACTGAAATGTGTTGCGCTCCCGCTCCGTTGTGACGGTGACTTGAAGCCCAACCGGGCTTTCTTCTTCCAGCAAGCGCGGCAAGGCCTCAGGCGCGGCCACTGCAATGAAGCGCTCTCCATTTTTGGTGCGCGCAAAAATGATCCCACCGCTTGGGCCAGATTTTCCATGCGTGACCGTATAGGTTTCGATTGTTCCTGAGGTTGGCTCTGGTGTGAGCGTTATCTTCGCACTTGGCTTGGCCATTGGCTCTGTCGGTATGTAATTGCTTGGCTTATCGGTTGACCAGATGCCTGCGGCCTCCTTGGTCATCCACCCACCATTGGCAAGCACCAGCCCGTATTGTCCGGCGTTAGATCGCAAGTGCCGTGTCATGCTAACAAGCCCGTGCATAGAGTAATTGTTCCCCGGTCCGCCAAAGAAAGGCAGACCGCCGGTTACGGTCAGCGGGCGATTTTCGGTTGTATGATTGATGCCGAGCACGGCCATCGAACTGAAGACGGCGCAGGGAAAACAGGAATAAAGATCGAAAGCTGTGAGGTCTGACGGCGTCTTGCCAGCTTGCG
>CAZGVG010000009.1:0-44013 GCA_964528975.1 uncultured Hyphomonas sp.
TGCGCATTGTCTGGCGTTTCAGATAGCAGGCCGCGAAACAAGGCGATTGATTTCCTAGGGCTTCCAAACTGATACTCCCAATAAGCCAGCAGGGTTTTGTGCTCATAAATAGCATCGGGCCGCGCACGTCTAAAAGCTTCAACCGCATCCTTGGACGCTTGATACAGGCCTCGGCGCATTGGGATATAGGCGCGATTGAGATGCCCTTGCAGGTGCTCTGGTCGCAGCCTCAAGACTTGCTCATTGGTGGCACTCGCATCGGCGAAATCACCACTTTGAAGCGCGGCTTGCACGAGCAGGCACAAAGCCTCAAAATCATTTGGATCGGCCTGCAACGCTTGTTTGGCTGCCCTGACCGCCGCGACAGTATTTCCCGCCTCGAGCATGGCCCAACCCGCTTCAATCATACCCTCCGACACAATGTGTCTCCTGTCTTGCTCGTGGCTATTTCACTGTCTCTTAAAGGCGCAAAAGGCGAAACCCACAAGGGTCTCGCCTTTCAGTTTTAGACGCTAGAAATGCCGGCTACCAGATGCGAATACGCTCTTCTGGCGGCAAATATAACGCATGATCAGGACCGATATCGAACGCTTCATACCATTCGTCAAAGTTCCGGACGATGCCGTTGACGCGGTAGTATGGTGGGCTGTGTGGACCACGGATCAACTGCTGACGCAGCGCATCATCGCGGTATTTGTTCCGCCAGACCTGAGCCCAGGCCATAAAGAAACGCTGATCGCCTGTCAGTCCATCCAGTACTGGGGCTTCTTCGCCGTTCAAGCTCATCTTATAGGCTTTGTAAGCCATTGAGAGCCCGCCAAGATCGCCCGTGTTTTCGCCAAGGCCCAAACGCCCATTGACGCAGGTTTCACCATCATCAAGCGGACAGAAGGCATTATACTGGCCGACAAGCGCGTCTGTCTTGGCCACAAATGCTTCTTTATCGTTTGGTGTCCACCAGTCCCGCAAGACGCCGTCGCCATCGGATTTCGACCCTTGATCGTCAAAGCCATGACCGATCTCGTGCCCAATGACGCCGCCAATGGCACCATAATTGATCGCTGGGTCAGCATCCAGATTAAAGAATGGCGGCTGTAAGATCGCTGCCGGGAAGACGATCTCGTTCCGGTTTGGACTGTAATAGGCATTCACAGTCTGTGGCAGCATGAACCATTCGGTTTTATCGATCGGTTGGCCCAACTGACTGAGCATATCGGCATAGGACCAAGCCCCTGCAGACATGCTGTTCTCAAGCGCGGAGCTTCCAACTTCAAGACCTTCATAGGTCTCAAATTTCTCTGTGTAACCAATCTTTGGTGTGAACTTGGCCAGCTTGTCGCGGGCCTGGACTTTCGTATCATCACCCATCCAGTCAAGCTCATTGAGATTGTCGGCCATCGCCTTGCGCAAATTGACAACCAGATCATCCATCGCAGCTTTATTTTCGGCTGGGAAATAGCGCTCGGCATAGACTTTACCAACAGCTTCACCAATCGCGCCTTCAACGGCACTCACACCGCGTTTCCAACGTGGACGCTGCTCTTCCTGCCCACGCAATTGCTTGGAGTAGAAAGCGAAGGTCGCATCATCAATGGTTTTCGGTAGCACTGAAGAGTGATCCGACAGGAAGTGAGCTGTCAGATAAGCTTTCCAATCATCCAAAGATGCGGTGTCCATGACGCTCAAAATGCCAGAGATGCCGCCGCCAGAGACCTTTTCAACCTGCTCTTCGGTCAATCCTAAAGCTTCGATTTCAGCCGCGTCAGGCATCACTTGGCGTACAACGAAGTTCTCTTGATCCCCGATGCCAAGCTCTTCCAGCATCAGCGCGATCGGGAATTCACCCCCGAGGCCAATTAGTTCGTCTTTTGAAAGTTTATTGTAGGTCAGGTTACGATTACGGCCGACGGTACGGTCCCAATGCGCTTTGGCAATTTCCGTTTCAAGCGCCAGAACGCGCGCAGCTGCATCTGCCGGATCTTCATATCCAGCTTCGCCAAGCAAGAGCGTCAGATATGTCAGATAGCCTTCGCGGGTCTCAACATTCTTGCCGTCATCTGTCAGGTAAGTGTCGCGATCTGGCAAACCAAGCCCGGCCTGGGTGACATAGAAAATGTAACTGTCCGGCGCTTTGGAATCGATATCGACCCAGCCGCCAATTGGCGCCGAAAAGCCATTCGCCGCAAATACTTTTGCAAGATCTTCAGAGGTCTCAATTGCCGCAATGCGATCCAGATAAGGTTGAGCCGGGGCGAGACCTGCTGCTTCAATCGCATCGGTATCAACAAATGCATTATAATAGGCTGCAACCTTGCCTTCCAGGGTCGCGGCGTCTGGTTTGGCCTCAGCCAAGTCATCAATAATGAACTTTACCCGTTGCTCTGATTTCTCACGCAGCAAGGTGAATGACCCATAGCGTGTACGGTCAGCCGGCATATCAAACTCATCGTACCAAGTGCCGTTTACATAACGGAAGAAATCGTCGCCGGGATGCACAGACTTATCCATTGACGCCACATCAAGACCAAACGCGCCCCAATCATCGCGAGACGTCGTCTCAACAACACGCTCAACATTAGTCTCTGTTGCTGCCTCTGGTGGTGATGTGGTTTGGGTGGCTTCCTGCTCGGCGCTGCACGCGGCAAGAGCCAGCGTAGCCACGCTGGCGAATAATAGGTTTCTCATATATCTCTCCCAAGATAGTTCACTTAGATATGCAATACTGTTCTGCTTATTCGGCGGGCAGAGGCCGCGGTTGCTCAGCGCTGGTTCCGATCAGTTCTTCTTCATCAATCGTGACCTGACCTGAATAGGTCTCACCAATCTTACGATATGGGCGACCACCCCAGCTCCAGCGGAAGACCCGGCCAATCTCAACGCCAACCGCATATAGAGTTGGAACCAGAAGAAGTGAGACAAATAGCGCGAATGCGACCGCGTATCCGAGCGAGATTACCATCGGCTTGAGGAATTGAGCTTGAATGGAGCGCTCGGCGATCAAAGGCAGAATACCAACAAAGGTCGTAACAGATGTCAGCAAGATAGGACGGAAACGCGAGACTCCCGCATCCACAAGAGCCTGCACCGCGCCAATCCCTTCAGCCCGTTTGCGGTTCACAAAATCGACGAGGACGAGATTATCATTGATTACAACCCCCGCCGCCGCAGCAATCCCAAAGATAGAGAACATCGCTGTTGGGGTTCCGGTAATCCAATGCCCCAAGACAGCACCTGTCATTGCAAATGGGATAGCGGTCATCAGGAGCAATGGCTGCGCATAAGACCGGAAAGCAATCGCTAGAACGATGTACATACAGATCAGCGCAATCCCGCCTAGCTGAGCCAAGGCCGCAAAGAATTCCTGTTCTTCTTCAAATCCACCCGCAGCTCCCCGCTCAACATCCGCAAAGTCGCGTTCAAAGTCAGGCCAGAAATTGACATCCATGTCCGCCATGATCTGACCGCGCCCGCCATCGCCTTTAACGTCGGCAAAGACTGAAACAGAGCGTGTTCGATTACGACGCAGTATACGATTAATCCCTGGTGCATAGGTGAAGTCAGCGACTTGAGTAATCGCAAGCTCGCGCCCATCTGCGGTCCGAATCCGCAGATTATCTATACTATCGAGGTTTTGACGTGCTGATTTCGGTAAACGCACCATAACCCGAACGTCTTCGCCATCACGTGGCAAGCGTTGAACTTCTTCACCAAAGTAAGCTTGGCGTACTTGGTTGGAAACATCTGCCAGCGTGATGCCGAGCGACTCTGCGCCCGGTTTCAACTCAATCTGTAGCTCATCCGCGGCAGCGGTCAGGTTATCACCAATGTCATAGGCCGCCGCATAAGTCGCCAGCTGCTCTTGCACCACGGACGAAGCTTCACGAAGACGATCAAGATCCGGGTGATTGAGCGCGAAGCGAACACCGGTATCATTCTCATTGTCCGTAAAATCGAAGGTGATTTCTTCAGCATCCTGAATAGGGCCAACCATCTCACGAATCTTTTCAGAAATTTCTTTGGTTGAAAGCGTCTCAGGGCGGCTTTCTGGTGGCGCCAGACCAATCCAGGAGCGCACCCGGCTGTTTGAAGCAACAACCGCTGCACCATCGATGACGCCGCCTTCATATCCACCTTCGGTGCGGACGATCTGGTCACCCCATTTATTATTGAGATCGGTTTCAGCCGCGCCAATTCCTGCTTCCAACTGGTCACGGATCTGCAAGGTTCTGGAGAACGGCGTACCATCTGGTAGATCAATCGTGACCTGAACCAAATCGCTCTCGATCTCAGGCATAAAGGCAAACGGGACGATCCGTGTCGCGACAAGCGCAATCGCGAAAAAGAAGATCATAAAAAAGAATACGATGGTCGCATAACGCATACGCAAGGCAAATTCGAGGATTGGCTTATAGACGTGCTGGGCAAACCAAAGGAGGCTGTCGGCAATTCGTTGCTGTGTTCTTGATATCCACCCCTGCTTGTGATCCGCGGCGTGTCTCTTCATGTGCGACAAGTGCGCTGGGAGGATGAACATACACTCGATGATCGAGAAGATCAGCGAGGCAATCACAACAAATGTGATCTGCTCAGTGAAGGCTTTGGTCGGACCCGGCAAAAACGCCCACGGCAAGAAGGCGATGATTGTTGTAATAACACCAAACACAACTGGCTTGAGGACCATTTGGGTCCCGACAATGGCCGCATCGAGGCCTTCTCGCCTCCCACTCTCAACCTCGCGGTGGATATTCTCACCCACCACAATGGCATCATCGACAATAACCCCGATGACCAGCAGTACCGCGAAAGTAGATAGAACGTTCCAGGAGACACCGAACAGAGGCATAAGCATGATGCCGCCAGCGAATGCCGTGATGATGCCGATCGTGACCCAAAAGGCCACGATCGGCCGCAAGAACAAGATCAAGACGAGCATCACGAGAACCGCGCCAAGCAAAGCTGATTCAGAGATCAGTTTCATCCGCGCCTGAAACGGAACCGCATTGTCCCAGAGAATATCAATCTTCATTCCGGCTGGCAAAATACCAGATGCCGGATCATTCGCCCGGTCGATATACTCTCTGAAATTCTTGGAGTAATTGACAATGTCCATCTTGTCTGGCTGCACGACGAAGACAAACGCATTTGGTCGCTGATCAAAAGTTGCTGACAGGTCTGCGTCTATGAAGCCGTCAATCACCTCGGCAACATCGCCGACGCGTATCGTGCCCTGCTCATTTGATTGGCGAACGATGATCTTCTCGAATTGCTCTTTACTGTCAGCCAAGTTTCGCGCGGCCATGCTGACATCACCAACAGCTGATCGGACTTGCCCCCCTGAAGAGTTCAAAGAGGTTTGCCGGATAGCACGTGCAACGTCTGAGAAACTAAGATTGTAGCGGCGCAGGGCCTCTTCAGAGACCTCAATGGAAACTTCCTCAGGTAAGACAGCCTCTACAAGGGCAAGTTCACCGCCCGAAATTTCCGCAATATCATCACGTACATCGTCGGCAACACGCTTAAGGGTCAGTTGGTCAACATCGCCGTTGACGGCCATGCCAAAATACCAATCGCGTTGCTCCCAACGGGTAACCTGCGGCCTGAACGCTGCTTGAGGCAGGTTATTAATCTGATCAACGCGAAGTTTAATTTCGTCGATGAACTCGACCATGTCGATATCATCACGGCCGCGAATGTTGACGACCCCAAAGCTCTCCCGGCCAATTGATGTAATGCGATCAAGACCATCGATATCAGCAACCGCTTCTTCGATCCTGGTAATGATTTGTTCTTCAACGTCCTGAGGGGATGCGCCATTCCAGGTGACACTTACAGAGGCACCTGCGACGGCAACAACAGGGAACATCTCCCGTTCCATCTTGTTGTAGCCATAGATGCCGCCCAAAAAGGCAACGATCATCAGCAAGTTTGCAGCAACTGCGTTACGCGCGAACCAGGAAACCATTCCCATCATGACTATTCTCCATTATCCGCGGCGGTGACGAGTTCAGCTTCATCCTCAACAGTCTTGGTTGATCCTGTCTCAGACTTACCTTGCGCTGCATCATTGTGGTTCTTGATCGTTCCGTCTTCCAGACGCTCAAGAATTGTCACACTCATGCCATCGTTCGACCCTCGAATTGGACTTACGATCGCCAGATCCCCGACGGCCACATCCGAGCTTCGGAACCAAGCCCCTGTCGGATCAGTATGAACAAGATCAACTGGGTAAATCCTTAGGGCACCCGCCTCTGGATCGCCAATAAACACATTGTTACCGCCCCGAATGGCCGATCGTGGCGCAACCAGAAGATCCATGATCTGCGTACCAGCAACTTGAGCTTCAACGAAAAGTCCCGGCGCCATCGGCGCGCCCTCATCAGAACCAGCCCCGTATGGGTCATCCAGCTCCGCGATGACATTGATGAGGCGTGTTTGAGGGTTCAAAGCCGCTGATGTCCGCGTCACACGGCCAATCCAGGACCGGGTCTGGCCGGCAACATTCGCTTTGAAAACCACCTCTGGACCTGGCTCTGTCGCCGTTTCAGCAAACGCCAAGGGCAGACCAAGCTGACCCAGTTGATCGTCGGTGATCGGAAGCGCGACCTCAACAACATCTGTCGCGAAAATCCGCCCCAGAGACTGCCCTGGTGATGCAAACTGTCCAATTTCAACTGTTTCCTCACGCACACGTCCATCAAAAGGCGCAACCACAGCGGTACGGCGCAAGGCTAGTTCGGCATCCGCAAGTTGAGCTTTTGCAGATTCTAGGGAGGCCCGGGCTTCGGCCATTTGTGGCTCTCGCCGCGCAAGCGGGCTACTTTCTGTAATTCCCAGGTTTTCAAGGTCCTGAATGGCAATCTCCGCTTCCGCCTGCTCTCTTGCCAGACGCTGTTCAGCACTCGCCACACCTGATTTGGCCCGCACAACCGATAGTTCATAGTCAGCGGTCTCTAATCGGACCAGCGTTTGCCCGCGCCGGATAAAGCCACCATCAATGAAATCTTGCGACACGAACGCGATGCGCCCAGCGATTTGCGGAGCGACAATAATCTCGCGCTGAGGCCGAACCTCCCCTTGCGCTATGACGTTAAAGACCAGGTCTTCGCGTTCAAGCTTTTCGGCAAAAACTGATAATCCATCGAATTTTTCGTCGGCTTGTTCAGGTTTAGGCTGCAAAATCCCAATCGTAACGACCGCAAGGCTAGCTAAAGCGGCCAAGACGATAATGGATACAGCGACGGATATAATACGGCTCATGGGAGGACTGCCTCTTCAGGGCTATTTGTTACGCTTAATGGGGTCGGAACTGCAGGTTCTTCGACGGGTAGACCGCCCCCTAAAGCAAGATGGAACTGTACGCGGTTACTCGCGCGGGCTGACCGCGCTGAAATAGCATTACTTTCAGCATTCAAACGGCGCGTTTGAGAATCGATCAGGTTGAAAATCGAAACCAGACCGTTTGTGTATTGGCGGGTTGCAAGCTCTTCCGCAAACCGCGCCTCTTCGAGCGCGCGCGACTGAGCGTCTTCCTGCTGTGCCAAAAGGGCGTCTGCCGCCAGCGCGTCTTCAACCTCACGCCAGGCCGACAGCGTCGCCGCAGCATAGGTTTCAACCGATGCTTGCGCTCGGGCAACGGCTGCATCACGATCCGCATCAAGTGATCCGCCATTGAAAAGTGGAGCCGTCAGGCTTGCGATCAGACGCGCAGCAATCCGGCTTGGGTCAAAAGCATCGGCCAGATCAGTTTCGGTTGTGGAGACTGATCCTGTAATGCGAAGCCCTGGAAGCATAGCAAGGCGCGCTTGCTCAGCTCGTAGTCCTGCCGCTGTGATCCGCGCCTCTGCGGCTGCGATGTCAGGTCGCCGGGACAATAATAGCAATGGCGTACCTGCGGCCTCAATCGGTGGCAGAGCCGAAAACTCAGCTGTCGCATCAAGCTCCGCGGTTGGGTAACGACCGAGAAGGATTTCAAGCCGGCGAGTGGCATTCCCACTGGCTTGACGACGCCCAGCGATACTGGCTTCCGCTGACGCTTGTGTTGTTCGCGCTGTTCGCACATCCAAGGCTGTTGAAAGCCCTCGTGAAAAGCGGCGCTCTGTCAGCTCAAGCGCTCGGGTCCGGGCTTCGTACGTCTGAACCGCAACACGCTCTTGCGCCAGAGCTTCGTTCAAATCGAACCAGGCCGTCGCGGTTTGCGCCGCAAGGGAAAGACGCGCAGACGCCAAATCAGCTTCACCCGCGATCAAATCGGCCTCAGAGGCATTAATCCCGGCTCTCAACCGACCCCAGAGGTCGATTTCCCAGATTAAATCGGCACCAACGCCGTACGTTGGATCTGTGATGCGATCATCAATCGATTCAATATAATTGCTTGTCCCACCGGCTGACGCTGAGGCGGAAACGTTCGGCAAAGATCGTCCATAGACACTGCGCGCCTGAGCCCGTGTCGCTTCAACAGCGTAATATTGCGAGCGAATAGAGGGATTTGCCGCAAGCGCTTCATTCACCAAGGCAATGAGGGTTGGATCATCAAACTGACCAAGCCAGTCTGTTGCAGGTAGAGCGCCAGTAACACCAGATGCAGCCCAAACTTCAGGGGCATCTGCTGCAACTGGAAAAAATTCAACGGGCTCGCCGCCAAGGGTTGGAACGTCTGGTATAGACGAACATGCACCGAGCGCGAGAACCCCTAGGACCATACCTGCATGCTTCATAAAAGACCTCTTCCGGATATTCTTTGGGCTTTACGCCTGACCTATTCGACTGTCAACAAATAATTATCGTTTTTCAATAATTGCGACCAAGCTTTCAGGCTTGCTCATGACACTCTGACCTGTATACGCGCTGAATAGGTTTACAGACCATGACAACCAAAGAGCACATTCCGCTATGTCGCAGAAAAATGCCGACACTTCTACCGATCAGCAGAACCGCCGCAGACGCTTTAGGGATTTTTTGATCCTGACCCTTGGGGGCGTATCGGTACTCGCTCTACTATTTGTTACAGGAGCAATTGGGTTTGTGGAAGGCATAACCGGTGCAATCGTCATGTCTGCTGGGGCTATGGCCTATTTTGTTGGCTCCTTGCCTGCATCGCCTGAGACCAATAGCGCCGCCATTCTGGCTGAACCCGAGCCAGTTGAGACCCCACCTGATGAAAGCGCAATCGCGCCGTTTATCATGTCCCTCCCGTTTGCGGTCCTCTTGATTGATGAAGATAGTCGGATTGAGACCGCAAATGCATATGCGCGCACAATTTTGCGCCTGAAACGCCCTGAAGGCGACTTGGCCAGTGCCAGCCTCAGACAGCCTGATCTGCTGTCAGCGATAGAACGGGTTCAAAAGAATGGGGCAAACGAACTTGTCGAGTTTACGCTACATGGGGAAGCTGAGGTCTGGATGGCGCACGTTCAGCAAGGGCCGTCCTTGGGTACAGTCTTTGTCGTCTTTGAAGACCTCACAGCCGTCAGGCGGGCGGAGCGCGCTCGCGCCGACTTTCTGGCAAATGCCAGCCATGAATTGCGCACACCTTTGACGGCGGTTGGCGGCTTTATTGAAACCATGCGCGGACCGGCCAAGAATGACAAAGACTCTTGGGACGGCTTTCTGGACATCATGCATCAACAGACAGAGCGCATGAAACGCCTCGTTGCCGACCTTCTCTCCCTCTCACGGATTGAGTTCAGCGAGCACCGCGCGCCAAGCACGAAAATTGAAGTCCGCGAGCTTGCACGCAATACCAGCCTATCCCTGCAACCGCTAGCGGATGAAGCGAAAATCTCGCTCCACTTCGATGCCCCTGACGCAGACATCTATACCATTGCTGACGCTGATGAATTTGCTCAAATCATACAGAACCTTGCAGGTAATGCTATCAAATATGCCTCCCCCAAGGGCGAAGTTCAGATTCTGATTGGGATCTCCAACACCATGTCTGAAGCTGCAGAAGCCTGCAGTCGGCAATCCCCGCAAGCCAAGCGAGCGCTTTTGCTCGATCCTTACGCGTCCGCCGAGATGCCTGCTTTATGGATCAGGATTACCGATAATGGCGACGGCATTCCCGAAGAGCATTTGCCCCGGCTTGGCGAGCGCTTCTACCGCGTCGATGAAAGCCGTGGCGGCAAGATCGAAGGAACAGGTCTCGGGCTTGCAATTGTCAAACACATTATGGCCCGCCATCGCGGCGGCTTTGCCGTGGAAAGCATAACAGATGAAGGCACCGCGTTTGGGGTCTGGATGCCGCGAACGCCTGACCATGAACCATAAAGCGCCGCCTTATAATCCCCCGGCAGACCATCTTCTTAAAACAGTCCATGAGGATGAGTGGATCGTGATCGCCGATAAGCCGAGCGGACTTCTCAGCGTTCCTGGCCGGGGACCTGAAAAGGCCACCTGCGCGGTGAGTATTGTCAGCGCCCGACATGGTGAAATCCATACTGTGCATAGGCTGGATATGGACACATCGGGCTTGATCATCTTCGCCAAATCGAAGCACGTGCAAAGAACGTTGTCACAAGCCTTTGAAAAACGTAGCGTCGACAAGACTTATGAGGCCCTTGTTGAAGGGCATCTCGAAAAGGCAACGGGCACAATTGATAAAGCCATTGCCCGTTACTCGCTGAACCGTCCGATCCGGCACCTTGATCCTGAAGGTCGAAGCGCGATTACGCATTGGAGCGTTCTAGACCGCGAAGCACAGACAACTCGATTGAAATTGGTGCCTGAAACGGGCCGCTCACACCAATTGCGCCTGCACTTAGCCAGCCTTGGGCATCCAATTCTTGGCGATGCTTTTTATGGCAATTCGGAAAATCACGCGCGTTTATGCTTGCACGCGAAAACTCTGAGCTTTGCACACCCTGGAACAGATCAAACTGTTCAGTTTGAGACCCAAACTCCGTTTTAATTCTGAGTGTCACAAACAACCACAAGGTGTCACATATGTGTCAACGACCCGCTGTATGAGCGCGGCACGTTCACACCGAAATCATATGCTAGAAACCTTTGGACATCTCCCAATTGGATGGCTGCTAATCGCCATTCTAACAGCTGCCGCCTTCATCGCATTCTCGGTGGGGCGCACGCAGCTTATGGCGGCTCCGAATGCTACGCTTCGCTATGAACGGCCACATTCACAGCCAAACTTTCATGGCTATTATCTGGCTTTGTGGACCATCATACCGGTGGCAATCATCTTTGCGCTATATGTTCTGATTGCCGACGCAGTCGTACGTCAGAAAATCATCGAAGAACTGCCTGCCTATATGACGACGCGCAGCCGCGAAGAAGTGCAACTCTTCATCGATACCGTTTCGACCCATGCCAGCTTGCGCGATCCCCGAGTCACTGGAAACTTGCTGTTTGATGCCAGCGTTGTGCGATTTGCCGAACTACTTGGCAGCGCTCGGATCCTGACAATTCTGGCAGCTATTACGGCCGGGCTTTCAGGCTTCTTTATTGGGAGGCGTCAAATCTCTCACGATCTGAGGGCTCGGCTTCATGTTGAACGCGCCATGACAGCCGCTTTATTCTTGTGCGCTGCGATTGCGATCATAACCACGATTGGCATCATCCTCTCGCTGGTTTTCGAAACCATCCACTTCTTCAGTCTTCCAGACGGCCCCAGCGTTACAGGTTTCCTGTTTGGGACAGATTGGAACGCCCAGACCGGACAGAACTTTGGCGCTGTTCCGCTCTTCTTTGGAACTTTCATGATTGCGCTCCTGGCCATGTGCGTTGCGGCGCCAATAGGACTGTTTGCAGCAATCTATCTCTCAGAATATGCCAGCGCTTCCGTACGCGCTTGGGTCAAGCCAGCTCTTGAACTGCTCGCCGGCATTCCAACAGTCGTTTACGGTTTTTTCGCTGCGACCTTGATTGCGCCTCTGGTTCGTTCTGGGGCACAGTGGATCAACGCGCTGTCCTTTACACCCGACAATCTGCTCGCGGCGCAACCCACCAGCGCCCTTGCTGCTGGATTGGTCATGGGGATCATGATTATCCCGTTTGTGAGCTCGCTTTCAGATGATGTGATCAACGCCGTCCCTCAACCTTTAAGAGACGGCGCCCTCGCGATGGGCGCAACCCAGTCAGAGATGATCAAACAGGTCGTTCTACCTTCGGCGCTTCCCGGTATTATCGCCGCTTTCCTGCTCGCCATCTCACGCGCAATCGGCGAGACGATGATTGTCGTTATGGCCGCTGGGGGACGCGCTTTGATTACTGCTGATCCGACATCTGATTTAACAACCGTTACCTATCAGATCGTATCGCTGCTAACAGGCGATACCGCGTTTGACAGCGCCAAGACCGTTTCGGCTTTCGCGCTCGGCTTTGTCCTGTTTGGCATAACGCTCTTGTTCAATCTCATCGCGCTTCGTGTGGTCAGTCGCTACCGGGAAAAGTATGACTGATACAATAACGCCTTCTGCCCAGGCCAAAGCGGCCACAGCGCGGCGACTGCGTCAGCGCCGCGCGTCTGAGCGTCGGTTCAGATTGTATGGGCAAATGGCCATCGGCATCGCGATCACGTTTCTTGCCATATTGATCATTTCAATCGGTATGAAAGCCAGCTCGGCCTTCTCACGCAACATTCTCATCATGGACCTTACTGTTACCGATGAGATGCTGGAAACCGAGAATCAGGGCGACATTGTCACTGATTTGAATGTCCTGGTTCGCAAGCAACTTATGGACTGGTTTCCTGAGACGGCGGATACCCGGCAAGGCCGCCGGGAACTTTATGAGCTAACCACGCGCCTTGCCGTGCTCCCTTTCGCTGAGAAGATGACCGATAATCCCGGCCTTAGCGGGCGCGCTCAAACAGCGCGCATTCCATTGTCCGATGATCTGGATCTGTATTTGAAGGGCGGCGTGACGCAGCGCTATAATCTCAATATCAAATCCAGCGCCGCTATGACCCTTGGTGAAAACAGCTCGTACCGCCTACCGATTGATCAGCTTGCAAAGCTCGATACTGCTGCAAGCTCTGAGACCCTGGTCGACTATGATGGCAGCTGGTTCCAAGTGCTCAAAAGCACCGAAACAGCTCTTGAGCTACAGCACCTCGCTGGTCCCATACCGGCTTTAGGCGATCAAAGAATAGACAAAATCAGCACTCTCACCTTGGTGACCCCAAGCAGTGATCGCAGAATCTCAAATCGGCAAATTGCCTGGATCGAGATGCTTAAATCCAGAGGCCAGATTGAAACGCGCTTCAATGCAAGTTTGTTTGCGAGCGCTGACAGCACCTATCCGGAACTTGCTGGCGCAGCCGCCGCCATAGCCGGGTCCCTTCTCACCATGTTCGTGACGGCTCTCTTCGCGATTCCCGTTGGCATTCTGGCTGCTGTCTATCTTGAAGAATTTGCGCCGAAGAACAGAATGACCAACATAATCGAATTGAACATTAATAACCTTGCTGCCGTTCCGTCGATCATCTTTGGATTGCTTGGGGCCGCTTTGTTTATCAACGCCTTCGGCATGCCGCGCTCTGTGCCACTTGTTGGCGGGCTGGTGCTTGGCCTCTTGGTGCTTCCGACCGTTATCATCGCCTCCCGCGCAGCGCTGAAATCAGTTCCCCCTTCTGTCAGAACCGCAGCCCTCGGGCTTGGCGCTTCACAAACCCAATCTGTCTTTCACCATGTCCTGCCGCTGGCCGCCCCCGGCATTATGACAGGTGCCATTCTGGCGATGGCGAGAGCTTTGGGAGAGACCGCCCCCCTATTGTTGATCGGCATGGTCGCATTCGTAAATGAAGTCCCGACAGGTCCTACTCAAGAAGCGACCACGCTGCCGGTTTTGATATATAAGTGGTTTTCAGGCGCAGAACGGGCTTGGGAACCGATGACGTCCGCTGTGATTATTATTCTGCTGGCGACTCTGGTATTAATGAACCTCGCAGTTGTCTTGTTGCGGCGTCGATTTGAGCGGAGATGGTAATCATGGCCGATACAACAATCCTTCAGAGCACACTCAGCGCAGAGCCAGAAAGCACGAGCAGCAACAAGATTGAATGCCGCAACATCAATGTCTTCTATGACGATAAACAGGCTGTTTTTGATGTCAGCATGCCCATTCCGGATCGCTCTGTAACGGCCTTGATCGGGCCTTCGGGCTGCGGAAAGTCGACCTTCCTGCGTTGCTTGAACCGCATGAATGATACCATCCCGGAAGCCCGCGTTGAGGGTGAGATTTTCATGGATGGGGAGAACATAAACGATCGGTCAGTCGACGCAGTTTTACTGCGTTCACGCGTCGGCATGGTGTTTCAGAAACCCAACCCGTTCCCAAAGTCGATCTATGATAATGTGGCCTATGGTGCACGCATTCATGGCCTGGCCAGAGACCGGGCTGAACTGGATCAGATCGTTGAAACCTCCTTGCAGAAAGCCGGCCTTTGGGATGAAGTCAAAGACCGTTTAACGACGCCCGGGACCAGCCTGTCCGGCGGACAGCAACAGCGCCTCTGTATCTCCCGCGCCATTGCCATCAGCCCTGAAGTCATTCTGATGGATGAGCCATGCTCAGCGCTTGACCCGATTGCAACCGCGCGGATTGAGGAACTGATTGATGATCTGCGGCAAAGATATTGTATCGTGATCGTCACACATTCGATGCAACAAGCCGCTAGGACCTCTCAGCATACCGCGTTTTTTCATCTCGGTGAGCTTATCGAGATTGGCGACACCGAAACCATCTTCACCAATCCTGCGAACCGCCGCACGCAGGATTACATTACTGGCAGATTCGGATAGAGACGCCCCATGCAACAGCATATTGTCAGCGCATTTACCGATGAATTAGAACAGCTCTCCGCTGACCTCTTGCGCATGGGCGGTCTGGCGGAAGCCATGATCCGCGATGCTTCGCGCGCGGTTACTACACGGGATGCCGAACTGGCTGAAACCGTGATCGAGCGCGATCTAGAAATGGACAAGCTTGAGACCGAGGCTGAACGCAAAGCCGTTCGTATGTTGGCACTGCGCCAACCTATGGCGTCTGATTTGCGCAATGTGATCGGCGCGATCAAGCTGGCCGATGGCATTGAACGGATTGGCGATCTTGCCAAGAATATTGCCCGGCGGAGCCTCGCCGTGGTGGATGAGGACAATAGATCGGCCTTGCGCGGGATCGAGCGGATGGGCCAAGCGGTGTCCCGGCAGCTTCAAATGGCACTTGATGCCTATGCCCGGCGTGACCCCGTCGCCGCCATTGCGGTCTATAAAACCGATGATGATATTGACAGCCATTACAATGGTTTGCTGCGGTCTATGCTGGTTTATATGACCCAAGACCCCGACCAGCTTGATGCGCGCTCAAACTTTCTCTTCATCGTTAAAAACCTTGAGCGCATTGGGGATCATTGCACCAATATTGCCAAAGTCGTTCACTTCATCGCTACGGGCGAGCAAATTAACCTAACATCTGGCGACACGCCCGCGCCAGAAAAACCTGAGGACGCTGGATCATGAAGCCTTTCATCGTGATAGCCGAGGACGAAAAAGCCGTCTCGGAACTCTTGCGCTACAATTTGGAAGCAGAAGGGTATGAGACTGCGACAGCAAGTGATGGTGACGAGGCAATGCTGCTGCTGGATGAGCGTATTCCAGACCTCATGCTGCTTGACTGGATGCTTCCCAAGGTCTCGGGCATCGAGATTTGTCGCCGGGTTCGCTCACGGCAGGAAACTGCTAATTTGCCGATCATTATGCTGACCGCGCGTACCGAGGAAGCGGACCGCATTCGCGGCCTCGAAACGGGAGCTGATGACTATGTCACCAAGCCGTTTTCTACCAATGAACTGATGGCGCGGGTCAAAGCTGTCCTGCGCCGGATTCGTCCTGCGCTCATGGATGACAAGATTGTCGTCGGGGACATCCAGATTGATCGCGCTACACACAGCGTGAACCGTGCGAATAAGCAGATACATCTTGGACCAACAGAGTTTCGACTTCTGGAATACTTTGCGCAGCACCCAGGGCGCGTCTTTTCGCGTGAACAATTACTAGATGGGGTCTGGGGCTCTGATGTCTATGTTGAGGCACGCACGGTCGATGTCCATGTCGGGCGTTTGCGGAAAGCCTTGATGAGCGAAGGTGGCGATAATCCAATCCGCACGGTACGCTCAGCAGGATACTCCCTACGAAACGAATAAGAGAAGAACAATTTTTCTTCCGATTCACCAGAGCATGAAAATATTTTACATGACATGCCGATTATCTGGGCATAGATACGCGCAAAACTAACAAATATGAGGCTGTTATGCGTATTGGTGTCCCGACTGAGATCAAGAAACAGGAATTTCGAGTTGGCCTGACACCTGAAAGCGTTGGCGAATTGGTGCGCGCAGGCCATGAGGTGTTTATTCAAGACGGCGCAGGCACTGGCTCAGGTTTCTCGAATGCCGCCTATACCGATATTGGCGCATCAATCGTCGCCAGTGCAGACGACGTTTTTGACGCCGCTGAACTGATCGTCAAAGTCAAAGAGCCTCAGCCAGAAGAAACCGCGCGGCTGAAACCCCACCACACTCTCTTCACCTATCTCCACCTCGCGCCCGATCCGGTTCAGGCGAAAGGCCTGATCGAAAGCGGCTGCCTCGCCATTGCCTATGAAACAGTGACCGATGCCAATGGCCGCCTCCCCCTTCTAACGCCAATGAGCCAGGTTGCAGGCCGCATGGCGATGCAGGTTGCAGCCTGGGCCCTGATGAAAACCAAGCGTGGCCGCGGCGTCCTATTGGGCGGCGTTCCCGGAGTGATGCCGGCCAAAGTCGTGATCATTGGCGGCGGGGTCTCAGGCTCTAACGCGGCTGAGATCGCCGTCGGAATGCGCGCAGATGTGACCGTCTTTGACCGCAATAATGCCCGCCTTGCAGAGCTGGACGCGCAGTTCAATGGCGCAGTTAAGACAATGTACTCGACCAAAGCGTCCCTCGATGCAGCTGTTCGTGAGGCTGATCTTGTCATTGGCGCCGTCCTGATCCCGGGAGCATCAGCACCAAAGCTGGTGAGCCGAGAGCAATTGAAGCATATGCGCCCCGGTGCCGTGCTGGTTGACATTGCGATCGATCAAGGCGGCTGCTTTGAAACCTCGAAAGCGACCACACACGAGGACCCGATCTACGAAGTCGACGGCATCCTGCACTATTGCGTCGCCAATATGCCGGGCGCTGTGCCGCGCACGTCCACTTATGCCCTGAACAATGCAACTCTGCCTTTTGTGATGCAGATCGCAAAACTTGGCGGGCGTGAAGCGTTGAACGCCAACCCGCACTTGGCTGAAGGCCTCACAGTTGCCGATGGTCATATTGCGCACGAACAGGTGGCCCGTGATCTCGGACTGGCCTTTAAACGCCCAGACTGGTTCAAAACTTAGCGTTTACGCGGCCTCAGAAACAATCCGGGCAATATCATCGCCGTAGCGGCCAGCTTTTTTCTCACCAACGCCGCTAATCAGACGCAGCTCACCGGGATCAACCGGGCGTTCGGTGGCAATCGCGGCCAACGTCTTGTCGTGAAAGATCACATAAGGCGGAACGCCCTTGGTCTTGGCAATCTCGACCCGCCAGCTTCGGAGCAGCTCAAACAGCTCCCGGTCGCGGTTCGACAGCTCAGCAAAGGCCACGTTTGCAACCTTGCTCCGCTTCGTCTTGGCGCGCCTTGTGGTCGGATCCGATTTCAGTGCAACGGGCCGATCCCCTTTGAACAGCGCTTTTACCGCGTCATGATCGGGCACCATGATGAAAGGCCGGGTCACCTCGCCGCCCTCGGCCAGCAATCCGCTAAATAAAAGCTCATCAAACACCGCGTTCCAGCCCGGCTTGGGCAGCTCTGCGCCGATACCATAAGTCGATTGCTGCGAGAGGTCCTGATCAAAGCCATCCTTGGCCTGTCCCATCAAATGGATCAGCAAGCGGCCCCGGCCAATTTTCTGGCCACACCGCAAAACCGCAGAGACCGCCATTTGCGCCCACCGCGTTACGTCGTGTTGCGCGCTTTTCTCGGACTGGCAATTATCACAGACCCCGCACACATCCGCGTCTGTTTCGCCAAAGTAGGCGCGGACTTCCTGGCGGCGGCAGCGCTCTCCATTTAAGAAGGCGAATAATTGCCGCGTTTTGGTCACCTGCACGCGTTTGACCGCCTCGCTCGCATCGCCGTCATAAGTCCACATCAGGCTGCGGCGCATGTCAGCCGGGCCAAACAGAGCCACGCCTTCGGCTGGCTCACCATCACGTCCAGCCCGGCCAACTTCTTGCCAATAGGCCTCAATCGTCTTGGGCGGATCAGCGTGAATTACAAAGCGCACGTCCGGCTTATCGACCCCCATTCCAAAGGCGACCGTCGCGCACATCACCAGACCATCCTCAAGCAGGAACCGTCGCTGGCGCTCTGCTCGCACATCTGCGTCAAGCCCCGCATGATAGGCGAGCGCAGGAATGCCATGCTTTTCCAATGCCTCAGCTGTGCTCTCAACGCCTTTGCGGGTCGCAGCATAGACAATACCGCTCTGGCCTTTACGCGGGCGGATCAGACTGACCAAGCGGTCGGTTTTATTGCCGGCCTTAGGTTCCGCCGACAGTGTCAGGTTTGGTCGATCAAAGCTCGCCACGTGAAGCGCAGGCTGGGTCAGGTCGAGCTGTTCCAGAATATCCGCGCGGGTGCGGGCGTCTGCCGTCGCCGTCACGGCAAGGCGTGGCACATTCGGGAACACATCCTTGAGCTTGCCCAGCGCGCGGTAATCAGGCCTAAAATCATGGCCCCACTGGCTAACGCAGTGCGCTTCATCAACTGCGATCAGAGATACATTCAGGCGCGAAAGCGCATTGACCAAACCACCGGAGAGCCCTTCCGGTGAGACATATAACATATCCATATCGCCCTGCTCAGCAGCTTTAAGCGCCGCAATCCGGTCCTCATAGGCGAGCGAACTATCAAGGCGCTCAGCCTTAACGCCAACCGCTTTAAGGGCATCAACCTGATCGGCCATAAGCGCGATCAGCGGCGAAACAACAATCCCGACCCCATCACGCAGCAAAGCGGGGATTTGATAACACAGCGACTTACCGCCCCCCGTCGGCAGAACTGCTAGGCCATCCCGCCCGGCGAGCACATCAGCAATGACATCCGCCTGAAGCCCTCGAAAATCTTCATAACCATAGACGCGCTTCAACAATGCGCGTGCATTTTCCAGACTGGGGACGTTAACCGATGACATGCCCAAACAGTCATGGGAATCGCGCATTGAAACAACCGGGCAAATTCAAACAAACTGAGTTGCGCGCCTTTAACGCTATATTGCTACATTCAATCGCTCGAAGCAGGAGAGCTGACAATGAAATGGGCGGCGATTATTGGCGGAGTACTGATTTGCGCACTTGGCGGCCTTGGCCTTGCCAAAGCGACTCTCACACCGAGTTTTGACTATGAGGCCGCGAGCCCGATTGATCGGCAAGCCTGGCTGGATTCGCAAGCAAGCGGCATTGCAAGTGATGTTCGGGAAGGACTTGATATAGCCGGCGCCAAAGTTACTCAAATGGCGCTACAGGACTTGATCATCAGCGATGAAAAGAAACTACTAGACATTGTCATTGTCGTAAAAGGCTCAACACGAACCCATCGGCCGAAAGACTTTCGCATGGAGTTTCTTGGAAAAATGTGCCCGGAATATCAGGATACACACCTCGCAAAGCTCGGCTTTCGGATGCGGCTGAAACTGGTCCGAGAGAATGGCGATATTGCCCTCTCTGAAAATGTCTCGCGGGGCGCCTGCAAACAATACAAAGACTTCTTGAAGCGTCAGCGAACATAACGCGCAGAGGCCAGCATGGCCTCAACCATAAAGACATGACGCTTCGCGACATCCCCTGCATCCTTGGCATAGCCGCCGCCGAGAACCCCAACCAATGGAATGCCACCTTGCGTGCAGGCGCCGACCACAAGCCGATCCCGCGCTTTTAGCCCCTCATCGCTAAGCTCAAGCAAGCCAAGCCGATCGCCGCGATGTGGATCAACCCCAGCATTATAGAAAACAATATCTGGCTGACTGACCTCTAATGTCGCTGTCACAAGCCGCTGCGCCGCCTCCAAATAGGCCGCGTCTCCTGTACCTTTCGGAAGGCCAATATCGAGATCAGATGGCGGCTTTTCGCGCGGCCAGTTCTCTTCACAATGCAGGGACGCTGTATAAACGCGTGGCTCTTCGGCAAAGATCAAGGCGGTGCCATCACCGTGATGCACATCCAGATCAATGACGGCAATCTTGCTCGCCACGCCCTGTTCGAGCAGCGCATAGGCGGCAATCGCCACATCATTGAAAACACAAAACCCCGCGCCCCCTTCCCGGTCCGCGTGATGGCTCCCCCCCGCCAGATTGACAGCGCAGCCCGCCTCAAGCGCGCGATGCGCCGCCAGGATCGTCCCGCCAGATGAGGCGCGGGAGCGCGCGGCAATCGCAGGCGTCATTTCAAACCCGACGCGGCGCGCAGACTTGTAATCGAGTGAACTGGTCAACACAGCCTGCACATAAGCTGGATCATGCGCGCACTCTAATGCGGCCTGAGACGCATGCTCCGGGCGCTCAAAACGATGCCCTGCTTGGCGGAGCAGATCGGCCACGAGCGAATATTTGCGCATCGGAAAGCGATGATCATCGCTAACACTGGCGGCGTCATAGTCGGGATGGTGAATGATTGGGATCATAGCGGTGACCTAGCGCTATGTCGCTTATGATCCACTTTGATCCAGCAGGAAGTGTCCCAGCAGCGCCGCAACTGGCTTCTCTCGCTCGCTCTGCCACGCTTCGGCGCGGACACTTGCCATCCGACGGCCAAGCTTCACCACTGTCGCACGCGCATAAAGATCCTGAGCTTTGCCCTGCCGCAAATAATCGACCGTGATATTGATGGTCCGAGCTGGGCGCGGCGTGTCTGAGACAAGGAAAAGCTGCGCCATCGCCGTCATCTCCAGAAATGTTCCCATCGCGCCGCCATGCAGCGCCTTGATCGTAAAGTTCCCAATCAGTTTGTTCTGAAACGGCAGAACCCCGACCATGTCATCGCCTTTGATATCGCAATGCATGCCCAGCGTCTTTACGATCGGGACTTGCGCTAAAAAGCCCTCAAGCTGCTGCCCACGGGATAGGTCTTCACTCATAGCTGCGCTCCTGGCTTTAAGCCTGTGCGCGGCTTGTTAATCGCAAAGGCCCCTTGGGCGGTCGCGATCACTTTCTCGCGGCTCTGATGATACGCCCAGGCGCGGCAGAAGGCGACGGACTTCGTCACGTGATAGCATTCAGCCTCAGCCAGTATATCGCGGCCTGTTTCAGCCGGGCGCATATAATCAATCCGCAAATCCAAAGTCGCGACAAACCGGAACTCTTTCAACGTTGCACCGCAGGCCGCCCCGCACAGATTATCCAGCAGTGTTGTGATCACCCCGCCATGGATCACCCGTGTTTCGGGGTCGCCGATCAGCTTCTCATCAAATGGCTGGCGGCCCCAAATATGACCTTTCTCAATGCGGGTGACCTCAAAGCCCATTTCATTGGCCCAAGGGGTAACCTTCATCATATTTGCCATATTGGTCCGCATAAATTCGATACGGGCATCCAGATTATGGATAGGGTCGCTCATTACGGCCTCATAAATTGACGTTCACGTAAACGGCTATACCATTATTGAAAGACTATAATACCGATAACCTCACGGGGAGGCTTTTAATGGCATTTGATGGCGAGATGAAAGGCAAGGCCTGCATCATTGGCGCAGGCTGTAGCGGCTTTACCATGGCCAAGCGCCTGAAAGACTACGGCGTTCCATATGACTGTTTTGAGATGTCAGATAATATTGGCGGCAACTGGTATTATAAAAATCCGAACGGCGCTTCCTCCTGCTATCAAAGCCTGCACATCGACACCTCAAAATGGCGCTTGGCGTTTGAAGACTTTCCGGTCCCTGACGATTGGCCAGACTTTCCGCATCACAGTCAGCTTCTGCAATACTTCCATGATTATGTTGATCATTTTGGCCTGCGCGAGACGATCACCTTCAATACATCCGTGACCAAAGCCGCCCGCCGCGATGATGGCGACTGGGACATCACCACTTCCGATGGCCAGACCAACACGTATCAGTATCTGTTTGTTGGCAATGGCCATCACTGGGATCCGCGCACACCCGATGAGTATCCAGGCCAGGACAGTTTCGCAGGCTACCAGATTCACAGCCACCATTACGAAGACCCCTTCGAAGCCTATGACTTTCGCGGCAAGCGTGTTCTGGTTGTGGGCGCGGGCAATTCGGCCATGGATATTTCCTCTGAGCTTGCACAGCGGCCAATCGCCAGAAAACTGACCATCTCGATGCGGCGCGGCGTCTGGGTCTTACCGAAATACCTGAACGGCCAGCCTGCTGACAAAGCTGTCCTGCCTGGCTGGATGCCCGCTAGCCTCGGGCGCAAACTGGCGCGCGGTATGATCAAGAAACAGCTTGGCAATCCAGAAGACTACGGCCTGCCAAAACCCGATCATGAACCGCTGGACGCTCACCCATCTGTCTCAGGCGAGTTTCTGACCCGCGTCGGCTGCGGCGATATCAATGCCAAGGGCGCAATTGAGCGGTTTGAACCGGGCGCTGTGATTTTCACCGATGGTACACGTGAAGACATTGACGCGATTGTCTGGGCCACAGGCTACAAAGTCAGTTTCCCGTTTTTCGATGCCCCTGATTTAATCCCGGTAGAGAACCGCTTCCCACTGTTCAAACGGATGGTGAAGCCCGGCTATGAGAACCTGTTCTTCCTGGCTCTGGCACAGCCTTTACCAACGCTAGTCAACTTTGCTGAGCAGCAATCAAAACTCGCCGCAGCCGCCATCTCTGGCGACTATGCTTTCCCAAATCATGCGCAGATGGAGCAGATCATCAACGCTGATGAGAAAACCCATATGGGTCACTTCTATGAAACCGCGCGACACACGATGCAGGTGGATTTTAACACTTACGTCAAGGATTTGATGAAAGAGATCGAACGCGGAAAGAAACGCGCCAAAGTCAGCGCGTGATGCACGTGGAGTAAAGTAGTGATACGGGTCAGTTTTGTGGGTTTAATAGCCTTCGGTCTTGGGGCCTGCGCGTCGCCCCCACCGCCAATAAATTACCCCCAAGGCGGCAGCGTGCCACCGCAAGCAAACGTTCCAGAAGGGCGCCCAGCCGTGCAAGGGCCGTTTCAACCTGACCTGAACCTATTTGTTTGCCAGAATATGCGGATCTCCAATCGACCCGACACAGATCTTAATAACATGATCCTGAATTATGCCCCAATAGTTGTGGCCAATGGGGTGCTCTTGGCCACCGCGCCAGTCAATGATGCTTGCTTTTCATCCGGGTTTGGACCTCGCGATGGGCGCATGCATGATGGCATCGACCTAGCCTCTAATCCGGGCGGCCTGATTTATTCCGCAGCGCCCGGCAGAGTTCTGGAGGTTTCGGATATACCCGGCTATGGACTTCAGGTGATTATCGCACATGGCAGGGGGGTTTATACACGCTATGCGCACTTCAAGAGTTTTGATTCAGGCATCACGCCCGGCACCGAAGTCGGTTTTGGCGTACCACTTGGCATTATGGGTGCCACGGGCAATGCGACGGGAATTCATCTGCACTACGAAATCCTGACCGGAAACTACAATACGCCGAAAAAGTCATGGGGTCTGAAACCGAATGACCCTCTAGACTTTCCCCGCTGGGAGGGGCTTGATGCTGGCAGCTAGTTTGGGAGGGTTGGGCATGAGATTCTTATTTTTAGGCTTGTTAGGCTTTGTCGCAGCCTGTAGCGCACCGCTTGAGCATGGAAATGAGACAGAACTAGAAGCCAAGCAAGCTCAGATTGAACAATTAGAGCGCCGGATCATTGAATTACGCGCCAAAGAAGCGCTGACCAAGAGTGAGTTGCTAGTTATTGCTGAGGGTCAATCTGGCCCCGCTACTGCTGAACAGCGTGAAACCTTTGGGCCATTGGCTGATCTTGTTGGCAAGCGTTTCAAAAGCGCTCCTGCAGATGGCAGTAAGGCAGAAAACCCCGATATACAAAGCTGGAGTTGGGCATTGGGCAGAAGTGCAATTCTCATAAGGCATGCGCTTGCTGATGGCTCTTATGGTGGGGACACTTATGTCTATAAAGACGCTGATACGGGTAAACTTTTCTATGTCTACATCACCAATGCAGGCTTTCGCACTGGCGGCGTTATGACCGTTAATGAGGATGGCAGTTTCACGGCCGAAGAGGACGTTCAAGGGCACCCCACTATCACCAAGGTCAGAGCAACGAGTGTTTTGCTTGATGATGGTTCAAGCACGATGAATTCAGAATACTTTGATGCGGGCGAATGGACGGCGGGACGCGCTGTAATCTATAGCCCAACCGATGAGTCCCTGCCGCGCCTTAAGTCGGCGATGCCGCCGCCAAGCGTTGAATAGTGCTAAGCTTCCTCGACCCTAATACGCTTGCCCGCACCTATCGCGATCCCGTCGCATGGGTTATTCTGGCGGTGGATCTCTTCCCCATCTGGGCGGTCTTGACGATGGGCTGGGGCGCCGCGCCGCTCGTTTTCCTCTACTGGCTTGAGAACCTGATCGTTGGCGCAGTTGCGCTTGCGCGTATGATCGCTGCGAGTGTGAAACAGAGCCCACTTGGTCTTTTAGCTATGCTGTTTCTCGGGCCGTTCTTTATCGTCCATTATGGCATGTTCTGTTTTGTGCACGGCATCTTTGTCGCCGCATTTGCAGGCATGGAATCGGGCGAAGGCCCCGACTTCATTGGTCCTGTCAGCCTGATTGAAAACGCCCTTAATTCAGCGCCAGCAATGCCAACCTTTATCGGCGCGATTATTATTGTTCAGATCTTCCTCTATGTCCGCGATTTCATCATGCGCGGCCAGTATAGAGAAGTGGGCGTCGACGAAGAGATGCAAGCGCCTTACGCTAGGGTCGTCGTCTTGCATATTGGCATCTTTGCAGGGGCTGGTGGTCTCGCACTGATCGGCAATCCACTCTGGGGCATTTTAGCCCTGATCGGTTTGCGAGCAATCTGGGGGGTCTTCATGACCGTTCGACGCAGACTGAAGCTGGATGGCGACCTCCAGCAAGAAAAAGTTGACGGTCCGTCACCGATCTGAGCATGCTCACGCTCTAAAGAAATCAGGGATTTAGTATGACAGCCTCTGCTGGAGCCAGCCTCAGACCAGGCAAGCGCGCGCTTGCGAAAGAAGCCAATCGGCGAGCCATCCTTGAGGCGGCGCGTATTGTCTTTGCGCGCATCGGATATGAAGCTGCAAACATCCGCGATATCATTCGCGAAACAGAGCTCGCCTCCGGCACTTTCTATAATTATTTCAAATCCAAGGAAGAAGTGTTCGAAGCCATTGCGGATGATAGCGTCAAACGGTTTCGTCCTATCCTGCAAAAGGTCCGCGAAGAAGCCACCGATTTCGAAAGCTACCTTTACGCCGCCTATCACGCCTATTTCACTTTCCTTGCTGAGGAAAATGATCAGGCGATTGAAGAAGGCACCCCGCACATGGCCCTGATTGGCGTACGCGTCGATACACCGGAAATGGAAACGGTGTCGGACGAAATCCGGGCAGACATCGAAATCGTTCTGGAAAAGATAGGGCTTAGCCACATCGATAGCGACTATCTGACAGCCGCCGCTATAGGGATCGCCCGAGAGATGGGCGATCATATGCTTAAACGACGCCCGGTCGACACGGCTGGCGCAACAAACTTCGCAGCAAAACTCATGATTGCGGGTGTCGAGACACTTGCCAAAACCAACCGCTAGGGCAGACTGATCCCCAACGATAAAATATGAGGGAGGGCAACGCGATGAGCCTGCAAGCAAAGATAGCAAAACTGCTCCTGAAAATGCCAAATAGCTGGAAAGTTAAAATGGCGGGCGGCGAACCTGTTATAATGGGCGGACGCACACTCGACCCCGACTTTCAGTTCATTGCGCATGGCGCAGCCAAACAGCCGCCTATGTCGTCGATGAGCGCGCAAGATGGCCGCGCCGCTTCGGCTGCGGGCCTCGCCATGTTTGCCGATAAACCCGAAGCGGGCGTGGCATGGGACAATTTCAGCATACCTGGCCGGACCGGGCATGACATTCCTGTCCGCCTTTATAAGCCAGAGGCGCAGGACCCAAACGCCCCGATGATGGTCTATTTCCACTTTGGCGGCGGCGTCATTGGCGATCTTGAAACCTGCCACGTGTTTTGCACCATGCTGGCCAAGCGCGTGAAATGCCCAGTCCTCTCAGTCGATTACCGCCTCGCCCCAGAGCATAAATACCCCGCGGCCTTGCATGATTGCGAAGACGCCTATGAGTGGGCGCTCAAAAATGCCGAACAGCATGGCGCGCCAGCGGGCCGGGCAACGGTCGGGGGCGATAGTATGGGCGGACATTTGAGCGCTGTTCTTTCACAGACCCTGCGGGATGACGGCAAACCGCTGCCAGACCTGCAGCTTTTGATCTACCCAGCCGTAGACCTGGTCGCGGATTTCCCCTCCAAAACCGTCTATGCCGACACCTATCCGCTCTCAACCGATACGATGAACTGGTTCATGGACCACTTCTTAGAGAAGGACGCAGACCGCTCTGATCCTCTGATCTCACCGGCTCTCCACACGCATCTGGAAAACCTTCCTCCGGCCATCATCATCACCGCAGGCTTTGACCCGCTCGCTGATCACGGCCCAGCCTATGCAAAGAAGCTCACTGACGCGGGAAACAAGGTTGAGTATAAGAGCTATGACAGCCTGGCTCACGGGTTTACAGCCTTCACAGCCGTTTCGCCCGCCGCCAAGCAAGCGTGTTATGAAATGGCAGATCAAGTTCGCAGCTTTTATGAGGCCCTTTAATGCGGGCACTCGTCTGCCACGCTCTCAGCGATGACTTTTCGGGCGTTGAGGTTCGTGACGTTCCGATACCTTCACCCAAAGCCGATGAAATTCTCATAAAGGTGCACGCGACCAGCGTGAACTTTCCAGACATCTTGCTCACCCAAGGCAAGTACCAGCTAAAACTAGAGCCGCCCTTCACGCCAGGCATGGACCTTTCCGGCACCATTGAGGCACTTGGCAAGGATGTGACCGGGTTTGAGCTCGGCGAAGCGGTGTGCGGCGGCGCGCGCTTTGGCGGCTTTGCAGAATATGCCATCGTTAAAGCTGAAGGCCTTCAGAAAAAACCCGAGGCCATGAGCCACGAGGCTGCCGCCTCTTATAGCGCAGCCTATCTCACCGCCTATGTCTCACTGGTTAGACGCGGCAACCTGCAGCCAGGCGAAACCCTACTCGTGCACGGCGCCAGCGGCGGGGTGGGTATGGCCGCGGTGGACATTGGCAAACTGCTCGGCGCCACAGTGATCGCCACAGGCGGCAGCGACGCTAAACTCGCCAAAGTCAAAGCCTATGGCGCCGATTACGTGATCAACACGGCAAATGGGTTTCGCCAGCGTGTGAAAGACCTGACAGGCGGGCGCGGCGCGGACGTGATTTATGATCCGGTGGGCGGTGATATCTTTGATGAAAGCGTGCGCTGTATCGCCTTTAATGGCCGCCTACTTGTTATCGGATTTACCTCGGGCCGTATCGCAACCGTCTCCACCAATATGCCGCTGATCAAAGGCTTCTCAGTCGTCGGCGTGAGAGCGGGCGAGTATGGGCGGCAATTCCCGGAGCGCGGTAAACAGAATGTCGAACAAATCTGGGCCTGGGCCCGCGAAGGCAAAACGCGCCCGCATGTGCACGGCGTCTTACCGCTTGAGCAGACTGTTGAGGCTTTCCAGAACCTTCTGGACCGCAAAGTCGTCGGCAAAATGATCATCCAGCCCTAGTTGCCAGAGATCAGGCTCGGATCATTATTGCGAACATTTCCAACCGCTGAGCCAACCGGCCAGGCTTCCATCTCGGCGGCTGGATAAGGCTCAAACAAATCGTCCACCTCTCCAGACCGTGGATTAAGCCAACGCTGATAATGTTCTGAGGCAACAATCACGGGCATGCGCGTTGATAACCCTGCCACCACATCATTCGGTTCGGTTGTTAGTATGGTGAAACTCTCAAGCACTGAGCCATCAATCAAGGCTGTGTCCCAAAGCCCAGCCAGACAAAACCAACTGCGATCGCGTAATCCCACCGCAAAGGCCTGCTTGGTGCGGCCCTCACCCTGCCAGACATAGAACCCGCTCACCGGCACAAGACAGCGCCAATATTTGAACGCGCCGCGATAGACAGGTCGCTCATGCGCTGTTGCTGCATCGGCCGTGATACCGGTAAACTTGCGCTCGCTTAATGGCTTGGTCCACCAGCTTGGCACAAGGCCCCACAGGCAAGGCGCAAGCTCAATATATGCGCGCTCACGTGTCCACCGAAGGACAGGCTGCACACTCATCGGCGCAGCATTATAAGTCGGCTCCGGGGCATCTACGTTTGGCGGCGGAATTAGGTCAAGGCGGCCACGATAAGCCTCCCAGCCAATCTCCTCGCGAAAGAACCGACTGGCCATTAACCGCACGCCTCAAAGATTGCCCGCATCCCTTCGCGATAGGTCGGATAGGTCGGCTTCCAGCCCGTTGCTGCTTTCAGGCGCGCATTCGAGACACGCTTGCATTCTGAGTAGAAACTCTGGGCCATCGCCGAAAGATCAGCCTCTTCAAACGAGATCTCAGGCGGGGCTTCCATACCAAGCAATTCTGCTGCAAACGCGATAACATCTTGCGGCGGCGCGGCCTCCTCGTCGCACAGATTGAAAATACCTGTCACGTCTGCGTTGATCAGGGCCAGAAGTCCGGTCGCAATATCGCCAACATGTGCGCGTGAGAAAACCTGTCCCGGCTTGATCACACGCCGCGCGCGGCCCTCTCGCACGCGGTCTAGCGGTGAGCGACCCGGCCCATAAATTCCCGGCAACCTCACAATCCGCGCATCAGGTCGAGCGTTCAACCAGGCTTGCTCTGCTGCAACCCGCCGTTCGCCTCGTATCGATTGTGGATTGGCGTCCGACCAGTCCATCGCCCATCCGCCGTCTAAGTTGCCATACACACCGGTCGTCGAGAGATACGTGACGCTCGCTGCAGTTTCGGCAAGTTTGCCAATTGCATTAAGCGCCGGACACCCCTCTTCACGCGGCGCAGCGCTGACCAGCACATGGCCCCCATAAATCCGGCGTTCAACCGACACAGAATCCGCAGTTGATATCAGCTCAAACCAGTCACTTTCCGCATATTTTTCGGCTGATTGCGGGCGCACCGCGCCATAGACTTTCCCTTGCCAGAGCGCCGCCAAAGCCCTCGCAGAATAGCCTGGTCCGTATAAAAATAGCGGTTGTGAATGATCTGTCATTTGCCCTGGCCTTTCCTGCTCGCTACCGCAATAGTTATTGAGTTTTGAAAGGCCCTGTCCATGTCTGTAACTGCTTTACTTTTCGGCCTTTTGCCTGTGTCTCAGACAGCCATTGCAGATATTGCCCGCGCTGAACAGGATCGCCTCGCCAGCTGTATCGAGAAAGTCGAAACTGCACCAAGTGAAGCCTATGAAGACTCGCTCGCCTGGCTCAGCAGCGGCAATCGCCCCCGCGCCCGTTACTGTAATGCCCGTGCCCTGATCGCAATGGAGCGCATAGAAGAAGGCGCCGCCCGGCTTGAAGCCCTCGCCAATGCACCGGACGCCATCGCGCTGGAAGACCGCATCACTTATATGGCGCAAGCCGGAAATGCCTGGCTTTCCGCCAACTACCCCGAAGCGGCTGTCACCGCGCTGAGCGAAGCCCTGAAGCTGCAGAAGAGCGACCCGGCTTTGTTCAAAGACCGCGCTGCAGCCTATCTCTCGATGGAGCGCTGGGTTGATGGCGTGGATGACCTGAACGCAGCCCTCGACCTTGTGCCAACCGATGCAGAAGCCTTGACGCTGAGAGCGCGCGCACACCTTGCAACGGACAATTTCATGGCCGCTGAAGCCGATATGCAGGCCGCCCTTGCGCAAGATCCACGCAATATTGATCTGCTTGTCCTACGGGGCGACATTCGCGAAGCTATCCGCCTCAGCCAAAGTAATTAGCGCTTTAACACCCTATAGAATGCAAGCATCCAAGCCTTCAGACTGCACAACGCGCATGCGCGCTTGATATGTCCCGGCCTGTTTTCGCACATACGGCCCAGGCGGGTCGACCCGGTATCGATGCGGGCTCGGTAGAACTGATGCGAGCAAAGCAGCCTCGCGCCGTGTGAGGTTTGCAGCCGATTTCCCAAACCGAGCTTGTGCAGCCGCTTCAGCCCCAAAAATGCCATCGCCCCATTCGGCAACATTCAGATACACTTCCATCACCCGGCGCTTACCCCAAAAATTATCAATAAAGACAGCCATCCAGGCCTCAGGCGCCTTACGAACGAAACCGCCGCCATTCCACAGAAAAGCGTTCTTTGCCGTCTGCTGCGTAATCGTCGAGGCCCCGCGCATCCGGCCTGTTTTCTGATAATCGGCCCAAGCCATTTCCATGTCTTCAAGGCTCACGCCATCATGATCACAAAACTTGGAATCTTCAGCTGCGATCACAGCTCGAACAAGATGCGGAGAAATCCGCTCTAGCGGCACCCATTGGCGTTGCAAAGGCTGCCCCTCCAGCGCGCGGATTGCCATGTTCGCTGTTCCTGGCACGGGCGCAAAAAACAAAATCATCGCGTAAATATGGACGGTCACAAACAGCCCTGCACAAAACTTCGCGCCAAGCCACAGCCAGCCTAGGAAGCTTCGTCTTTCGCTTTGTCCAAGCTCAGCCATTCTGCCCGCACGTCCTCGTCTGTTTCAGCGCTCAACCGGGCGGCCTTTTCGGCCTCAAACCGGGCCAAATCAAGGCGGGATAACGCCCAGACAGCAGCGCCGCGCACAACAGGATCAAAGGCGCTCAGATGAGGGATCACGCTGCCCTCAATGAGCGCCGTATTCTCAGAGTTACCAATTGCAATAAGGACATTTCGAACAAACCGGTCACGCCCAATCCGCTTGATCGGTGAGCCGGAGAACACTTCGCGAAAGGCAAGATCGTCTAAACCCGCAAGCTCATCCAGCCCGGGCCCTTTCAGTTCTGCCCGCGCCCAGAAAGCGCTCTCTTTTGCGGCTTCCGCAAACTTATTCCACGGACAAACCGCCAAACAATCATCACAGCCATAGATGCGGTTACCCATCGCGGTTCTAAACTCGTGAGCAATCGGCCCTTTATGTTCGATTGTCAGATAAGAGATGCAACGCCGGGCGTCGAGTTGATAAGGCGCTGGAAACGCTTTGGTTGGGCAAATATCCAGACAGGCGCGGCACGACCCGCAATGATCAATTTCAGCCTCATCTGGCTGAAGCTCTGCCGCCGTTAGCATCACGCCCAGAAACAGCCAGGAGCCAAGCTCACGAGAAACCAAGTTGGTATGCTTGCCCTGCCAGCCAAGCCCTGCCTTGGCCGCGAGCGGTTTCTCCATCAATGGCGCGGTGTCGACAAAAACTTTCACTTCCGCGCCGCTCTTTTCAACGAACGCCCGCGCAAGCTGTTTCAAACGCTTCTTGAGTAAGTCATGATAATCCTTGCCGCGCGCATAGACCGAGATATTGCCTTCAGACACGCGGCCTAACATGTCCAGCGGGTTGCTTTCAGGACCATAGTTCAAACCGACCACAACCGCAGACTTCGCATCCGGCCACATTGATGTCGGGGCCATGCGCCGCTCAAGCGTGGTTTCCATCCAGTCCATGGACCCATGACGACCTGCTTCGATAAAGGCCTCTAAGTGCGCGCCAGCCTCCCAAGGCTTATCGGCCCGGCAAATTTTGCAGGCGTCAAAACCAATCTCGGCGGCTTTGGAGGTCAGAAAGCGCTCTAGGTCCATACGGCTGTCATCTGCCTTTAGGCTTAAAAATCAAGGTTGGTATAATGCTTGATCGGTTTGGCATTGCCCACACGGTCTTCCAGAAGACTTCGAAAGCTGGGCCGCGACTTGATCCGCGCATACCAGGCTTTCAGATCAGGCGTATGCTCCCACGGCACGTCCCCAAAGTAATCATAGGCGGACAGATGCGCAGCAACACTGAGGTCAGCAATACTCAGATTTCGCCCGGCAATGTAAGCGCGCTCACCCGCCAAAGCATCAAGAAACGTCATCCGGTTCTTCAACGCGTGTGCGCCTTGACGCAAAGCAACACTGTCGGGCGAGCGATCGCGCTTGACCCATTGCATCACACGCTCAGACAATAGCGTGTTGTTAATCCCGGCAAAGCTCTCTTCTGACCATTGCCAGAGCCGCCGTGCTTCGGCTTTATCAATCGGCGTAAAGGGTAAGAGGCGCGGACTGTTCTGCGCTTCTTCGATATATTCACAAACCGCCAATGACCCGACCGCGGAAACCCGCACCTCAGCATCGGTATCCAATAGGGCTGGTGCGCACGCTCCAGGGGCGAGCGCCGCCAGTTCAAGATCAGACACCCAGGGCCTGATCTCAATAGATTCATACACCCACCCTTTCTCACCAAGCAGGAGACGAATCGTGCGCGCAAGAGGATCAATGGGCCAGTGCCAGAGCCGTTTCATATCTTTCGCCCTACCCGACTTTGTAAAAGTCGCAAAGGTGTGAGCATCAAGACCTTTGCGACTTTACCAAACCTATGCTTCAAGCCGTTCAACATGAATGCATAGGACTTCAAAATGTTGACGAAAACCTTTCGCTCGATCCTTATAGCTGGCGTTTCTGGCATCGTATTGCTGGCTGCGTGCAGCGGCAAAGACCCTTCTGAAGAGGTCACATTCAACGAAACGCCGCCGGTTCTCCTTCAGGAAGCGCCTGTTGGGCAGCTGCCATCTGGCGTTGTTCCAACCGCCTATCGCCTGAACCTGACAACTGATCCTGCCCTCGATGAGTTTTCCGGGCGGGTTGAAATCGACGTCTCTCTGGATGCCGCGCATGCACGGGTCTGGCTGCACAGTCTGGACCAGCGGATCAATTCAGTAACAGCGATCTTGCCGGATATGAGCGAGCTTGAGGGAACATTTACGCGCAGCAAAGCTGATGGCGGCGTATCGCGGCTCGATTTCGAAACGCCGCTGCCCAAGGGCAATGTTACGCTGATCCTCGACTATAAAGCGCCTTACAATTTCGGATTGGCGGGCCTCTATAAGGCAACCCAGAGAGACCGTCCCTATCTCGCCACACAGATGGAACCCATTGATGCCCGCCGCATGGTACCGAGCTTTGATGAGCCACGTTTCAAAACCCCATGGACGCTCAGTGTCACCACCCCTGCCGGCAATCAGGTGATCACCAATGGCGCGCTGAAATCGCAAAGCACGCTGGACGATGGCATGATCCGGTATGACTTTGCCACAACCCGGCAGATTCAATCCTACCTGCTGGCTTTGGCGGTTGGCCCTTATGACCTGCGCGATGGAGGCGTCATTCCGCCCAATGGAATTCGCCCGCAAGCGGTACCATTCCGTGGCTTTGCGCCTGCTGGTAAGGGCGATCAGCTTGAAGAGGCCATGGCCATTACGGACGAGATGGTCACTTGGCAGGAAGCCTATTTCGATTACCCCTACCCTTATGGCAAACTCGACCTCATCGCTGTGCCAGACTTTGCCTATGGCGCAATGGAAAATGCAGGCGCGATTATTTATCGCGAGAGCGCGCTCCTGATCAATGATCGGACAAGCCTTGGCCGCAAACGCAGCATCATGACGATACATGCTCATGAGCTTGGTCACCAATGGTTCGGCAATCTTGTCACCCCGAAATGGTGGAACGATATCTGGCTGAACGAAGCCTTCGCAACCTGGATCAGCTACAAGACGATGGATGCGGTCTACCCTGATAGTGGGTTTGACCTTGCCCCGCAGCGCGCAGCGATTGGCGTTATGGGATCAGATAGCCTGCTCAATGCCCGCCAGATTCGCAATCCGATCACGCGCAACGCTGATATTCTCGATGCGTTTGATGGGATCACGTATCGCAAAGGCGGCGGTGTCCTGTCCATGTTTGAAAACTTCCTCGGCGAAGACGCCTTCCGGGATGGGATGCGCCTCCACATGCGTCGGTTCGAAGACGGTGTCGCCGATGTCGATGACTTCATGAAATCGCTTGCTGATGGCAGCAAGAACCCGGACGTTGTCGATAGCTTCAAGTCCTTCATTCTACAGCCCGGCATTCCATACCTGAATGTGAATTTCAGCTGCCCGACTCCTGATGCTGGCCTGATCAGCATCACCCAATCGCGCTACGCTCGGCTCGGATCAGAGATCGATGCAGATGGCCAAAGCTGGACCGTTCCTTTCGCAATCCGCTTGTCAGACGCGAATGGTGAGCGCACGATCCGTCAGATGCTCAGCGACAAGACCACCGAGATCGCTCTTGATGGCGGCTGTCCAGACTGGATCATGCCCAATGCCGGGGGCACAGGATACTGGCGGTTCACCCTGGATGAACCGACCTGGGGCAGCCTTCTTGCAAACTATGAAATCCTCTCTGAGGGCGAACAGCTATCTTTTGCCGATAGTGTAACCGCAGCCTTTGCGGCTGGAGAAATTTCAGCCGAGATGTTGCTGCAAGTCATTAAAGCCAATGCAAATGGCTATTGGGGCGCGGCCTCTGATCCTCTCGGAAACCTGCAAGGCTATATGGATGCGCTGCCGGATGAAGAGAGCAAAGAGGCGATGCGGGACTTTGTCATGGAGGCCTATGGCGACCGCTGGGCCTATCTGAGCGCGCGTGAAGCTGACGACCTTAGTCAGGGCGAACAACTCCTGAAAGCCAGCCTGAACTCACGCCTGCTGCAAGTTGGACGCATGGATGAGGAACGTCAGGCCCTTATTGATGCCGCTGCTGCTTATGTTGGCGTGATCAATGATCCAGACCCGAGTGCCCTTTCCCCAGAGCTTGTAAATACAGCGATCTCGCTTGCCGCTGAAGATGGTGATGATGCGTTTCATGAGGCTGCGCTTGCATTTGCACAAGCGAGCCAGAACCAACGCGAACGCCGCAGCATTCTGTCGACTCTGGCCTCGAAGGCCTCAGAAGCAAATATGCTCGCCCTGATGGACCTGGTACAGACCGAAGACTTTCAGGGTCAGGAAGCATGGAGCGTGTCGCTTGCCGCGCTTCGCAACGAGGCTGGCCAAGCGGCGGCATGGGAGAAATTCAAAACTGACTTTGATGCCATCATTGAACGCACGCCAGAAATTCGCAAACCTCAAACCGCGTCTATTGTAGGCAATTTTTGCGCAGCCGAAGCGATTGATGAAGCGGTTGCATTCATTGAAAGCAAAGCAGACTTGATCCCAGGCTATGAACGCCGACTCGCGCAGTCTGCCGAAGCTGGACGCCTCTGCGCCGCCTTCAGAGCCGAAAAATCCGGTGAACTCGCAGCCGCATTGAAAGCCCAATAGAGCCTAGATTGGCGCTGAAATTAAAAAAGTTCAGCGCCAAGAGTTTTGACATCGCAGTCAGCAGCAAACGCGAAAAAATCGCGACTTGCTTGATTGAGACCAGTCTGGATTTCCCTTAAGAGAGCCTAACCATTTTTCAGGACAGGTTCGTAATGGCAGATCAATTGGTTTCTCCGGCTCGCTCAGAAAAGAATAGCATGCTTCAGACCTGCATTGAGCAGATGCTTTCAGAAGCTTATAATGAAGATGCAAGCGACCTTTCTAATGAAGATATCAAAGAGCTTGCAACGGCCCTCTGCCAGTGGGCAAACGATCAGGACGGTGTCGGCGTTAGAATCCGGCGCGGTAAAGGAACAAAAGATCGCGACCTTCACGTTCATACGCTCGAGATTGCGGGGCCTGACAGACCGTTCCTCGTCGATTCTGTTCTTGGGGCCTGCTCAGAGCTAGGGTTTGAAGTCAAAGCTCTGTTTCATCCTATTGTTAAAAGAGCTGACGGGAATTTATCCCTGATCCAAGTTCACCTGCCAATCCTGACAGAAACCGAACAAGAAAACCTGCTTGCAGAACTCGCCACGACTTTGCGGGATGTTGATCTGGCTACATCGGACTATGCCGATATGCGCAGCCGCATTGAAGACGAGATCAAGCGTCTCAACGACTGTCCACATGTGTCCGAACGGTACAAAACGGAAGCCGTCGCATTTTTAAAATGGCTGTCGACTGAGCGTTTCGTTTTTCTTGGCATTCGCGAGTATAGGTTCAACACCGCACCGGATGGCAATGTCCTGCCTGAGGAGCCCGAAATGGTGGACGGCTCCAATTTGGGCCTCCTGCGCGACGAAAACCGTAACGTTCTCAACCGCGGCGCAGAGCCATTGCTGCTGACTCAAGAGATTAGCAGCTTTCTATCCGAACCAGAATCCTTGATCCTGGCAAAAGCGACGCTTGAAAGCCGGGTGCATCGCCGCGTGACCTGCGATTATGTCGGCATCAAACACTATGGTGAAGGCGGCAATGTTATTGGCGAAACCCGCTTGCTTGGCCTATACACCGCCGAAGCCTACAATGAATCTATCCATAATATTCCACTCCTCCGCCGCCGGGTTGACCGCGTTATCGAGCTTTGCGGCGCTGTGCCAGGAACGCATAATGAGAAAGCGCTGTCCAACATTATGGAACAGTGGCCGCGCGATGAGGTGATCCAGACAAAGTCAGACCGCCTTGCCCCGATCATGAAGGGCGCGCTCCACTTGATTGGTCGTCCCCGCGTTCGAATCTTCCCCCGGCCAGATCGGTTTAATCGCTTTGTCAGCGTCACAGTCTTCCTGCCACGCGAGTCCTATGACAGTGACTTGCGTAAACGCGTCTCTAAAATCATCGAACAGGCTTGGAACGGTCGGCTGACCCGGTTTGAGCCAAGCTTTGCGGGACCCGCTTTGGTTTGGGTTCTGTTCGAAATTGCGCTGCCCACCGATGCCCATCATCCAGACGTTGAGGCGCTGGAGCAACAAGTCGCCGAGCTTGCTCGAACCTGGGACGACCGGTTTCGGTCTGCTCTGATAGACAGCGAACTGCCGCTTGAGCAGCGCAATCAGGCGCTCAAGTTCAATGGTGCGTTCAGTGCTGCTTACCGCGAGGCCTTCACCCCTCAAGAAGGCATGATTGACGTTGAAATGCTAGCCAGCATTGATGCGGAACATCCGATTAAAATGCGCGCCTTTCGTTTTGAGAATGACGAAACAGGCAAACTGCGCGCGAAAATCTACGCGCGGAATGGTGCCATTGCTTTGTCAGACTGCGTTCCGGTTTTTGAACGTATGGGGCTCTTTGTGGCGTTTGAAACAGGCTACCCTGTCAAACCAGAGCACAAGCCTGTCCCGGATGCCCCTGAAACCTATTGGGTGCATTCACTTTCCATGCGGCGCAAGGATGGAAAAGAGATTGATCTTGAGAGTGTCGGCGAGGCCTTCCAGGACGCTTTCGTTGCGATATGGCGAGACTATGCAGAGAATGACGGGTTTAATGCGCTTGTCTTCAATGCAGGTCTATCATGGCGCCAGGCTGCGCTTTGCCGCGCGCTCTGTGCGTACCGTCACCAGACAGGCCTTGATCCTGCCCGCCAAACGCAGATCGAGGCCCTGAACGTCAATCCGGCTCTAACCAAGCTTCTTATCGAGGTGTTTGAAGCCCGCTTTGATCCAGGTTTCAGCTCCGACCGAGATGAAACAACAGCACAGCTTCGCAGCACCATTGAAGACCACCTCAAGCAAGTGCGTTCGCTGGACCATGACAAGATCATACGCCGCCTCGCTGACCTTATAGAGGCGATCCAGCGTACCAATTACTATCAAACAGACCCAAGCGGCGCGTTCAAACCCTTTATAGCTTTCAAGATTGCCAGCCAGGACCTCGTTGATCTGCCCGCGCCAAAACCATTCCGCGAGATCTTCATGACCTCCCCTCTGGTGGAGGGTGTGCATTGCCGCTTTGGGGCCATTGCACGTGGGGGATTGCGTTGGTCAGACAGACGCGACGATTTCCGCACCGAAGTTCTGGGTCTGGTTAAAGCCCAGCAGGTCAAGAATGCCGTTATCGTTCCGGTCGGCTCAAAGGGCGGTTTCTTCCCCAAGCAACTTCCAACAGGCGGCTCGCGTGAGGCCATACGCGATGCTGGTATAGACGCCTATAAGACCTTCATCACCAGCCTGCTCGATCTTACCGACAATCTGATCGACGGCGCTGTTCAGCCCCCTGAGCAGACGGTTATCCATGATGGCGAAGACCCCTACCTCGTGGTCGCAGCTGACAAAGGCACCGCAACCTTCTCCGACATTGCCAACGAGATCAGCACGGCACATGGGTTCTGGCTCGGCGATGCGTTCGCTTCTGGCGGCTCGGCGGGATATGATCACAAAAAGATGGGCATCACCGCACGCGGCGGCTGGGAAGCGGTTAAGCGTCACTTCCGCGAGATTGGTAAGGACATTCAAACAGAGCCTTTCACCGTTATCGGCTGCGGCGACATGAGCGGCGATGTCTTCGGCAATGGCATGCTCCTGTCAAAGCAAATCCGTTTGCAAGCGGCCTTCAACCACATGCATATCTTTATTGATCCAGCACCGGCAAATCCGGAGCGGCTTTGGGAAGAGCGCCAGCGCATGTTTGACCTGCCACGCTCAAGCTGGATGGATTATGACCAGAGCTTGATCAGCAAAGGCGGCGGCATTTTTGAGCGGTCTGCGAAAGCGATTGAACTGTCCCCCGAAATCAAGGCGCTGACCGGCTTGAAAGCCGATAGTGTCACACCGGATGATCTGATTAATGCGCTTTTGAAAAGCGAGTGCGAACTGCTCTGGTTTGGCGGGATCGGGACCTATATCAAGGCTCAACAAGAGAGCCAGTCCGATGCGGGTGACCGTTCAAATGACACGTTGCGGATCAATGGCAAAGACCTGAAAGCTAAAGTCGTCGGCGAAGGCGCCAATCTGGGTCTGACCCAGGCAGGCCGCATTGAGGCTGCGCAGAAAGGCGTGCGCCTCAACACAGACGCAATCGACAATTCGGCTGGCGTGGACAGCTCCGACCATGAGGTCAACATCAAGATCCTCTGCACCGAAGCGATGCGCCGCGGTGACTTGCCACGCGGAGAGCGCAACTCTTTGCTCGCCTCGATGACAGATGATGTCAGCGATCATGTTCTGGCTCATAATTACGCGCAGACCGGCGCGCTCAGCCTCGCTGCAGAGGCTGCAGGCGCTGACCATGACGCGCTTGAGCGCCTAATGGTCAGCCTTGAGCGCAAAGGCGTTCTTGACCGCGCCGTTGAAGGGCTTCCCGATACCGCAACCATGTCCGCGCGTAAGGAAGAAAACAAACCCCTGACCCGGCCAGAGATTGCCGTTCTAATGGCTTGGACCAAGATCGTTCTATTTGACGATCTCGTCGCCTCAAGTGTTCCAGATGACCCGGCTTTCGAGACGGTTCTTGAGCACTATTTTCCTAAGGCGATCCGCACCTATGGTGATGCCATGCAGGCCCATCGTTTGAAGCGGGAAATTATCGCAACCGTCCTCGCCAACCGGATCATTGATGTCAGCGGACCGGTCTTTCTGCTACGCCTCAGAGAGCAAACAGGCGCTGATAGCGCAGATATAGTGATCGCTTTCGAGACGGCGCGAGCCTTGCTTGAGGCAGACACCCTACAAGCCCAGATCAATTCACTCGACAATCAAGTCCCTGCGGCGCGCCAGATGGCACTTGAAACAAGGCTCGCAGGTGCCCTGTCAGATCTTACTCAAACGATCCTGAGTGCTGGCCTTAAAGACAGCCTGTCCGAAACGCGCGATGCGCTAAAGCCTGCCCTGAACACCATCGTAGAAGCCAAGGATGCAAAACTTGGCACGTTTGAAAAATCCCGCTTCAACAAATTGGTCCGGATGCTCGCCAAGGATGCGGTTCCAGAAAACCTTGCGGCGGCGATTGCGATCGCCCAACCTGCTTCAGAAGCTCCCCTCATTTCAGAGATTGCTAACGATACAGGGATCGACCCTGATACCGTCATCACAGTTTATCTGTCCGTTGGGGGCGCTCTCGCTTTGAACCGCTTAAGAGCCAGCGCGGAAATCGCGATCCCAAGCATGCCCTATTGGGATCGTCTCGCAACCCGCCGGCTCATCCGTGAACTTCGATCCCAGCAAGCCAATGCAACCAAGCTGGCCCTACAAGCAAAATCTCATTCGACTTGGCTGCAAGATCACAAAACAGCTTGCTCCACCCTTGTCTCGGACATCAAGCTTTACACCAGCAACAATCCAAACTTTGCGCAATTTGCGCTGGCAGCAGATTCGGTGCGCAGCTTCATGCAATCTGCTGAACTGTAATTGCTGATTGGAGATAAGCGGACCCACTGAACGGGGACGTGTCCAGTGGGTCCTACTGGCCTCATCCGCAGGCTGGGTGGGGGGACGCACGCGGAGGCCAGATTCTATTTGTGACAGTAAATTTTGTCCCTATTCAATAATATATGTCTCGAACCTGGTTCAAAGCCAAGGAAAAAAATCACACGAAACTGTAACGATCATTGGTTTTCAACAGTTTTTATGTCCCCATTAACTGTGTTTGTAACGCTTTCAGACGACACGGGCTCGCCGTTCGCAGACAGTAAAATTGCCATCCAGCGTGTCGAATCAGACTGCGCGAAGAGGATCATCATCAAGACTGTCAGGGGGGCTGAGAGGAACATTCCAGGGATGCCCCAGATCCCGCCCCAGATCGCCAAAGCCAGCAAAACTACGAGAGCAGACAGGTTCAGCGTATCTCCCATAATTCGAGGCTGGACGAAGTTCCCAATGCTAAACTGCCAAAAGCTCACACCCGCAAAAACAAGCCCTGCAAAAATATAACTATCATTCGGGGCGCTGCCAGGAATCCAATCGGCGATCTCAGGCTGCACCAAAGCAAACAAAGGCGGCACGAGCGCCGCGACAATGGACCCGATGGTTGGGATATAATTCAGAACGAAAATCAAGGTCGATAGAAACAGCGCATTGTCGACGCCGAGCAGGATCAGCGTGAGATAGGTTAGCACTGTAATCAAAGCGCTGATTACTGTTTGGGTCCATAGATATGTCTCAATCCCGCGACGCGCGGCATCACCAACTTCACGCACCTGCTCGCGCTGCTCGGTGTCTGGGAAAATCCGGTCTAGCTTATTCGGCCAAGCCGCCTGCGCCATAAATAGAAACGCGACATAGATCAGGATCAGGACAAGATTACCTGTCAGCCCACTTGTCGCCGAAGCAATCGTGCCGAGGAAAGCCTGCCCGGTTTCATTAAAGACAAGCTCTGTCAGGGTTGGGGCATTGCCAAGATGTAGAAGTGTATAAGCGTCTTCGATAAGAGCATTGATACGCCCTAAATAAGCATCCCCTTGACTGCCAAACTGCGCCACACCGCGTGCCATCATGGCAAGATAACCAACGAAGCCGCCAATCACCACGATAATGGCCAAGAGCCTTGACCAGCCCCTCTTTAACAGGTCTGAGCGATCATCAATGACGCGCGCAAACCCCTCGATAATAAGGAACAGGAAGACCGCCAAAGCAAACGGCGCAAATATATCGCGGCCCAGATAGAGCAGAGCGACAATAACCCCTGTCGCAATGATCCAAATTCCAGAAATACCTGATTTAACTGTCATATCGCCCAAACCCTCCGTGGACGAGTATAGACAGATTTTACAAGCCGGGTGTAGCCCGCATTATGCAGGTCAGGTTTTACCAGCTTTTCGCACCGCGTCGGCCAGGCTGACTTTCCCACTCCCCGGTTGCAGTGGCTTGGGCTGTCCAGCGGCCGGGGCCCAGCCTGAAAGCCAGATAATATCGAAACTCGCCCGGACGCGGCCATCTGGCTCGCTAAAGCGTTCAGCATAAATTTCTGACATGCGCGCCAGGATACGGCGCGATAAAGGCCGACGCTCTTGGCCGGGTTGGGAGGCAAAAGCGGCCTGCTCGCCCATGCCTTTAAGGTCCTTCAAAAGCTCCATCGGATGGCGATAACGAACTGTCACACGGTCAATATCCGCAACTGGCAGCGCAAAGCCCGCGCGCTGCAATAGCCCAGCCATGTCCTGCAAACTCGGCAAGGGAGACAGCCGCGGGCTCACCCCGCCTGTGACCTCACTTTCAGCTTCGATCAAAGCGGTGCGGAGTTCGTTCAGGCTCCCGCCCCCAAACAAACAACCGAGGAACAAGCCATCCGGTTTCAGGACTTTTCTGATTTGCAACAGCGCGCCGGGCAGATCATTCACCCAATGAAGCGCCAGAACACTGCTGACCAAGTCAAAAGTATTTTCCTCAAACGGCAGGGTCTCTTCGTCTCCTTGAGCGGCGTCCAGCCCGCTTTCCTGCATGACCCGAACCATAGCTGGGGAGCGCTCAAGGCTCTTGATCTTTTCGACCTGATCGCTCTGCAAAAGAGCTTGAGCGGCTTGCCCATGATGCCCGCCAAGGTCCAAGGCCAGATCAAAGCGCCGAGACACATCAGCCAACCTTTCTAATAATTGAGTCGACTCCCTGACCTTGAGGAAGTCATAGTGAGCATAATCAGACGAGGCGCGGTCGCGATGAGCGGCAAGACGGGCCCGATCAAAAAGCTTTGGGGGTGGAGTGGATGTCATGAATACCGATATGCATTGGACAACACGTTCCGCAAGAGCAGGCTTGCGCTCGCTTGCAAGTTTTGTCTGGCCGCATCGCTCTATCCTTAGCGGCGAACGCCATGGCGGCGAAGGCACAGTCGCGCCAGAGGACTTTGCCAAACTCCGCTTCCTGAATGGTACAGGCTGCCGCTCCTGCGCCATTCCATTAGAAATTGACCTTGGCGAAGATAGCCTCTGCGGGGCCTGCGCCGCTAAAGCACCGAAATGGGATGCAGCCCGCGCTGCAATTGCTTATGATGACATTTCCAAACAAGCGGTTCTTGAGCTGAAACATGCCGGGCGGCGCGACGGCCTCGGGACGCTTTGCAACTGGATGAGCCTTGCCGGGCGAGACATCCTGCCAGAGACAGATTGGCTCATCCCTGTGCCGCTTCATTATCAGCGCCTTGCCAGACGCGGCTTCAATCAGGCGGCTTGGCTGGCTCAGGGCATTGGCCGCAAAACGGGAACCCTGACACTCGTTGATGGCCTGTCGCGTAAGCGCAATACCGTCAGCCAGGGGGGGCTGACCGCTCGCCAGCGCTATCGCAATGTGGCGGGCGCGTTTGAGGTTCGCAAATCGCGGGCTGCGCGGATCAAAGGCGCAACCGTGACGCTTGTCGATGATGTCTACACCACCGGGTCGACTTTGGCCGCCTGCACCAAGGCGCTGAAACAGGCCGGGGCAGCACGCGTCAATGTGCTCGTGCTGGCACGCGTTGTAAGAGAGGCCGACATGACCATATAATGGGCAAACGACCTCACAAAGGATCTGCTCTGCCATGGCTCATGTCACAATTTACACGCGCGCTTTCTGCCCCTACTGCACCCGCGCTTTGAAACTTTTGAAGCAAAAAGACGTGGAAATGACCCATATTGATGCGGGCATGGACGCGCAGAAAAAAGCCGAGATGATCCAGAAATCTGGCGGCGCACGCACCTTTCCGCAGATATTTGTCGGCGATACGCACATTGGCGGCTGCGATGAGATGATGGCGCTGGAGCGTGCGGGCAAACTCGACGCGATGCTTGCTGCTTAAGCATGATCAAATACGCGCTCATTTGTCAGGATTGCGAGGCCGAGTTCGAAGCCTGGTTTGCCAATTCTAAAGCCTATGACAAACAGGCGCCGCGCGGCCTAATCGAATGCCCGCATTGCAGCGGCACAAAGATTAGCAAAGCGATCATGGCCCCGGCTGTGTCTGGCACCAAGAAATCCGGCCCACCAGACCCGCAAAAGACCTTTGGCAAACTGGCCGCCGCCGCGCGCCAGCATGTGGCCGAAAACTTTGACTATGTCGGCGACGGCTTTGCGACCGAGGCGCGGGCCATGCATTATGG
>CAZGVG010000010.1:0-32626 GCA_964528975.1 uncultured Hyphomonas sp.
GCAAAAACCCGTGCTGCGCGAAATGACAACGCAGTCAGCCTAAATTGCAACGATGCCGCGCTAGACTGGCCCGCATCTTGCGTCTAAAGCAGCGATAAATTCAGTATACTGCCAGAGAGGTTTTCCATGGCTCTTCGTGTCGCAATCAACGGGTTTGGCCGCATCGGCCGTTTGGTCCTTCGCTCTATTATCGAGCATGACCGCAACGATATCGAAGTCGTGGCCATTAATGACCTTGGTCCTGTCGAAACCAACGCCCACTTGCTGCAATATGATTCGGTTCACGGTAAACTCGCGGACGAGGTCATCGTTGACGGTGATATGATCCGCGTGGGCGACCGCTCTTTCAAATGTACGGCGGTTCGCAACCCGGCTGAGCTTCCACACAAAGAAATGGGCGTCGATATTGCCTTCGAGTGTACCGGTATCTTCACAGCCAAGGAAAAAGCTGCAGCGCATCTGGAAGCAGGCGCCAAGCGGGTCCTGATCTCTGCGCCCGGCGCGAATGCTGATAAGACCATCGTTTACGGCGTCAACCATGACACGCTCGGTGCCGACGATCTGATCGTCTCTAACGCCTCCTGTACAACAAATTGCCTTTCACCTGTCGCGAAAGTACTGAACGACACAGTTGGCATTGAGCGCGGGTATATGACGACGATCCACGCCTATACGGGTGACCAGCCAACGCTCGACCGGATGCATAAGGATCTGTATCGCGGCCGCGCAGCTGCCAGCTCCATGATCCCGACCTCAACGGGCGCAGCTAAAGCCGTTGGTCTGGTTCTGCCAGAGCTTGCGGGAAAGCTGAATGGCTCAGCGGTTCGCGTCCCAACGCCGAACGTCTCAATGATCGACCTGGTCTTTGATGCGGCGCGCGAAACAACTGTCGAAGAAGTCAACGGCGCTATCCAAGCAGCTGCAGAAGGCCCGATGAAAGGCGTTCTTGGCTACTCAACCGCGCCGCTCGTCTCGGCTGATTTCAATCACAATCCAGCCAGCTCAACCTTCGCAGCCGATGGTACGAATGTTACCGATGGCAAACTCGTTCGCGTACTCAGCTGGTATGACAATGAGTGGGGTTTTGCCACACGCATGAGCGATACTGCACTCGCCATGGCAAAGTTTCTTTAGGACTTAAAACGGATGGGCAGCTTTAAAACACTGGACGATCTAGATCTTGCCGGGAAGGCAGTCCTCACACGGATCGACATCAATGTTCCGACCGAAGAGGGCCGCGTCACCGATACGACGCGGATCGATAAGGTTGCCCCAACCATCCTGAAAATTCTGGAAAAAGGCGGTAAGCCTGTCCTCCTCGCTCACTTTGGCCGTCCAAAAGGCGAACCGAACCCGGACATGTCGCTGCGCATCACAGTGCCGGCGATGGAAGCCGCTTTGGATCGGACAGTTACTTTCGTAGAGCGTCCTGACCGCACGATGATTGACGCTTCTCCGGAAGGCTCTGTTATTCTAGTTGAGAACACACGCTTTACTTCAATGGAAACGTCCAACGATCCGCAAATGGCAGGCTTCCTTGCCTCGCTGGGCGATGTCTATTGCAATGATGCATTCTCAGCGGCGCACCGCGCTCATGCTTCAACCGAAGGCGTTGCCCGCCTTCTGCCAAATTGCGCAGGGCTACTCATGGAAGCAGAGTTAAAAGCGCTTGAAGCTGCTCTTGGAACACCAGACCGCCCGGTTCTGGCTGTCGTTGGCGGCGCCAAGGTCAGCTCCAAAATCGACCTGCTTAAAAACCTGGTTTCCAAAGTCGACGCGCTCGCGATTGGCGGCGGAATGGCCAATACGTTCCTTGCTGCACGCGGCTACAGTGTCGGCAAATCGCTTTGTGAACATGACCTCACCGACACAGCGCGCGAGATTGAACGCAATGCCAAAGCCTCTGGCTGCGACATCCTGCTGCCGATGGATGTGGTCGTCGCCAAAGACTTTGCTGCCAACGCCGAGAACCGCACCTGCGGCCTGGATGAAGTGGCTGACAATGAAATGATCCTTGATGCTGGCCCGCAAACGGTCGCCATTCTGGCCACGGCGCTCGATACCGCCAAAACGCTGGTCTGGAACGGTCCGCTTGGTGCGTTTGAGCTGGAGCCGTTTGACAAAGCCACGGTTCAGGCGGCTCAGGCGGCAGCGATCCGTTGCAAAGCGGGACAGCTTATCGCTGTCGCAGGCGGCGGCGACACCGTTGCCGCGCTCAATCATGCCAAAGCGGCACAGGATTTCACCCATATCTCCACCGCAGGTGGCGCATTCCTTGAATGGATGGAAGGCAAACCCCTTCCCGGGGTTGAGGCTTTAAAAGGCTAGATAATGAAACGCTCTGCTCATCCGCTTCGGTCTCTTGATCCAGCGGGTGCAGAAGCCCCCAAAAAGACAGCGGTGTCACAAACACAGCCCTCTGGCCGTGCAGACGCACGCACATCCAATTTCCAATCAATCACAACCTATCGCACAGCCCGTGAGAATACGGCTTTGCATACTGAAACCTGAAGGGGACCCAAGAAATGGCATTTGAAGAGGTAGCTAATATGTCGAACGCTGAAATGAGACACCAAATCGCGAGCAGGGACGGCTTCATCGCGGCGCTTGATCAGTCTGGCGGCTCAACACCAAAAGCGCTCGGTCTCTACGGCGTCACATCAGACGCCTGGTCAAGTGACGAAGAGATGTTCGGCCTTGTGCACCAGATGCGTACGCGGATCATCAAGTCACCGGCTTTCACAGGCAGCAAAGTTATCGCGGCGATCCTGTTTGAACGTACCATGGACGGCGATATTGACGGCTTGCCAACCGCAGAATTCCTCTGGCGCGAATGCGGCGTTGTCCCATTCCTGAAGGTCGACAAAGGCCTCGCCGAGCCAGAAAACGGCGCAAAAGTCATGAACCCGATGCCCGACCTTGATGCCTTGCTTGAGAAAGCTGTCTCAAAGGGTATTTTCGGCACCAAAATGCGCTCCGTCATTGATGCGGCGAACCCGAAAGGTATCGCGGCGGTTGTCGCTCAGCAATTTGAGATCGGCAAACAGATCCTGGGCCACGGCCTTGTCCCGATCATTGAGCCAGAGGTGACCATCTCAATCTCTGATAAAGCCGAAGCGGAAGACCTGCTGGCGGCTGAAATCATGACCCAATTGAATGCGCTTTCAGACGATCAGCAGATCATGTTGAAACTGACACTCCCGGAAAAGGACAATCTCTACAAACAGTTCGTCGACCACCCGCGCGTGATGCGTGTTGTTGCTCTGTCTGGCGGTTATTCTCGCGAAGAGGCTTGTGACCGCCTATCTCGCCAAACCGGCATGATTGCCAGCTTCTCGCGGGCGCTGGCTGAAGGCCTTTCAGCCGGACAGGACGATGCTGGATTTAACCGTACGCTGGCAAACTCAATCGAGAATATTTGCTCTGCCTCTAGCGCAGGCTAATCAGACCCTGACAACAAACTAAAGGCGGCTGGACATTTACGTGTCCAGCCGCTCTTGTTTGAAAAAGGAAGAGAAGGACCCAGAAATGGCTCTCGACATGCGTCCCGGATGCGAACGCTGCGATCGCGACCTGCCCGCTGATCAGCCCGGCGCGCTGATCTGCTCCTTCGAGTGCACCTTCTGCACGCCATGTAATGACGCTCATTTTAACGGCACCTGCCCAAATTGCGGCGGCGCGCTCTTCCCCCGCCCAACAAGAACCGGCGCGGCCGTCGACAACTTTCCGGCCAGCACAAAGCGCGTCTTCAAACCACCGCAATGAAGGATCGCTCAGCATGGCGAGCGGGTTAAACCGCCCAAACCAGAACGCTCAGGATGTCTGCTTTGACGCCGGAAGCAGACGTTGATTGATCTTTCACTTAGTCTAGCGTGATCGCTGATTGGAGTTACAACATGTTCAAGCGCGGGCTCATCGCTATCGTTGCAATTATGCTCGTTGGTTGCGCCGAAGAAGAAGCAGACCCGTCCAGCTTTGCTCAGGTTGAGACGGATGTAGGGGATAATGAAGTGCATTTAGCTGGGTTTTGGACTGTAATGGACGAAATTGGCGAGACGACAAATGCTTCGCGAAAACTGGCTACTCTAAAGACAACGCTGAACAAAATGACAGCGGAGGAGATCGCGAGTTTTCAACATGCGTTGGAGTCGGAACTAGCAGCAGCTTACTCTTGGGATTTGTGGGGGGCTGCATACGTTATAAATGGCGGATGTTCCGACGACTGCTTCGAGTACTTCCGGCAATGGTTGATCTCGCAAGGACAATCAGTTTTCGAACAAGCTAAGTCAAACCCAGACGCGTTGGCAGATTTGATCGACTGGCAGAGCATCGAAGACACTCTTTTTGAAGAACTGACTTACATCGGTTGGGACATCTGGTGCGAGAAGACCGGACTAACATGGGACGATCTGTCTGCGTCGGAAGTCGAACATCTATCAGTACCCAGCGGACAGCCATTCGCAGAGGATTCTAATGATCTGAGGGCTCGTTACCCTGAATTATGGAAGCGATTTGGAGAGTCCCCGCTCTAAAGTCCGCCCCGCCGCCGTAAGCAGACACATGGTTTAAGTGCTTACCATCCAGACCGCTCGGTTTTTAGCCATTCCCAAAACCCAATCCTCCCGCTTGGCTTCGCGCATCTCTTGTGCAACTGATTTCAGTGGAGGAGAGTGATTATGTGGGCGGCAGTGCGATCCGTATCAGATACACTGGGGGTTGGGTTTCTCGCCTTACAGCTGATCAAGCTGATTGGCCTTGTCTTTACGCTGGTCGGACCGCTTAAGTTCATCTCCTCTCTGTTTGAAGGGATTTTTCCATTTCTGGCGGACTTCTTCCGCTTCAATTTTGGATGGTCTATCAATGGCATGGACATCATGGCCTTTGCGATGGTCATTTCAGGCACGCTGATTGTCTGGTCTTCTGTGGCGCGCAGTGAGGCGATGAAGACCCGCTATGTCTTTCGGTTCCTGCTCATTCCTTATGCCCTGATAGTCATTGTTGTCGCGATTGTGGTTCAGGTCAGCACGCCGATTGTGGAGCTCAACGCTTTCAATGCCTCCTGCAAAGCGCAGGTCGAAGACGCTAATTTCTATGGCAGCCGGTGTGAAGACATGCAGCGCCAGCTCAAGTTCTGGGACAGCTCTTATGAGGTGCCAGTCGCTGAGGGCGAGGCGGCGCTCAATGAGAGTAGCGATGATGATCTAACCGGGGTCAGCTTCATTCTCGCGCTCCTATATCTCGCGCTGGTCTTGCCGCTCATCTCTTTAGTCGTTTTCTTTTTCAAGCGCCTCTCGGTGAACAAACTTTTGCGACGGGTGGCGATTGCGGCGGGCTCCGCGATCGGCCTTAGCCTCGCATCAGCTGCTTATGCGGGCGCTCTAGGTTAGGCCTCGCCTCGGCTGCGCAGCCAAATCAGCAATAAGGGAATCCAGATCAGGCTAAGGGTGATCATCCCTTTGACGGCCTGATAACCAACCCACCACCAGAAAAAGCGTTTGCGGTTAGCATTCAGCCACTTAATACCTGACCGCGCGCGCGCAATCAGGCCGGGTTTCGGTAGAGGATCTTCAGGGGTCGGCGGTGCTTCAGTCGACATTCGGGGTAAAAGCCCCCGCTTTACGGATTTGCTTTTCGATCTTGGGATGCAGGTCGCCATTGGCTGACAGCACATCTCCGGTCTTCAGAACATCACCGCCATTGATCTCTGTCGTGACACCGCCGGCCTCACGCACCAGAACGATGCCCGCCGCAATGTCCCAAGGCTTCAAGCCCCGCTCCCAGAAGCCGTCCAGGCGTCCAGCAGCGACCCAGGCCAGGTCGAGTGCCGCTGATCCAGCCCGGCGAATACCGGCTGTGATTGGCGTCATTGAGGCTATTTCAGCGGCAAAGCGCGTATGCGCTTCGGCTGGTTTACCCACCCAAGGCGTACCCGTCGCGATCACGGACTGGTCCATCTGTTTGCGGGTCGCAACTTTTAGTTTGCGCTGGCCCAGCCAGGCGCCGCGGCCCTGCTCGCCCCAGAAAATCTCGTTGCGCGCAACATCATAGACGACGCCGGAATAGAGCTTGCCTTCACGTTCCAATGCGATGGAGACCGCATAGTGCGGCTGGCCGTGCAGGAAGTTCAGCGTACCGTCGAGCGGATCAACAATGAAGCGATTGGTTCTGTCTGTGCCCTCAACGATCCCAGCCTCTTCCATCAGGAAGCCATAGCCGGGCCGCGCCTTGGCAAGATACTCGTGGATGATCTCTTCGGCGCGGTGATCAGCATTAGAAACGAAATCGCCGGGGCCTTTCTTGGAGACCTGAAGATACTCAACCTCGCCAAAATCACGAGCGAGCGATTTACCAGCGCGGCGCGCGGCCTCGATCAGAACATTGCCGAGGGCGGAAGGTTTAGACATGCGGTTTCTTTCAGTAAGGCCTGACCCGGACGGGACAGCTTAATCGGCGCGCTTCAAATAAGTACGGTCTGAAGTTTGAACGATGACTTTTTCACCAACCCCGACAAAAGGCGGTACGGTGATGCGCACGCCATTATCACACGTCGCAGGCTTGAAGCTGTTTGCAGCTGTCTGACCTTTGACCACAGGTTCGGTATCTTCGATGATCAGCGTCACTTGATCCGGCAGGGAAATGCCGATCGGGGTTTCGCCATAAAACTCAATCACAACCGTCATGCCATCTTGCAGGAAGTCGCCATCATCGCCGACAAAATCCTTTTGCAATTCAATCTGCTCAAAGGTTTCCTGATCCATAAACGCATAGGCCTCGCCCGCGTCGAACAGGTATTGATAGTCTTTCTGCTCCAGACGCACGCGTTCAACCGACTCATTGGCCCGGAACCGCTCATTTGCTTTTGAGCCATTGAAGAGGTTGCGCATCTCAACCTGATTAAAGGCCCCGCCTTTGCCCGGTTTTACAGACATGCACTTCATCGCCCGCCAGACGCTGCCATTATGCTCAATCACCATATTGGGTTTGATTTCGTTGCCATTGATTTTGGCCATAAGATGCGTCCTCTTTTGGGGGCCGAAGCCTGATCGCGCGAGGTAGCCGGGCAAGGCCATTTGGTCAAGTTTTGTGGACAGACCGCGCTGGCTGGGCTTGTATGTACTCAAGATACAAAATGGAGGGGCGATATGGGATTTCTGTCGCGATTTATGAGTTTCGAAAAGCCAATGGGTCCAATGCTGACGCAGGCGCTTTATATTCTGGGTATTATCGGCATCGTTTGGGGAGGGCTAAAGCGTCTTTGGTTCTGGATTCGGTATCTCGACAATGACTGGGATACCGCGCTCTGGGCCATTATCAAGACACCATTCCTGATGGTCATCGCGCTTATAATTCTACGTGTTGCTGCTGAATATGTGCTTGCACACTTCAGAATGGACAAGTCGCTACACGATCAGGTGACAGGGCGCGCGGCGCCAGCGCCAAAGGCGGACTAAACCTTTGAGGCGGCAAACGCCTCATCAATCACCCGGTTGAACATCGCAACGGCGGCGGCGGGCCCATCCTTATGGCTCCAAACCCCGCTGGAAACGGCGATAAAGTCAGCGCCCGCTTCAATTAGCGGTGCGGCATTGCTGAGCGTGATCCCACCAATCGCGACGCAGGGCAGCGTCAGGAACATCTGGCACCAAGTCAGGGTTTCTGGTTCCGCTGGCGTCGTCGCGGCCTTGGTCTCTGTGGGGTAGAACGCGCCAAAGGCGACATAGTCAGCGCCCGCTTCGCCCGCAATCATCGCCTGATGACGCGAGTTTTTACAGGTTGCGCCGATGATCATATCCGGGCCGAGCAGGTCGCGCGCCTCACCAATGTCCATATCATCCGCGCCAAGATGCACGCCGTCGGCTTCAAGGGCGCGGGCAAGTTGCGGGCTATCATTGATGAAGAGCGCGGTATTGTTGACACTGCATAGCGGCTTGACCGCTTGCGCCACAGCCCGCGTGGCCGCCGGATCAATCGCCTCACCCTGCTTCATCCGAACCTGCAAACTGGCAACATCCCCGCCCTCAAGCGCGGCGCGGAGCAGGTCCACAAACCCCGGAATATCCTCAATCTGAGGCGGGGTAATCAAGTATAGTCGGGGGCGCAGGCGCGTCGGGTCACTCATAAACGCTGGTTTGCGACGGGACGCCCCCCGGCGTCAAGAGCAAGAGGTCTGAGGTCAGGCAGCAACCCCAAAGTCGCTGCTCTTCAGATATTGTGGCTCGCGATACTTCCACTAGCTGAAGGTGTGAGCGTGCCTTGCGAATGACGCGACATAGCTCTTGGTTGTTTGTTCGAAGAGGAGCGCGTCCTATCTTTATCAGTTCTCAGTTAAGATATATCGTTTTGCCGATTCCAACGCTAAATCACGTCTCTCGATGAAAGCATCGACAGTCGGCGGCGCTAGCGTATCAGGCTGCACCCCATCACCCACAAAGTCCGATCCATCTGGATATGTATCACGTTTTGTGGTGATGCGGGCTGTACCACCTCCAGGTAAGTAGAATCCGAGGGGCTGACCTGTGCTGCCGCCACTCGCCTGTCCGATGATGGGACCGCGATCCATGACATCAAAGGCCACCAGGAAATCCTCTGCCGCCGAGAATGTGCCCGTCCCGGAAAGGACCGCAACAGGCCCTGCATAATACTGATCGGGATCAGGGAGTTCCGTATTGCCCGTGGATTCGTAGCTGTCAGTTGGATAGCCCCACGCCCGAAAGGCGGGGCGATAGGTCATCGTTCTCCATGAACTAACTGCAAAGGGCTCTTGGGTCAGTCTGGACAGCACGTCATAGCCATAACCGCTGCTGCCACCGCCATTCTTACGCACATCAAAGATGATGCCATCGGCTTGCGAAATCTCTTCAAAATTATCGGCAAAGCCTTGCGAGGCCTCTGGGTTGCCGAAGGAGTTGAGTTCCACATAGGCAATATTCTCTGGCAGCATTTTCCACTGGAAGTTGGGGGCATATGGCTCTCTGTCTTCCGTCAACTCGGTCCATGTATCCCAGTCGGGTCGGCTGGATTTAACGGTAACGGTATTACCTGCCTGAGTTTTGATCGTGAATTCGAGTGGGCCCTCCGGCCCCTTCAAGAGACGCCATGAATAGACGCGGCTATCAATGTAGGCTTTGTTTGAGCCGCTGACGTACGGGCGGTGTTCCGTATCTGCAAACTCTTGGATAGGCTGTCCGTCGACAGCTATTATTTCATCACCGCGTGTGACGCCTGCGGCTTCGAATTCCTCACCTGCAATATAGTCCAAGATGAGTCGCTCTTCGATCCATTTATAGTTAACGGCCGGGACATTGGACCGTCCGTCGTTGAACTCTGGGACATTCGGGAAATAGACATTCGCATGACCGTCTTCGAGCTTCGCGACGAACGCCTGGAGTAGCCGATAATACTCATATGTATCCTCGCTGGCCATGACGCGCGGAATCATGGCGCGGTATTCGGCGTCCCAATCAAGCTCGGGTACGAGGTCAAAGTTTGCAAAATTATATTTGGCCTCCGACCAGAGAAGAGACAGGCCTGCCAGCTTATCCTCAACGGGCAAATCCTCTTGATACGGCGTTCGAAGAGAAATCGCGCCCCAACGTCTTTCTTCGATCGCGCTCGCTTGTGCAACGGTCTCTACAATTGCAGCCCAACGGGGCGTATCTCTCAGACTATCAAGGTCTGTATCCTGTTCCAGCGAATTAGTATCACTGAAGCCAAGCTCAGCGGCCTGTTCCAATAAGTCCAGCGCCTTATCGGTGTAACCGTCGGCAAGAGCGTAGGCACAAGCGGCATTATAGGCAGTTGAGCGGCGCTGCCATTTCGGCGCATCTTCGCGGTTTGCCAAGTCCTCGTAAAGGGCCCCAGCCTCGTCATAGGCCTTCAATTGGTATCGCATATAAGCCTGGTTCTCGGCAGCCTGAATTGTAATCTTCACTTCCGGCTCTGCCGGTGCGCAAGCCGACAAGCAAAATGTAAGACCGAGAATGGAAGCGACGGCAAGTCTTGGAGTTTTGAATATCATAGATATTTATTCCCACATAAATTTGCACAGAATATGTAACTAGCTGAGAACTTCGCTAATTCTTCTTGCCGAGAACCATGCCACTACTTTACGATATTGCAAGCGTCGATATTCGACGGCTCCTCATTTGTTTCTTCCCAAGCATCTCAAGTGAGATAGACAAGCGTGGCTTTGTTGAAGTTCTTGTAATAGAGCTCAGGATGAAGTTTTGGACACTGAAGTAGAGTTGTACTACGCTAAATGCGGCGTGTTGCGTTGAGGGATGTCTATTATCGCACTATAGACGCGTCGCCCGTGACATAGTGTAAACTAAGCAGTCCCAGCGCCCATCCGACAACCTACCGTTTTAGGGCGACTCAGGTCACTTACTGGCCTTGCAGGGGCAAAGGCTACTTGCTCGAAACCGATAAGCCCCATAGTCCTTATCCATGCCTGAATTACCCGAAGTTGAAACTGTCCGGCGTGGTCTGTCGCCCGCGATGGAAGGGCGCGTGATTGAGCGCCTAGAGGTCAATCGCCCGAACCTGCGCTTTCCATTTCCAGATCGGTTTAAAGACCGGGTTGAGGGCGCGCGGATCACTCGCATGGGGCGGCGCGCCAAATTTCTGGTCACAGAGCTTGATACCGGCGAAGCGTTGATCATGCATCTTGGCATGTCTGGGCGGTTTACCGTAAACAGCAATGCGACCGCGGACTTCCATTATGATCCCGGCACAAATCAGGCTCATGACCACGTCGTTTTCCATATGGAGGGCGGGGCTACCATCACTTATAATGACCCGCGCCGCTTTGGTTTCATGGAGCTTTGGCCGACAGACCAGATGAGCCATTATAACCGGGTCAAAGACCTTGGGCCTGAGCCGCTGTCCAATCATTTCAACGCAGCTTATCTTGATAACACTCTTAAAGGTAAAACAGCGCCAATAAAAGCCGCATTACTGGATCAGTCGGTCATTGCTGGGCTCGGAAACATCTACGTTTGCGAAGCGCTATTTCGATCAGGCATCAGCCCGCGCCGCAAGTCCTCTACCGTGGTCGGCAAGCGTAATGAGCGCCTTGCCCCTGCGATTAATGACGTGATCGCAGAAGCGATTGAGGCTGGCGGATCTTCAATCTCAGACTTTGCTAGCGCCAGCGGAGAACTGGGCTATTTTCAAAAGCACTTCCACGTCTATGGCCGGGAAGGCGCGCCCTGCGATACGTGCGGTAAAGCAATCAAACGTATCGTTCAGTCCGGACGATCCAGCTTCTATTGCGGGCAGTGTCAGAGGTAGTAATCAAGCGCCGCGTTTTTTGCAGAACTTACTCGCATCTTTACCGCGCATCGCGCGCTTGATGCAGTTATAATTGCGTCTTTGACGTTTCCCCAAACGGTTCAAAGACGCAATCAAGGCCACAGAAATCAGTCCAGCAATTAAACCGTACTCGATCGCGGTCGCGCCGTCCTCATCTTCTGTAATATGATTGATTTCACGTCCCATAAGCAGCTCTCGCCGACTTAAACTATTCATTACTTTATCCTATACCCCGCCCGGAGACGAGGTATAGGGATAATATATTACGAAATACTCAAAGCAAGAAAGATAATAACTTACCTGCGCCGTCAAAGTAAAAGCAGGCCTAATCTCTTGACCAAAGTCTTTGCCACCAGTTCTTCTTCGGTTTCGGCTCAGCAACTCCTACAGAGGCGGCTGAATATCCACCATCGGCCATTTTCTGCTTGATCTCATCCTTGTCCCATCCGGTCAGGTTGGCGAGGCTTTCGGCCTCAACATCCCAACGTGAGACAAGCTGCTCTGCGTAGACACCTGCGGCTTCACACTGCCCGTAATCGCCGCGCCAAGGGTGACGCAAAACATAGCGGCCCTGATAATTCTCGCGGTCTCCTGTGACCTGGAAGTTCAGATCTTCCGGGAAGCTCTTGCCATCATAACGCACATGCAAACGCGTTACGAACGCATCGACAGCTTGTGGCATAGGGCGACCGCGTGGCATGGGTTGAATACCGCCTTGGGGGCCTTCATCCAGCCACATCACCCCAAGCTCGCGCAGTTCTGAGCGCGACAAAGGATTCGCCGCGCACGGGTCACACCAGGACATGTCCCAAGCATATTCCATAAAGACGGCTTTATTGTTCTGCTTCTCGGTCTGATGCGCGAACATGGCTTTATAGAACTCGCCAAACTCATCTTTCACATAGATCGGGACATCCATATTGGAGGGCAGTTTCACCGTCTTGTAATTGGTGGTCTCCACCCGGCCTTCGCGCGTGATGGCAAAGACAAATAGCTCCTGCTTGCCTTCTGCATTCACCGTACCCAGCCGGATGGGCAGCATAAAGTTCTCGTCTTCATACGCGACTTGGATCGGGCGCAGCATGCTGGAGCCGGAATGGCGCTCCAGGTTCACTTTCGCGACGAAGAACTTCATGCCGCGCTTCAGGTAAGACCCGACAACCTCTTCGGCGCCGTCTGGAATCCGATAACCTTCCTGGTTGAGCCATGTGATCAGGCCGTCGCTTTCTTCAGCCGACAGAATGAGAATATCATACTCACCAACCTCATATTCCGCCTCAATCGTGACGCCGAGGTCTTCTGCTTCCAACGCAAAAGTATCTTGCATCATACCAACGGGTTGAGGCGCAGACATTGCCATCTCGCGTCGGTACTTGGCCATATCGCATGGATTATCGTCATAATACTCGACTAGACGCGGGGCGGTATATTCGTCCAAATGATCAACCAGAGCCGGGTTCGCGACATTGATCTGCTCGCGCTCGGGCACATCCACCACCGGGATCACCATCGCAAACTCACTGGCATCGCCGCGATAATCAGACGCCATCGTGATCACCGTGCGCTCATCATCACGCACCAGAACGACTTTCGAGGCGTCATTGAAAAGGTCGGTATCTGCCTTGGCGACATAGAAGCCGCAGAACGCGGACGCCGCAGGGGCGCTAAGAGCGAATGAGGTGAGGCCGAGCGCGCAGGCCGACCACAGGTGTTTCAGGTTCATGAGTGTGTCCCTCCTTGGAAATCCATTCAAACCGCCGCGCCGGAAGCAGGCGGTCCAGTATAGGCGTCAGCAAGGCAAGCCCTGCCAGTGCGTAGAGCATTGATCCACGCAAATGATATTGCCAACTCAGCCAAGCTGCAAAAGCGGCTACTGCAAAGGCAAACAAAATCCGCGCCGTCCGGCTGTCTGGGGTGGAGCGCGGATCAGTAATCATAAAGAAAGCAAAGACTAGGATGGCGCCGGACTGCATCTGATGCATCGGAATGGTCATCGGGTCGCTAAGATAAAGCGCGCGCGCGACCAGCATAAGCGCAAAGCCACCCAGAAACCCTAAGGCGATGTCGAGGCGTTTGGCGCTTGACAGAACCAAAGCGGCAAAGCCGATGGCAAAGGCGGCAAAGAGCGGAGCCTGCCCCCATTGGCCGGGCGATACCCAGGCATCTGCGCCAGCCAGCAGGCTAACCACGACAATCCCAATACACGCTGGATTGAACAGATGCTTGCCGCGATACCGGATCAAAAACTTGACCCCCACACCAATCAGGCCTGCAGCCAGCCAGAACCATGGCGAGGTGGCGCGCAAGAGAATGGTCAGGCCGAGCGAGGTAATCATAGCGGACTTCCACTGAAACCCTGAAAACCACCCAACGATGCCGACTTGCGCCGAGGAAACACGCCAATGCGTTCCGGTGGGGCTGCGCCGTGAAGCTTTACGCGTATTGACCACGACCGTCCCAAAGGCCTGCGCAATCATCGCGCCGGTGATCGCCATCAATAAACTGACTGGGCTGGCGCCAAAGTCACTGGTGGTGAGAGAAATAGAGAAAAGACCAGACAAAGCCAAGATTTGCCAGTGCCGGGCATCGGCATTGATCATTGAGTACAACTTTAAGGGTGCGTCCTGAACTCCCATGACATGCAAGAAACGCCTCAAATGCGGACGAATTAGGGCGATGGCAAATGCACCTGCGACGCAGGGGGCTATAGTCCTTTAACGCGTTCCTGCTTAAATGGGGTCTATGAGCGAGCAAGATACAGTTTCCTTCGGATTTGAAGAGGTGACCCCGGACGAGAAAGTCGACCGAGTCAAAGGCGTGTTTCGCTCGGTGGCCTCCAAGTATGACGTGATGAATGATTTCATGTCGATGGGCATTCATCGCTTGTGGAAGCATGACACGATGAACCGCCTGAACCCGCAGCCTGGCGAGCGTCATCTAGATGTCGCGGGCGGCACCGGGGAACTGGCCCGGGCCTTTCTAAAACTTGCCGATGCTTCCGGGAAACGGCGCGGCGACACGCGCCAGGCCACCGCGACTGTCTGCGATATTAATGATGCCATGCTGGAAGCAGGAAAAGCGCGCAGCGATAACGCTGAATGGGGCGAACGGCTGGATTGGATTTGCGCCGACGGAACCGCCCTTCCCTATCCTGACCGCAGTTTTGACGCGGTGACCATCAGCGTTGGCATTCGCAACTTCGCAGACCGGGTCGCGGGTCTTAAAGAATTCTACCGCGTGCTGAAACCCGGTGGGCGCCTCGCGGTGTTAGAGTTCAGCCAGATGACCGCGCCGCTTCTTCAGAAGGCTTACGACACATACAGCTTTAATATCATTCCCGAAATTGGACGTCTCGTGACAGGCGATAGAGATAGCTATCAATACCTCGTCGAATCCATACGCCAGTTCCCAGACCAAGAGACCTTTAGAGCTGAAGTTGAAAGCGCAGGCTTCAAGAATGTGAGTGTGACGAATTTCTCTGGTGGTATTGCGGCCCTTCACTTTGGTTGGGCAATCTAGGTCATGCTGAAAGCGCTTAGTGATTATGGCCGATTGTTACGGGCTTGCACTGCGCTGGCGCGCCATGACGTTATCCTGCCTGGCGTGTATCATTCGCGCCTTCCTTTCCCGGCCAAGCTTGCAGGCAAGACCCTGCGCCTGTTTGGCGGCAGGACGAAAGGGCGGCAAGGCGAGCGGCTCGCCACCGCGCTCGAAAAGCTTGGACCCGCCTACATCAAGCTCGGCCAGTTTCTGGCAACGCGGCCGGATGTCTTTGGGGTCGAAACAACAGCAGACCTGTCGCGCTTGAAAGACAAGATTCCAGCTTTCAGCATGACCGAAGCACGCAAAGCCCTGAACGATGAATTTACCGAGACCGAAGCGGATGTCCTGTTTCCTGATCTTTCAGACCCGATTGCCGCAGCCTCACTGGCACAGGTTCACAAGCTTGAAACCAGCGATGGGCTGAAAGCGGTCAAAATCCTGCGTCCAAATGTTGAGACTCTGATCGCTAGAGAGCTGCGCGCCATGAAACGCGCAGCCCGCACAGTTGAGCGGGTGAATGTTGAGAGCCGCCGGATGGAACCTGTGGCGTTCACTGAAACGGTCGCGGCAAGCATGGAAAAGGAACTGGATCTGCGCCTCGAAGCAGGCGGCGCGGATGAACTGAGGCAGCTTTCGTTTGAGGATGGCTACTTCCATGTGCCATCCGTCGATTGGACGCGTACGGGCAAACGCATTCTGACAACCGATTGGGTTGAGGGTAAATCCCTCACTGATCCGGCAGCGCTCGATACACCGGGCATAGATCGCCCAGCACTTGCCAACGCGATTACACGTGGCTTTTTGAGCCATGCCATCCAGCATGGCGTCTTCCACGCCGACATGCATGAGGGCAATATGATTGTCACTCCAGATGGTCGCCTCGCCCTCGTCGACTTCGGCTTGATTGGACGTATTGGCGTGAATGAGCGGCGGTTTCTGGCCGAAATTCTCTGGGGGTTTATCCGCCGCGACTATCAGCGGATCGCTGAGGTCCACTTCGAGGCAGGCTACATCCCGAAAGACAAATCCGTCGGCGATTTTGCTCAAGCACTGCGCAGTGTCGGCGAACCGATTCATGGCAAAGCGGCCAGTGAGGTTTCAATGGGACGTTTGCTACTGCAACTGCTCGACTTTACCCATACATTCGGCATGCATATGCGCCCGGAACTGGTCTTGCTTCAGAAGACAATGGTTCAGGTTGAGGGCGTTGCCCGCACAATCGACCATGATCACGACATCTGGGCGGCGGCAGAACCGATCGTCAAAGCCTGGATTACCCAGAACCTGGGCCCTGCAGGGTTTACCAAACTCGCGGCACAAAGCGTTAAAGATGTGACCGATCGTTTGAAGCGCCTGCCAGACATCATGGATCAAGTTGAGCAAACCCTGACCGCGCCGCCTGTAGAGGCACAAGTTGCGCCGCGCGCGCCATGGTGGGGTTGGATGGGGTTCGCTCTTGGCCTCACAGCACTTGCCGTATGGGCCTTCAAATAGAGACTTCCCGTCTTAGGTGAAGACGCTCGTTTCGACATCAAAACATGTTAATCTCTCCAGATCAGGAATTTGATCGGAGAGTCGGATGGCAAAGCTAAGCATCTCAATCGCGAGTCTCGCAGCACTCGCCGCCCTCAACTTACCCCATGCTGGAGCCGCGCCATGCATTCTCGAAACTGGCGAAAGTTCAGCGACTTGTTCAGGGCAAGCGCAACAGAAAATCATCAAGATCGCGCCGCGCGCTGAGGGCGTTTCTGTTATCTCTCCCTTCGCCAGCGACTACACACCAGCCATAAACATCCTCACGCCAAACCCGCAGGATTCCGCAACAACTCCATCAGAATGCCGCACCAAAATCCGCCGCGTTCGTGACTTTGATAGCGCATTGCAAACGCCCCGATACGAGGTGTGTTTGGACGATCTGCGCAGTGATGAGGGCTTGGAAATTGAAGCGGCCTATAAACGACTACGCAGGGCAGCATCACGCACCTGCCGGATAAATAGCTACACCGCGTTCCAGGCGTTTAAGTATTGTCGGCGCGACACGCTCTACCGCGCCATACTCGACACACAAACACCGGCTTTGACGGCCTATTATGCAGCAAAAACAAAGCAGTTCGTGCCGCGTGTCGAAATCGATCCAGCTAAGACTTACTGATCCTCAGACCTGAGCAGCAGCGTAAACACAGCCCCATTCTCACTTGAATCAGACAGGCTGAGCTCGCCGCCCATAGCGCGCGCCAGATCACGGGATAGTGCCAGACCAAGGCCTGTCCCATCACGCCGCGTTGAGCCTGCAAAAGGTTTAAACAGATTGGTCTTGGCCTGATCCGGCAGGCCCGGTCCGGTGTCTGCAATGCTAAGAACGCCCTCATCAAAGTTGACAGAAACCGTCCCACTCCCAGACATGGCTTCTGCTGCATTCCGAATAAGATTGGCGCAGATACGATGCAGATGATCCGGATCGACAGAGGCCGTCGTTTCTGCCGCCACCTGATTGGCAAAGACAATATCCTTATGCGCCGCCAAAGCCTCAATGCCTGCCTCTTCGATAAGATCAAACAGTCTTACATCCTGAATGTTGGCCTCAGGTGCAGAAGAGCGACCATATTTCAGCGTGTCACTGGCCAGACGAATTGCCCGCTCCAAGGCACGCTCCAGCCGCGGCAGAGTCTTGGCGACGCGGGGATCCTCAGAACGCGACAAGCCATCAGAAACCAGCTGCGCTGTCGCAAGTGAATTACGCAAATCATGATTGATCTTGGCCACCGCTTCACCGAGCTGGGCCAGACGTTCCTGCTGGCGGAAACTGTTCGATACCGCTTCTTCCATATCAGAGAGCGCGTTCTGAGCGCGTCCGATTTCATCCCGCCTTGGGGTTGGGGAAAGCCGCCGGTTCCAACTGCCCGGATCGTCTCGGATTTGCTCAACAGACTCGGTCACACGTCGGATTGGGCGCACAACCGTCAGCAGCAGCATAAGGTAAATCAAACCGCCCGTTACCGCAGATATGAGAAGCGAAAGCCATAGGATGGTAAGGGCATAATCGCCCAATTCCTTTCGCAGCGCCGTTTCATCCACCACCACTTCAATGATGCGTCCCGGCATTGAGCCCGCTGAGCGAATGATCAAGAACCGATCCTTGGGGGCAAAGAACGTCCCGATTGTATCACGAACCTCTGAGAAATCAGGCGTCTCATCAAACAAGAGCATGTGCGGTGTGCAACAAATCTCTTTTTGCGAATCCAGAATGAGCTCGCGTTTGTCTTGTTGAAGCTCCGCCACGGCGTGCACCATTGCGCTTTTCAAAAGATCCTCGGCGAGTTCTTCAGAGACCATACGACTTGGGGCAGCTTCAAGCGCAAGGGCGGCAAGCCTGCCCGCCTCAACCTGATCTTTCAGCCAATCATTACGAAAGCGCGTCGCGCTAGGGATAAAGATCAAGGCCTCAACGACCAGCACGCTGGCAATCGTGATCAGGAACAGCCTGAAAGATAGGCTGTCTTTCCAACGAAGGGTCGGGCGGGCGAAGGACAAATCAATCACCCTTTGGCGTTAGCCTAAGGGATGCGTTGCAGCAAGCCGACAAGACGCTTGGACGCTTTACCAAACACAGTCGGGGTGAAATGCGCACTGGCGGCACGCTTTACGATTTCAGATCGTGTTGGATAAGGCGAGATGAAGTTTGTCAGCGACTGAACCCCAAGCTTGTTCGACATACCATAACCGACAATCTGAATAATATCGCCTGCTCCATCACCAACAACAGACGCGCCAAGCAGCTTGCCTTTGCGGATAATCAGCTTGGCCTCGCCAAGGGTTTTCCCCTCCGCGATCGCCCGGTCATTCTCATGAAACGGAAAAGAAGAAACCGAAACACTGTCGCCATACTGCTCGCGTGCTTCAGCTTCTGTTAGGCCAACCTGAGCAACTTCCGGGGCAACATAAGTCACGGCTGGAAGCGGCAAGTCGCTGGCTTTACTGCCCTGTTTGAAGAAAGCGCGGCGCGTGAAGACGCTGGCATGCCATCCGGCCAAATGCGTAAACTGCCCCTGACCTGCCACATCACCGAGTGCCCAGACACGCGGGTTTGATACCGAGCGGAGCTTGTCGCTAACCTGCAGGCCCCGCCGATCATAGTCGACCTTGCCAGCTTCCAGGTCCAAGCCGTCCATCACCGCTCGGCGACCAACCGCGACCAGGAGATGGGTTCCCGTAACGCTTTCAGTCCCATCATCGCTTTCGGTTTCAACCGTTATATTACCCTCAGAGCCGCTGACTTTCACGGCGCGGTGACCTTCCAGAATGTTCACGCCTTCTCCGCGAATAGCCTCAACCGCAATCGCGGCATGATCAGCATCAGCGCGGGCCATCGCCCGCCCCATTTCGATAACGGTAACTGTTGAGCCAAGGCGTTTGAACGCTTGCGCCATTTCCATCCCGATCGGTCCGCCGCCAAGGATAACCAAGTGTTCTGGCTGCTCTGTTAGAGAGAAAACGGTTTCATTGGTGATATACGGCGCTTCGCTAAGGCCTGGGATCGGCGGAATGAAAGCCGTTGAGCCTGTCGCAACGATGATCCGGCGTGCAGTTGCAACGGTTGTCTCAGAAGCAACCGTCTTTGGATCGGTAAACTTGGCATGTTCCTGAATGACGGTGACGCCAAGGCCTTCAAACCGTTCAACGCTATCAATTGGGGCAATTGTATCAATCGCGCCCTGAACATGGGCCTTCACGGCTGTCCAATCCACAACGGGATCAGCCGTAGTGACCCCAAACTTAGCGCCCTCGCGCGCAGTTTGCGCATATTTGGCCGATGTCAGGAGCGCTTTAGACGGCACACAACCATAGTTCAGGCAATCGCCGCCCATTTCAGCTTTTTCGTAAAGGACAACTTTCAAGCCGAGCATGGCGGCCCCGGCCGCTGCTGACAGCCCCCCTGATCCGCCGCCAATGACGATGAGGTCAGCTTTGAGCTTGCGCTGAGCGCTACTTGTGTTCGGAGGGGTCACCATCGTTTTAGGTTCCATTGGGTCAGTTTGGGCAATACGGGCGCTTGCGGTTGATGCGTGCTCTGTCATCAGACCGCCTCCGCCGACTCGGCCTTACGACCTGAGACTTTCTTATAAATGACAGGGATCAAAGCAACCACGCCGAGCGCCGCGAGAGCCGGGATCATGTTCTTTGCAATGCTGGCCAAGTTTGGATCCTCACCCGCTGCGAACGTCGCACCGAGGCCGGAGCCAAGCCATGTATAGGCGACAACGCCCGGGATAATGCCAACTGCAGTCGCAATAAGATACTCGCGATACTTGGCGCCGAGGAGTGCTGGCGCAATATTTGCCACCGGGAAAGGAACAACCGGAAGAAGACGCAAAGCGAACATATAAGAGAAGGGGTTCTCATTAAAGCCAGCCTCCATTTTTGCCATGAAAGGCCCCGCCCGGTCCCGCAGCGCGCTGCCAATCGACGTCCTCGCCGCAAAGAATAAGAGACTCGCCCCTAGCGTCGCACCAGCAATCGTCGCAAGCGATCCACCAACAAGGCCGAACATAAATCCACCCGCAATCGTGATCCACAGCGCACCTGGCAGCATGAAAAGGGTCGCCAGCGCATAGACGCCGATAAAGATCGCAACGGCTAGGATCAGGTTTTCAGACACAAAAGTCTGCAGTGTTTCTTGCTGCTCCCGAAGCGTGTCGAGCGACAGATACTGGAACAGGCCAAACTGCCAGGCCGCTACCAAAACGGCGCCAATCAAATAAACCGGCCAGAGCTTAATCCAGATCGGTGTTTGCTTCTTATCCGTGACTTTAGTCATCTTATTTGTCCTTCTTAAGGCTACTCACGGCACTATTTTGCGTCGTTGAGAGACCAGTCATAATCATGTTTTCTTATCTTCGGGTCAGCTTTCAGGGCTTCGGCAAGGTCACCCTCAGCATATTTTTCAAGATGTGCGATCACCCCGTCATTACTGCCGCCAAAATCTTCCTTGAACCATTTATAGATGGTTGAGACTTGAAGACTGCCATTTTTGCGAACTTTTACGCCGCGCTCGTGATTGATGAAATCGCGCGCGGCTTCATCAAGTTCCGCATCTAGCGTTTCTGCTTCCCATGCGTCTTTTCTGAGGTTTGGACAGCCATAAGACGCGCAATTCACAGCATAGTGGACGCGTGGGTCATCAAACTGCACCCGCAAAATGCCGTGCTCGATATCGTCGAGAGAAACCTCTTCGCCATCAATCACGGTGAAGACTTTCTTCCATGGTCCAACCAAATAGCCAGAACGGATCGATTTCACCGGATAACGGCCAATCATGTGCTGGATGGTGAGTGCGTTATAGATATTGGAATAGGCTGCGAACTGTTCATCTTCGCTCAGCTCATCAAAATCCTGATCTGCAAAGCTCTCTAAATAGGCATCCAGCTTGGCCGCATCTGCTGCGTTAGCTTTCAGCCCGCCATAGTTGAAGCGGTTCACCCCGTCATCGCTCTCAACAATATAGGTTTCCAGCAAGCTGTCCCAAACGCCGTGACGGCTGGTATCGTCTGCAGAGGCAGCTCCGGTCGCAAGTGTCATGGAAAGAACTCCAGCAGCAAGAATTTGACGTAGCATATATTTCATCCCTCTAAATGATTTTGTCTGGTGTCCATATACAATGAGGCATCTGAACTTGCAGTTCACGCTATGGTCTCGAGCTATCACTGATGCGTGAGCAGACCGTCAAAGCATAAAGGCTCTGCGAATCCTGCGGGTTGCATCTTGACCTGACACGCTCTGACACGTAATACCCGCGCTTTCGAGATAATCACACGAGTTAGAGGCGAGACGCCCAATGAAACGTACTTTTCAGCCTAGCCGCATCAAACGCGCCCGCACACACGGCTTCCGCCTGCGCATGTCGACCAAGAATGGCCGCAAGGTTCTTGCCCGTCGCCGCTCTAAGGGCCGCAAGGTTCTGTCTGCATAAATCGCAGACTGCCGGGAAGTTTTCCCATGGCCGCACCATCTATGAATACCAAGACTGGGGTCGTTCGTCTTAAGACACGGCCCCAGTTTCTTTTTGTCCGCGGCGGCAAAACGGAGCGCCGGAAAAGTCTTGTTGTTCAAGCGCGTAAGCGCAAAGCGAGCAAGGTTTTGGGCGAAGGCTTTACCGCGACCAAGAAGGTTGGAAACGCTGTGGTACGCAACACCGCAAAACGCCGTTTAAGAGAGGCCGCGCGGCAAATGCTGTCCAAACATGGGATCACTGGTGTCGATTATGTCTTCATCGCCCGCATGGATACCGCGACCATTGGCTGGCAGCGACTGCTTGACGATATGGAAAGCGCGCTGATAAGCCTCGCACAAGAATTTTCAGCGGGGACAGGCCCGGCCTGACCCCCTTTTTATTTGCAGGATACGGAACTGCTCATGTTACCCAATCAGAACGGCATGGACCCTCAGGACCAGCGAAACTTTATTATAGCCATGGTGCTGATGGTGGCCTTTGTCTTCGGCTATCAAGCCCTCGTGCTCGACCCTGCCGCCAAAAAGGCAAACGCGGCGCGCGAGGCAGCCAATATTGAAGCCGGGCTCGATCCAGCAACGGCGCCAATAGTTGAAGTGCCCATTGTTGAGGCCGCGCCAGTGACTGTAGATGCCGCTCTTGGTCAGGCTGAGCGTCTGACCTTTGATGCTGCACGTCTAGACGGGTCGATCCGCCTCAAAGGCGCGATGGTAGACGACCTGAACCTTAAGGATCACTACAAAACAATCGACAAGACCGAAGAGCTTCGCTTGTTGCGCCCACAAGCCGCTGAGCACGGCTATTACGCCTCATGGTTCTGGCTGGAAAATGGCCGCGCATTTGCCGGTCAGGAGGATGTCTGGACAGCCGTAGACGCTGACGCCACTCTGGCGACAGGTGCACCGGTTTCGATGACTCTCCAAAAGGCTGGCCTTACCATTGAACGCCAGATCAGTGTTGATGAGAACTATATGTTCACCTTCACCGATACCGTTACCAATACCAGCGGTGATACCCGCACACTCACGCCATATGGCTCAATCCGCAGACATGGCGCCTGGAAAGGCTTTTTAGAAGCAACCGATCCTGGCTCATCCCGCAAAATGGGGCTAGCGCATCAGGGCCTGATCGGGGTCCTGGACGGCAAGCTCAAAATGCGCGGCTATAAAGGCCTCGCCAAAGGCAAAGGCATTAAAGGCGCTGAAGACAATGGCAGCCTTGCATCCCCTGAAGGCGAAGGCGGCTGGCTTGGGTTTACAGACATGTATTGGATGGCAGCCCTTGTGCCGCAGCAAGACCGCACCTTTACGGGCCGATTTCAGCGTGTTGGCGCGGACAAAGACATTATTGAAGTGTCTGCGCGCGGTTCAAGCCTTGTCCTAGAGGCAGGTGCGAGCGCCACTCTGGCCAACCAAATCTTTGCAGGCGCAAAAGAGTATGACGCTGTTAACGCCTATAAAAAAGCAGGCGTCCCACGCTTCGATGACAGCATCGATTGGGGCAACATTCTTTATTATATTACACGTCCCTTCTTCTCTCTCTTAAACTGGCTAAAAGCCCAGATCGGATCTTTTGGCTTGGCAATTCTCGCCCTGACCCTGATCATCAAAATTCCACTTATTCCGCTTTATAATCAAAGCTATAAGTCGATGGCGAAAATGAAAAAGCTCGCTGAGCCAATGAAGGAAATTCAGGAGCGTTTCAAAGGCGACCCACAACGCCGCCAACAAGAAGTTATGAAGCTGTATCAGCGTGAAAAAGCCAATCCGCTCGCGGGCTGTATCCCGATCCTGTTTACGATCCCGGTCTTCTTCGCGCTCTACAAAACGCTCTATGTCACCATCGAAATGCGCCATACGCCATTCCTGTTCCTGAACGATCTCTCTGCGCCAGACCCAACAGCCATAGGCAATCTATTCGGGATTTTGCCTTGGGCTGCTGCGGACGTGAAGGCCATTCCAATCCTCGGTTTCGTAATTGGCATTGGTATTCTGCCCATCCTTTATGGGGTGACGATGGCCGGTATCCAGTCGCTGTCTCCGCCGCCGCCAGACCCGACCCAGCGCACAATTATGATGGCTTTGCCCTTCGTTTTCATGTTCGTTTTTGGTGGGTTTGCTGCTGGTCTGGTGCTGTATTGGGTCTGGTCAAACATCCTGTCCTTGATCCAGCAATACTATATTATGAGGCGAAACGGGGTTGAGACCGAGATCGATAAGCTTGTTAAACGATTGCTTGGGCGATCCGAGAAACCTGCAGAGTAACCAGAATGGCAGAGACGCCTGAATTTTCCGAAGAGGCGTACGAGACCGGACGCAAGCTTTGCATGGGCCCGGTGACCTTTGTCTTGGGCGCCGCGAGCCTTGTCCAATTGCCTGAGAGCGACCGCCCGGAGATCGCTTTTGCTGGCCGCTCCAATGTCGGCAAGTCCAGCCTGATCAATGCGGTTCTCAACCGTAAAGGTCTCGCGCGCGCTTCGGCGGAACCCGGCAAAACCCGTGAGCTTAACTATTTCGATGTTGGCGACGGCAAGTTCTGGCTCGTTGACCTGCCGGGCTTTGGGTATGCAAAGGTCTCAAAGGTCCAGGCCCAGAAATGGATGCAGCTGACACGGCGTTATCTACGTGGACGGGTCAATTTGCGCCGGGTTTTCCTGCTGGTAGATAGCCGCCGCGGCCTTATGGACACTGATCTCGAAACCATGGCGATGCTTGATATAGCTGCGGTAAACTACCAGATCGTGCTGACGAAATCTGATAAGATCAAGGCGAGCGAGCTTGAGGCGACACGATCCAAGATTGAAGCAATCTTGAAGAAACACCCTGCTGCACACCCTCTACCCCGTGTCACATCCTCGGAAAAAGGCTATGGGATTCCTGAACTGCGGGCAGAAATTGGGATGCTCGCACAAGGATAAAGGGCAAATAATGGCGATCACGATTCAGTCTGCAGACCTTGAAGCTCCAGAATTTGTTGCGCTGATCCAGACCCATGCTGATCTGATGCTGCGCCTATCGCCGCCCGGCAGTTGTCACTTCCTGCCGATTGATGGCTTAAAGCGTCCGGACGTCACCGTCTGGGACATGCGCGAAGGGGAAGCTCTTATCGGCTCCGGGGCCTTGCAGGAGCTGTCGCCTATAGAAGGTGAGATCAAGTCCATGCATACGCTCGCAGCTCAGCGTGGGCGAGGCTTGGGTCGTAAAATGCTGGAACATATTCTCAGCGAATCAAGTAAGCGCGGCTATAAGCGCCTCAGCCTTGAAACAGGCTCGATGGATGGCTTCGCACCAGCGCGTAAGCTCTATGAAGCTTATGGCTTCTCATTCTGCGAGCCCTTTGGCGACTATAAACAAGATCCAAACAGCGTTTACATGACGAAGAGTTTGGACGACCCCCTTCCATAAACGCCCCAAACCACGCTAAAGCCCAGCGCCATGACTGATGCTGCCTTTTCCCAAGCGCACCTGACCGCCGAAACGCTGTCTGAGGCCCTGCCTTACATTCAACGCTATGCGGGGCGCATTGTCGTCATCAAGTATGGCGGGCATGCCATGGTTGACGAAGCGCTCTCAGCCGCTTTCGCGCGCGATGTCGTACTGTTGAAACATCTTGGCGCAAAGCCCGTCATTGTTCATGGCGGCGGACCGCAGATTGCAGATCTGCTCACACGCCTTGGCATCAAATCCGAGTTCAAAGACGGTCTCCGGGTTACCGACGATGCCACAATGGAAGCGGTTGAAATGGTGCTCTCCGGCCCGATCAACAAATCCATCGTTCGGGCGATCAGTACTGCTGGTGGCAAAGCCGTTGGTCTCTCCGGCTCCGACGGTGATCTGATGCGCGTTACCAAGGCGACACGAACCACTAAGGATGAGACGAGCGAGATCGAGAAGGTGATCGACCTTGGCTATGTCGGCGAACCGGAAAAAATCGACATCTCTGTCCTCAAGGCCCTGATGGAGAGTGAAACTGCGATCATTCCAGTCATCGCGCCAGTTGGCGTGGGCGAGGATGGTCGCCGTTATAATGTAAATGCGGATACAGCCGCAGGCGCGATCGCCGAGGCGCTGAATGCCAAGCGTTTGCTTCTATTAACCGATGTGACCGGGGTTCTGGACAAACAAAGCAAGCTGATCCGTGAAATCCGCCGCGATGGGATTGCGTCTTTGATGGAGGATGGAACAATATCAGGCGGAATGATTCCAAAGCTTGAAACGGCGGCGAAAGCGGTCAAAATGGGTGTTGGTGGGGCGGTTATTCTGGACGGCAGAAAAAAACATGCCCTCCTCATGGAGCTCTTCACCGAACATGGCGCAGGTACCATTGTCTATTAAGTTTATCCTTGGAATTTTCGCGTTGGGCTTAACCATCGCTTTACCCGGAAACGCTTCGGCGCAGGGCAGTACGCGCGGTTGGGAAGTGTGCAACGAAACCAGCTATATCATCGAAGCGGCCACAGGGCGCCATGACGGTCAGGGAACCGTCGTTGAAGGCTGGACGCGGCTACGCCCTGGGGCATGCGAGTATGTCCTTGAAGGCACATTGAAGCCCGGCATCCACTATCTTTTTGGTCGCTCATCTACAGCGCATAGAGGCGGGCGCAAACTGTGGGGCGGCTCCAGCAAGCTCTGTATTGATCCGACAGGCAGTTTTTCTGTCGAGACGATCCCAAACTGTACGATTATGGGTCTGGAGGTCCGGGAATTCCGCCCTGTCCTGATCGAAAGCACCCGTCGCTGGCGCACCAGCTTTACCGAAACTGACAAGCGCAACCTGGAACAGGCCAGCGCCGCGGGCGTCCAACGCCTACTTGATAATGCGGGCATTTATTCCGGACGCATTGATGGTTATCTTGGGCGTCAAACCCGGGCAGCAATTGGCGACTTTCTAAAATCCAAAAGCCTGGACGCCAAGACAACAGATGCCGACCTGATGGACATTCTGGAACAATCCGCGATTGAGCGCGCCCGAAACATTGGCCTGACCTTTTGTAACCGCACCAGTAAACGCATCTGGAGCGCCATGGCGCGGCGGCGCGGTGAAGGCTGGGAAAGCCGGGGCTGGTGGCTGCTCGAAGCCGGCGGCTGCGCCCGTGTGATCGACGAACCGCTGCTTCAGGCCGGGCTGTTCGCTTATGCTGAAATGGAATCCGGACAGGGCGAGATTCGCATCCTGAAAAAGGGCAGCGATCCGTTCTGCGTCTCCCGTTCGAAATTTGCCATTACAGGACGCGATGCCTGTGAAGAAGCTGGATATCGCAGCGGCCAGTATGTCGCGACGCCTGCGCCAGTGAATCGCAAACTTGTGTTTGAATTTTACGAACGCGACTTCGGGGACACCATTGATGCCGGCTGATGGGCTGCCGCTTTCCTTAGCTGATCGCGATGTCTGGGTCTTTGATCTTGATAATACGCTTTATCCAGCGACCTGTGACCTGTTCGCTGAGATTGATCAGCGGATGACTGACTTTGTCGCGCGCTTTCTACACTTGCCCCGCGACGAAGCCCGCGCGACCCAGAAAAAGTACTATTCCGAACATGGCACGACCTTGAACGGCCTGATGACGATGCATGGGATGGAGCCCGCCGATTTTCTGGCCCATGTCCATGAAATTGACCTCTCCCCGCTGCCTCGCACGCCCGAGCTGGCAGAAGCCGTAACAGCTTTGCCCGGCAAAAAGTACGTCTATACAAATGGCTCTCGCCGCCATGCCGCAAGAGTGACGGAATATATGGGCCTTGCCAGCGTTTTTGATGGCGCGTTTGCAATCGAAGACAGCGCCTATCGGCCAAAGCCTGATCAGGCTTCTTATGACGCTTTCATTACGCAATTTGGGATTGACCCAGCCCGCGCCGTTTTCTTTGAAGATCTGGCCCGTAATCTGAAGCCTGCACAAGCGATGGGATTTGCAACTGTATTGGTTCAATCCGACAAGGATTGGAGCCATGAGCCGATTGAGATACGTCCGGGTGGAATTGGGGATGACCTGCCCTTACATATCGACTATGTGACCCGCGACCTGACGCAATTTCTTCAGTCGCTCACGGCTGAACCCTAGACGAAAGATAACATGATGCCAGACCGCCTAGCCGCCCTGATCAATGCTGCCTGGGAGGATCGCGCCTCTCTGAATACAGACACACAAGGCGAAATTCGCGAAGCGGTCGAAGCGGCAACGTCTCTGCTGGATAGCGGCGAGTGCCGGGTCGCTGAACCAGACGGCCAGGGCGGATGGACAGTCAATCAATGGCTAAAAAAAGCAGTTCTTCTCGGATTTCGCTTGAATGAAAACGGCCTCATGCAAGGTGGTCCCGGCCAAAATGGAACCTGGTGGGACAAAGTCCCGTCAAAGTTTGACGGCTGGGGCACGGCTGAATTTGAAGCGGCAGGTTTTCGCGCCGTCCCGCCAGCTGCCGTTCGCCGAGGCGCTTATATTGCACCCGGCGCGGTGCTGATGCCGTCTTATGTGAATATTGGCGCCTACGTTGGCGAAGGGACAATGATCGATACCTGGGCTTCGGTTGGCTCTTGCGCACAGGTTGGCGCGAACTGCCATATCTCTGCCGGTACTGGCATTGGCGGCGTTCTGGAACCGCTTCAGGCCAACCCGACGATTATTGAAGACAATTGCTTTATCGGCGCGCGGTCCGAAGTTGTTGAAGGCGTGATTATTGGGACAGGATCAGTCATCGCCATGGGTGTTTTCATTACACAATCGACCAAAATCGTGGATCGCAATTCTGGTCAGATTACGTATGGGAAAATCCCGCCTTACTCCGTGGTTGTCCCAGGCACACTGCCAGACCCCAAAGGCGGACCATCCCTGGCCTGCGCCGTGATCGTCAAGACAGTCGACGAGCGGACACGGTCTAAAACCGCGATCAATGAACTTTTACGCGATTAAGTCACGGATCAGGAAGACTCCTATGACAAAGTCGTCATCGGAACAGAGCTTGCATTCACTTGATTATCCACCGAATTATAGTGGCAAGGGGTCGCAATAAACGAATTGCTCGTTATAGTGGGCATACAAACAACGGAGTTCTCCGTGACGATACAAATCGCAGGACGGCATATGGAAATTGGTGAGGCTCTTAGCGAGCGGATCACTGATGGTCTGGAAGCCGCAGTAACCAAGTATTTTGACCGCAGTTTTGACGGCACTGTAACCGTCGAAAAACGCGGGCATCAAATCATTACAGACTGCAACGTGCATCTGCCGTCTGGCATCATCTTGCAATCATCTGGCAATGCTTCAGACCCTTACGCCTCTCTTGAAGATTCGCTTGAGAAGATGGAAAAGCGTGTTCGGCGCTATCATCGCAGGCTCAAAGATCACCATAAACGTGCGCCAATGCCGAGCGAGCCAGCGACAGCCTTTATCCTCAAGGGCGCAGAGGAAGACGAAACGCCCGCCGATAAAGGCGATGCACCCCTGATTGTTGCAGAATCTGCATCTGACGTAAAAACTATGTCGGTTTCGGAGGCTGTTATGCAGCTGGAACTGTCAGATACCCCTGCCGTTTTATTCCGAAATGTGAAACACAGCGGTCTCAACATGGTGTATCGGCGTGGTGACGGCAATATTGGGTGGGTTGACCCAGCTGGACATTCCTCGGCCAGCTGAACCTAATAGGTCTATACATGGCAAATGATCTTTCCGGCCTCCTTCAGGACGGCCTTATACTTGCTCCACAAACCAGTGAGAGCCGCAAAGAAATTCTGTGCTCAATGGCCAATGCCATTGCTGAGAAGCTTGGCCTTGAAGGCAAAGCCATATTTGAAGCGGTTATTGAGCGCGAAAATCTGGGCTCAACGGGTGTTGGGGAAGGAGTTGCAATACCACATGCCCGCATTGAGGGGTTGAAGACCCCGATCGGTGTTTTTGTCCGCCTGCATGAAGGCGTCGATTTCGACTCGATTGATAATCGCCCATGCGACCTGATCTTTATGCTGCTTGCGCCGCACAGCTCTGGCGCCGACCACTTGCGCGCCTTGGCACAGGTCAGCCGTACGTTCCGGAATACGGGTTTGCGCGAGGCTTTGCGCAGTACTGATAGTACAGATGAGATTACAGGTCTGCTCTGCCCTAAAATAATCGCGACAAGCGCAGCTTAAAGCTGGCAGAGATTTAGTTCCCGCCTTGCGCGTTTTCGGTCATCCGGGGATCGCCAGCGGGAATAATCGCCTCGTCATCAAGCGCTTCCCATTCAACATCCATCATGAAGGTGCGGACATCAACAACCGACTGTTCGGCATGCTCAACCTGCGGGATATGGCCAACACCATCATAGATGATCAATTGCGCATTTGGGATAGTTTCAGCGAACAGATTTGCGCCTGAAACCGGGGTCAGATTGTCATCGCGCCCCCACATCACCAGAGTTGGGATAGTAATCTTTGCCATCGCTTCAGGTGTCGCTTCGACACGCTCACCGCCCATAATGGCGAGTAAAGTTGCACGGTGTCCCGGCGCACGTGAGAAAGACACATAGCGCTCAACCATTTCATCTGTGACATAGCTTTGATCTGTATAAGCCCCCTCAAGACCAGACCGGGTCATGGATGTCATGTCCAAATCTTTCAGAACAGCGCGGGCAAGCGAATTCCTGAGAAGCCTGAAAATAAAGGGGCGGTCAGTCCCCTCCCCCTCAACCTTTGGCCACCCAGAGGCATCCACGAGGATCAAGCCTTCCAGAGTATCCGGATAAGTTAGCGCATAAGTCCAGGCCGTGTTGCCGCCCATTGAACTACCAGCAAGTGTAAAGCGCTGTGCATCAAGCTTCTGCGTTACCTCATGAACAACCTCAGCAAACCGGGCAATGGTGGCCCTTTCGGGGGCTTCCGCGCGTGACAGTCCATGCCCCGGTAAGTCCAGCGTTATAACGCGGTAATCCTGCTCTAAATCCGTCTTCCAGGCCTGCCAGCCATACAATGACGCTGAAAATCCATGCACCAGAACCAGAGCGGAGCGATCTCTTGGCCCTGTATCTGTAAAGTGAATTTTTAGCCCATCATCCAAGGTCATGAACTGTGAATCCGGCAAAGCATAAACCGGCTCTAATGTGTCATATGGGATGTCAGCCCGGCGCAGCGCCAGCCAACCTGCCGCGATAACAGCAACAATAGTGAGAATGACAGCAAGCGTTCTGCGTAGCATTTTGCACTCCACGGTTAATACCTGTCGTAAAACCGTCAAAAACCAAGGCTGTCAACGCTACGCGTCAGACTGAACACACTTGACAGTCCGGGTTCGGACGGAGTTTCAGGGTGCGGGTCTGACCGGATAGTCCATCGAGAATTTGCAACCTGCCGATCAGAGGCGTTCCGGCACCCGTGATCAGCTTTATCGCTTCAAGCGCCATTGCTGACCCAACCAGCCCCGTGACAGGGCCGACCACGCCAGCTTCATCGCAGGCTTGGGCTCCTGGCGGGAATTCAGGAACAAAACAGCGATAGCAAGGCGCGTCTTTCTCTAAGCCAGAGGCAAAGACCGACACTTGGCCGCTCCAGCCGCTTGCCGCCCCTGAGACAAGATAACGTCCTGTCGTATGAGCAGCTTCGTTCAGTGCAAACCGGGTTTCAAAATTGTCTGTCGCATCGATGAGGATGCTTCCTTGAATATCTGCGCTCGCATCATAACGCTGCGAGCGGATCAGCACCTCAACCGAGGGATTGGCTGCTTTCAGGCGCGCTTTAAGTGTATCTACTTTGCTCTGGCCAACGTCGCTCTCACCAAACTGTATCTGCCGCTGGAGGTTGGACCGATCCACAATGTCATCGTCCCAGATTTCGATCTGCCCCACCCCAGCCGCTGTAAGATAAAGCGCACATGGACCACCCAAAGCGCCCGCGCCAATGATCGAAACCGAAGCGCCGCGTAACTTTTGCACGCCCGGCCCGCCAATCTCTTTCAAGAGGATATGCCGCTTATGGCGGTCAAGATCATCAGGGGATAGGGCCATAGCTTTCTTCTTAAAGCCAAGCGTAAATTGTGGCGAGCCTGAATGCCACATGGCGGTTTTCGTCATCTCTCCGTCTTATTTCATCAAAAGCCTGCCACAAGTCCTTACTAAAAGGTTAACGGTTATGTAGGGTATCTTTGGGAGGAAGGCTGATGAGTGAGAACGCGGCAAACGCGTCTGAGGCATTGAGTGATAGAGATATTGTTGATCTCACACGCCGGCCAAGTGACGCCTATAATGAAGTTATCCTTCAAGCCGATTACACAACGCGGGCTGCCCTTAGCTTCTATCGCTTCAGACAACTTGGTGGGGATTATCATCTCCCTGCGCGCAAGCCCCGACAAAGTGACCCACAAAGGCCCGAGAGTTCCGACATAAACAGCGGAACGACTAAATCCCGCCATCGCAAACTGAAAATGGGCGAATCCACTGGGCGCGGGGTGCACTATATCTCCAGCCACCCAAAATTTCCAATGTTTCAGATGTCCGTCATCGCCCTGATGATCATCTTTGAAAGCGCGGCCAACGCTTACTTCTTCGCGCAACAAAGTGAGTTCGGCCTCGCGGGCGGCATCTTCCAGGCAGCGGCTGTATCCCTCGCCAACGTCGCAACCAGCTTTTTCATCGTTGGCTATTGGGGCATGAGGCATATCTCCATGCCGATTGATCGGGACAATATTTTCAGTCGGCGAAACCTGTATATCGCTATGGGTCTGGTTGCGATCATTGTGGGTTTATCGCTGGTTTTCCTCGTGAATCTATCGGCGGCGCATTACCGAAACATTCTCGACATGCAGGC
>CAZGVG010000010.1:32726-43392 GCA_964528975.1 uncultured Hyphomonas sp.
TGTTCGCGCTCGGCCTTGCGATTGCAGCGTTTGCCGCCTTTGAAGGCCGCCGCCTCGACTCGCCCTTTCCAGGCTTTAGCGATGCCGCCCGCGGCTTGGAACGCGCCCGTACCGACTTGCGTGAAGCGCTCTACCTGTTTGAAAGTAGCTATGAAGACATTCAGGAGGAAGTCGTTGAGGTCAAAGGCAGCGACCTGACCGCTAAAGAGAAAATGGTCATCCACCGCACAATGAGCGACATGACAGCGCCCTATCTAAAACTCCTGCGAACCACAGAAGCGGGCTTGTCAGATGAGTTTGGACTTGAAAAAGAAATCGTTGACCAATTCGTTGTGAAGGCGAGGGGAAATGACTAATGGCGCGGCGGCGGCGATCGAGACAAAAGAAGCAACGTAATCAAGCGATCCTGAACTTCGTTCTGGCGGGCCTCGCCGTTGCGATCATAGGCTTCTCCTTCTACGCGCTGCAACCGGCGCCTTATGACAAGAAGACGCTGTGCGAAATCTCCGATACGCTTCCCCCCCACACGGCCATCATCATCGACAAGACCGATGAATATAGCGAGCTTCAGGCCGAGCTAATCGGCGATGCGATCCGCCGCACCAGCAATCGCCTCGACGCGAATGAGCGCTTCACCCTGTTTGAGCTTGATGAGAGAGGGCAGTTTGATCCGCGCGGCGAGTTTTCGCTCTGCAACCCAGGCCGCGGCGATCAGGTTAATCCACTTTTTTCCAATCCAAAGCAGATGGAAGAGCGCTATAGAGACCTGTTTGAAGGGCCAATGCTTGCAACCCTTGAAGATCTCGTGGTTCCAAAAGAAGCCCCGAGCAGCCCCATTATGGAGGCTTTGGCACGGCTTTCCCAGACCGAAAACTTTTCTGATCGGGCTGACCGCCGCAAAGTCGTGCTTATCTCCGACATGCTACAGAACTCAGACATCTTTTCAGCTTATGGCGGCGGTGGGGCGATGCCAGAGAATGCGCCGGATGCTGAAACCAGCGCCAGAGATTTGAAGAACCGTTTTGGCAGGGCCCTGGACGGTGTCGATCTGGAAATCCGTCTTATCCCGCGTGAGCGCTACGTTGATCTGCAACGCGGCGCATTGAAAGACTATTGGAACGATGTGTTTAACGAGCTTGGCATGCAAGCTGACTGGCGAGACCTGTAGCTTAACTTACACGGAATAGCGCCATACCATCATACCCTTTTGCGCCAACCGTTTGCAGGGCTGTCATCTCCACACCTTCAAGCGTTTTGGCATACTCAAACATCGCGCGAACGCCGCGCACACTGTTTTCTTCACTGCCTGCATCAATTACCGCGCCGCCGCGCACAATATTATCCGCCACAATCAAGGTTCCGGGTTTAGAGAGCTTCAGGGCCTGCTCAAGATAATTACGATGATTGACCTTATCCGCGTCGATAAAAATAAAATCAAAGACCGCCCGGTCTTCAACCTGTTCTAGCAAGACCCCCATTGCAGGCCCCGTCCTAAGCTCAATCCGTTCTGCAAAGCCTGAACGATCAATATTGGATTGCGCAACCTGCGCCGTGCGGGCATCAATCTCTGTGGTCAGAACAGAACCGCTCTCTGGCAAAGCCCGCGCCATCGCGACCGCAGAATAGCCACCTAAGCAGCCAATTTCCAGAACCCGCTGACTGCCGCTCAGCTTGATTAGAAAGGCCAAAAATGCCGCCTGTAGAGGCGTAACCGCATGTGGTACCAGGCCCGCCGCCTCACTCGCCTCAGCAATGGCATCAAGAACGGGGTCCTCTTTCAAAAGATGCGCGCTCAGATAGGCATCAACATCGCTATAGCCTTGTGCAGAAGACAGAGTGAAAGCTCCTATGACTTACCTTGGGACTTGAGCTGTTTGCCTATCGCCCTTACCAAGATATGCATAGTGTAGAGTTGTCCGCCAAAAGAGGTCCCATGCCAGCAAACCCATTGCGTATGCTTGTTCTAGCCTTTGTGATAGGGACCCTAGGCGCTCATGGACAAGAAATCAGCCAAAGACCGGACAGCGACTTCGTTGCTCCGGCCGACATCTATGAAGCGAACCGGCAGGACGTCACCTTGCCGCTGGCCTCTGACGATATAGTAGAAACCGAAGACACGGCATCAACAGAAGTCCCAGTGGAAGATGCTGCAACACCAATGCGCTGCATGGCCGCCTGGTCTTATCTGGCGACCAGAATTGTCCGCACCCCCGATACGGCTCTGGAAGAGCACCCTGATTTCAATGAAGCTAATGCCAGCAGTCATTGGCAACATTGGCTGCGCATGGATCTTGAGAGCCAACAAGGCCAGATCAGTGATGATTTTCACCAAAGACGCATCGCGGCTGAGCGCATTTTCAATACAAGTCTACAGTCGGACGGCGATGCACACACCTATCGCACGCTTGGCATTTGCTATGTTCCTGTCCACGAACGCCAACTCGCAGACCCAACACTGCTCATGCGTAACTTCATGATCGAGCATCAGGGCCTCTCGGGCGATTACGCAATCCCTGTTCTGCAACGCCAATTGCGATCATTCCCAATCACCGAAACGCGCGAAGGCGACCTTGAACAAGGCTGCGCGCCCCAAGAAGAAAGGCTGCAAGTAGAGAGCCTTCAGGGCGTGAAAACAGCTTGTTTCGAGACAGGCGGCATTCTCGCCTCACAGCCCAAGGCAAATATCGAGAGCTCAGATACGCTCTGCCGGGCAACTGCGACGGTACAGTGTGAGAACATTCCATAAACTCACAAAGCCCGCTATGTCGGGTGACGATGACTGATTTGCTCGCCACTGACACTGCCCTGACGCCAGATACGATCTATGCCAAGCCAGCCGATTGGGTGGCCAGCGGCGCTGGCGCACAGGGCAATCTATTTCTGACCGGGCGCGCCGGGACGGGCAAAACGACCCTGCTGCGAAAGTTCATGGAACATGCCGGGGAAACCGCCATCGTTCTGGCGCCTACGGGCGTCGCGGCCATGAATGCGGGGGGGCAGACCCTGCACAGCTTTTTCAAGTTCCCACCTCGCTTGATTGAACCCACTGATGTCAAACGGCTGCGGACGGCGCGCCTGATGAAGACGGCTGAGACAATTATCATTGATGAGATTTCGATGGTTCGCGCTGATATGCTCGACGCGATTGATCGCAGCCTGAAACTCAATCGCGGCTCAAAGCGCCCATTTGGCGGCGTACGGATGATCCTGTCCGGTGACTTGCATCAATTACCGCCGGTTGTTCGCGGCGAGGAGCATGAAATCCTCAATGAGCGCTATGGCGGCCATTATTTCTTTAATGGCCCCGCCTTTCGGGAAGCCGAGTTTGCTCTCCTCGCGCTTAAGCATGTATTTCGTCAGGCCGATCCGCGCTTCCTCGCTTTACTTGGCGCAATGCGTCAGGGTCGGATTACACCCGCTGATCAAGCAGTTCTGCAAAGCGTTGTCTCAGACCGCAGCGCCATTGAGGCCAGCGAAACTCATGTGGTTCTGACCCCGAATAATGCCAATGCCTACCGAATCAATCAGGCCCGTCTTGAAGACTTGCCCGGTAAAGAGCACGTCTTCCCAGCAACTGTACAAGGCACATTTGATGAGAAATCTTACCCTACAGAAGCCGACCTTGAGCTAAAGGAAGGCGCGCGGGTCATGTTGATCAAGAACGATCCAGAAGGTCGCTGGGTCAATGGCTCGCTCTGCACAGTCGCAGGTTTTTCCGGACGCAATGTGCTGGTTGAGCTTGATGGTCACGCTTACGAAATTGAACCTGCGGCTTGGGAGAAATATAAATACGCGATTGATCCTGAGACCAAGAAAGTCTCGCGCGAAGTGGTCGGCACATTCAAACAAGTGCCTCTACGTCTCGCCTACGCCGTGACGATCCATAAGGCGCAGGGCCTGACCCTGGAAAAAGTTTTCATAGACTTTGACAGCGGGATGTTTGCGCATGGACAAGCCTATGTCGCCTTCTCCCGCGCGCGCGCTTTAGAGGGGCTCGAAATCTCAAGACCCCTCCGCCCGCGCGATATGGTTTTGGATCGCAACGCCTTTGCATTCGGAAAACTCGAAAAAATCGAGGACACTGATGCTTACCTCCTGGCAAAATTTGCGAAAGAAGACAGCGCGCTGGTCTAGTCAGGCTTTTGGCAAACCAGAAAGACCGCCTTTTTGGGTCCAGGCTGCCAATGGTGGACAATCTTGAAGCCTGCCGCGCGCATGTCGTCTTGAAGCCGGTCTGAGCTAAACGAGCGCACTGTTGGCAAGGCCCCTACAGCATGTCCAATCGGCAGTGCCATTCGGATCAGCGGCGAGAATGACTTCAAACAAACTGTGCTTGAAACAAAAGCTCCACCGGGTTTAAGGCGGCTATAGATCATTTGCAGAAGTGCTGCGCGATCCTCCACCAAGTGCAGGATACTCATCGCCATGACAACATCATATAACTGCCCGGTTCGTGGATAGGTATCTAGGTCCGCGACCTCAAACGAGACATTGTCATGCACGCCTGGCTCGACCTTCGCACGCGCGATTTCGATCATTCTCTCTGAAATATCAACGCCGTGAATATGCTTCACAAAAGGCGCATGAAGGATTGCAGTTGATCCGGTGCCGCAACCAACTTCAAGAACCTCGCTCTGCGGCGTGAAGTAATCGCGCGTCATGTCTAGCTTGATCTCGTAAGAGTCCTGATCAGCAATCGCTGACTTGGAATACTTATCTGCTGCCTTGTTCCAGAATTTGCTTTTATTAGGCATAGTTGCCTCCTGAATGTCCCGATTATGCCGGGGAATGCATGTTTCTACGTATCTCATGAAGCAGATTTAGTCATTCACATTTCAAATAGAAATTGCGGATTATTCGAAATGACCTATACGAAAAAAGATGAACTGGCAGGCCATCTCCTTTGACTGGAATCAAGTCCGAGCCTTCTTGGCGACGGCTGAGGAAGGCTCTTTATCCGCCGCCGCCCGGGCGCTTGGTCAGACCCAACCCACCCTTAGTCGGCAAGTTGCAGCCTTGGAAGAAGACTTAGGTATTGTCCTCTTTGAACGGGCCGGACGTGCCATGGCTTTAACCAGTGCAGGTGCAGAACTCCTCGAGCATGTTCGGCTCATGGCTGAAGCAGCGACGAAAATATCTCTTTCCGCATCAGGTCAGTCTCAAGCGGTCGAAGGCCGGGTCGTAATCACAACCACCGATACCATGGCGACTTATAATCTGCCAAAGATCATCCGGAAAATTCATGAACAGGCGCCGAACATCCAGATTGAGATCATTACGTCGAATGAAGTTCGTGATCTCACAAGACGTGAGGCGGACATCGCCATTAGGCATGGACGGCCAGACCAACCTGACTTGATTGCGAAGCTGATTGGCGAGATTTCCTGGCATCTCTACGCTTCAAAGGACTATCTGAGGGACTGCCCCCCAATTGAAAGTCTCAGCGATGTTGAAAAACTGGACTTCATAGGTTTCGAAGCCAATGAGCGACTGATTGATGAATTTAAACAGTCAGGGCTTAATCTAACCCTCAAAAACTTTGTCGCCAGTTCTGCAACCGGGACAGTTATGCGTGAACTCGCCAGAGCTGGTCTTGGCATCAGCTTCTTCACGCGCGATGTAGAAATCTGGGATCCAAATATGGTGCAGATACTTCCAGACCAGCTTTCCTTCCCGGTGCCCATCTGGCTCGCGACCCACCGCGAATTGCATTCAAGCCGCCGTATCAGGCTTGTCTATGACATCCTGGCGAAAGAACTTTCAAAGATGGCAAAGTCACTTCAGGTTTGACCTACCAGAGCGCCAATGCAAGCATATACAGGAAGGGGCAATACTCCAGATCGCACCTTATTTCATCCAGCAAGGACAGACTCTAAATGATTAGTATCGCCCTTAAATGGCTCACTATAGCGCTTGCCTTACTGGCGCTATTTAGCGCCCTGACAGCGCTTTACATGTATTATACGCTGAATTTTGGAAGCTGCACTGAAGGCGGGCCGACCTGCAATACAAATTTAGCCGCCATGTATGCGTCAGGAATCGGTATTGTCGGCTTTAGTGTCTCTGCCTATGCGGCTCACGTCATCGGCAAAGGGTTTAGAGATCCCGAGGCCTAGAGTCTAAGCAAGGCGCGAAATCTCGTCACGCAGGCGATTGTCGCCATCCGTTGTAATCTTCTCAAGCACTTTCACCCGATCGCGCAAACGGATCACTTCACGCTCGAGGTCCTCCATGCGCACACGCGTTTCTTCATCCGCTGTCGCATTCGAACGTGTCTCGATCCATGTCTTGACGACACCCGCCCCAACCGCAATCAGGACGATCAGAACAACCATTGTAAACGGGCTATCAATATCAAACATGAGCGGTTTTTCCTGACATTATAATTATCGTTATTCGATATATAACAGGTTGGTAGCTGAAGGCAAGTCCTTATCGCCCTGTTGACCCAAAACCGCCGGATCCACGCTCTGTTTCATCAAGACTTTCAACCTCTTGCCAGACAATACGCGTCACCGGGGCAAGAACCATTTGTCCAATCCGCTCGCCGCGCGTGATTGTGAACGCCTCAGCCCCGTGATTGATCAGGATAACCTTCAACTCACCGCGATAATCACTATCAATCGTGCCCGGTGTGTTGAGACATGTCAGGCCATGTTTGGCAGCAAGACCCGAGCGCGGACGCATTTGAATCTCATAACCCTGAGGGATCGCAACGCTGAGCCCCGTCGGCACCATGTCCCGCTCTCCAGGTGCAAGCACGAGAGGCGCACCTTCGGGTAGAGCGGCGCGGACATCCATTCCGGCAGCACCAAGTGTTTCATAGGCAGGCAGATCAAGCCCCTCGAAATGCGGCAGCGGCCGCACAGCAACAGTAATATCAGTCATATTTGTGAAAGCGCCGGAGTCGCCCCCAAGAGTCAAGCGCTGCGGTTAAACCAAGACCGCAATCGCTATGGAGATGGCTGAAACGACAAGCGACAAAGCGGCGAGCCGCGTCGAAACAACAAACTTTTTGCGCTCATCCTGTAAGTCCGCGAGCACAGATGTCAGCAGCGGAAAATTCACCACATGGCGGTCTTGGCCAATGAAGGTGTTGAAGAAATTCACATCATGGCCATCCCCGGTTGAGGAGCCGTATTTCTCATTCATATGATAATAGAGGCGTCCGAAAATCAGATCCGGATCACAGCGAAACTTCTTGCCCATACGCTGCACATCAATTGGAACCCAGATTTTATTGGTCCGCGTTTTATTCTCTTCGGTCCAATCGGAAAAATCTTTAAGATAGCGATTGTAAATCTCGCTCAACAAGACCTGATCTGTCGGAATAGCGCGTGCCATAGGAAAGCCCCTTAACTGCATCGATGCCTAAAGCTCCGATAGGTAAAGAATGGGCCTATTCTGCGGCGAGCTTTCCTTTTTGATCGTCAAACTCTTCAACGATGCGGGCAGCCAGCTTGTTGGCGACATCCTGTTTGGTCATACGCGGCCAACGCGCTTCAATACCGGCGCGCGTAATCAGCGCGACTTCATTCATCGCCCCGCCCATCACATCACCGCTAACATCATTGGCAACGATCCAGTCACAGCGTTTGCGCTTCAACTTCGCAATCGCGAGGGCTTCGACCTCATGCGTTTCAGCCGCAAAGCCAATCACAAGCTTGGGGCGTTGTTTCTTTTTCCGGGACAAGGTCGCCAGAATGTCAGGGTTTTCCGACAACTCCAGCGTTGGGTGCGGATTGCCGTCGCCTTCCTTTAGCTTCATCTTCTTGGCCGCAGCCCGGCTTGGCCGCCAGTCTGCAACCGCCGCGACTGAGATGAAGAGGTCCGCTGGCAATGCGCTTTCACAGGCTTCCAACATCTGGCGGGCCGTTTCAATATTTATCATATCAACGCCTGCAGGCGGCGCGATAGAAACCGGCCCAGACACCAAGGTCACACGTGCCCCGGCCCTTGCGAGCGCGCCGGCAATTTCATAGCCCTGTCTACCGCTTGAATGGTTGGACAGGAACCGAACCGGGTCCAGCGGCTCTCGCGTTGGTCCGGCGGTTATCAGGGCATGCCGGCCAGCCAGTGGTTTCGCTTCCAGCCCATACAGCGTCGCACCACCGCTCAATTTTTCTTCAATCCGATCGGCTATGTTAAGCGGGTCAGGTAAACGCCCCGGCCCAAACTCACCGCACGCCATCGCGCCTTCATCCGGGTCCATGACCTCAACACCGTCCGCGCGCAAAGTCTGCAAGTTTCGCTGCGTTGCCGGGTGCTGCCACATGCGAACGTTCATCGCGGGCACCATCAAAACCGGCTTATCGGTAGCAAGGAGTGTTGTTGAGGCGAGGTCATTGGCCAAACCGCCAGCCGCTTTCGCCATCAGGTCCGCTGTTGCCGGACACACAACGATCAGGTCAGCTGAGCGTGAAAGCTGGATATGGCCCATGTCGGCCTCATCATCCAGATCGAACAATTCGGTAAAGCACTTCTCGCCAGAAAGCGCCGAGACGGAGAGCGGCGTCACAAATTCCTGACCGCCTTTGGTGACGATGCAGCGCGACTTGATCCCGCGCCGGGCAAGCTCGCGGATCAACTCCAGCGACTTATACGCCGCGATACCGCCGCCAATGATGAGAAGAATACGCTTATCCGACATGCCTGCACTCTATGCCACTTTCACGCCATTTGGCACAGAAGTAATGAAAAAACGACCACACAGATGCGTGAGATTTACAAGTAGAGTTAATTTTTCGCAGTTTACGCGGAAAGCCTCACAGCGAACTGAGAGACTCTCCCCCCGTCTGATGCGGGGTTTTTACAGGTCGGCTGCTCTCAATAGCGTTCAGGGAAAAGAGAGAAGGGTGTCAACCGAACCTGGAATGTGGTCACACCATTACTGCGGTGCGATGAAGCTGATTTGTAGCCCCTTATCGAGGGACGCTTTCAGGGTCATCTCAACCCCTCCGGCGGCGAGTTTCACCCCGTCATCCTTGACGCTGGCAAAGGCGGCGACAGAGAGAAGGGCTGCGACGAGAAATCCTGTAGTGATTCCGCTTTTGATGGCTTTGCGTGTCATGGGTAATCCCCCTAATGTCCTTACTTACTTGCTTAAGTTACGATTCTAGTTCTTTTCCAGATCACGAAAGGCCTTCTTGAGCCGCCACTCTTCACTGGTGACATTACGCTCAATATTGCGAAGGCGATCTTCGAGATCCATGAATGTATATTTTAGTCCGGATGCGGTGACCCGCGGGCGGTCCGAGACATTACGCCAGAACTGTTCTTCATCGGAGCCTAGGTTCCGGCGACCTCTTGGTGCTTTAGGCGTTATCATCGCGACGACGATATAGCCAAAGAATGAGAGTGGGCCAAAAACGAAGAAACTTGCGATAAAAGCAATCCTTACAAGAGTAGGTTCCCAGCCAAATCGCTCAGCCGCGCCGCCGCAAACCCCAAGCCAGACCTTATCTGTCCGCGAGCGATAAAAGCGTTTCGGGTTGGGCGAATGGAACATGTCTCTTTCTTCTCTTTCTGTGTAAGTATCATCTCTTAAGGGGCGGTGATATTTTCTGCGAGTCATAGTCTAGTCCTCAAATCTGCTGGAGGAACGAGGACGGCGGCGAGGCTGAGCCTCTTCTTCTTCCATCTCCTCATCAACCAGGGCTTCAATCGTTTCCAGACGGCGCTCAATTGACTTGGCAGAGCGCCAAAGATCTTCGAGCATTCTCTCATCATCCGGCATCAGCGTTTTCTGTTTCCGCCACAGAGTGATGTGGTGAAAGATCATCCATGGCAGAAAAACAAAGATCGCAATGACGGCAATGATTGGAATAAGTACCTCTGGTCCGTCCATTAGCTTGTTGCCTCGGCTTTAGCCTTGCGGCGGTCTTCAATATGCAGGGCAATCAGGCCCGGCGCGGTAATAGCTGTCATAAAGCCAGCGAGAATTGCGAAGGGTAATAGCATGATCTAGCCCTCCTTCTTTTCAGTCGCTTTAGCTGCTTTTGCAGCCACCTTCGAGCGGGCCTTTTTCAGCGCTTCTAGCTCAGCTTCAATCGCATCATCTTGCTCGAGAGCCGCAAACTCAGCTTCCAGCGAAGGCTCGGCGCCGCGGATTGTGTCAGCATAGGCTTCCAGCTCATCCACTTTACGCTCAACGCCGGCATAACGGGCCAGAGCATCATCAACGCGGGTGTCATAAGTCTGAGAGCGAACTTTAATGCGCTGCTCAGCTGCGTCCCGGCGCATCATAAGCGCGCGGTGCTTGGCTTTGGCCTCATCCAGCTTTGCTTGCAAACGGCTGAGGTCATCCTGACGCTTTTCAAACGCTTCTTCAGCAATATCCATGGCTTCCTGGCGGCGGACAATTTCTGTCTCTGCCTTCTGTTTGGCCATAAGAGCGCCGCGAGCCAGATCTTCCCGGCCTTTATCAATCGCGAGACCAGCTTTGGTTTCCCACTCATCACGGACATTTGTATAATGAGCGACTTCGCGCTCCATTTCTTTCTTGTCAGCCATGGCGCGGGCCGCGGCGGTGCGAACTTCGACCAGAGTGTCTTCCATTTCCTGAATCATCAGGCGGGCGATCTTTTCTGGGTTTTCAGCACCATCCAGCATCGCATTGATGTTTGAGTTGATGATGTCACTTAGGCGAGAGAACATTCCCATGATA
>CAZGVG010000011.1:0-41207 GCA_964528975.1 uncultured Hyphomonas sp.
GGTCCTCGCCCTCTTTCATCGAGATCGAGTTCACGACCGCCTTACCCTGAACGCATTTAAGGCCTGCTTCGATGACGTCCCATTTGGAGCTGTCAATCATCACCGGGACGCGCGCAATATCAGGCTCAGCTGCGATCAGGTTAAGGAATGTGGTCATCGCGGCTGCGCCGTCCAACATGCCTTCGTCCATATTGACGTCGATAATCTGGGCGCCGTTTTCAACTTGTTGGCGCGCCACTTCGACGGCGGCTGGATAATCGCCTGCCGTGATCAGCTTACGGAACCGGGCAGAGCCCGTGACATTGGTACGCTCGCCAATATTGACGAAAATGGAGGAGGATTGGGAGGTCATTTATTGCTTCTCTTTCGAAGGAAGTCCGCTTTCAGGATTGAGCCAAATCTCAAACTTTAATTTAAATGCGGCTTGTTCGGCCTCATTCAATAGGTCTTGGTCGAAGCTGTAGAGTTGTTCGAGAGTTGTAAATTTATCTTCGCCTGACAGACCTTTTTTTGAGAACTCTAGGCGGGGGATCCAATATTGCTCTTCGTCTATTTCGTGAGCTTCGATTGAGTGAAAATATATTCGACGCTTGCGAACTTCTGACAGTAGTTGGCGTGCTCCAGACAAATCCACTTTGACGGAACCTTTGTATTCAGGGCCAAATAAAAATGTTTCTTCAGGGAACATTAGCGGTCCAGATCAGCCTTTGTATCCCGAACCAAACCCTTAAGCCCATCAATGCTCTCCGCGTTCTTCTGATAGCGGCTCTCGATCCATTCTTCCTTGGACTTGTTGTCGATATAGCGGTTGAGCTGGTCGCGCTCGCCTTTGAACTCCATGAACGGCACGCCCCAGCCGCAGCTATCCTGTATGCGGTTCAGTTTCACGCGGAAAATCCCGCGTGCGCGGTCAAACCCTGTGAACATTGCGAGCAAGTCTTCAAACTCTGCGTCGTGATTGTTGACCACTTCACCTGTGCCATAGAGACGGAGGATATTGGCGGGGCCTTCAAAGGCGCAGAACATGATCGTGATGCGGCCATTCTCCTGAACATGGGCCTGGGTCTCAATCCCTGAGCCGCCAAGATCGAGCCAGGCAATGGTCGTGTCATCAATCACCTTGAAGGCGTCATAGCCCTTTGGGGATATGTTGACGTGGCCCTCAGCGCTAAGCGGAGCAGAGGCGACGAAGAACATTTTCTGCTTCTCGATGAAAGCGATAATTTTCTCGTCAAGCGTGTCATAGACTTTCATATTCTTCTCCTCGTGATGCGCTTCTACCTTGCATTTGGCGGCAGGATTCGGAAGGACGTTCTAGTGATTTCAACAAAGTGAGTATGGCCATGCTAGCGAACGAGTTCGCCTCCCCTCAAAACCAAGCGGCATTTGCGCAGGATGACCGGGCGCGGTTCAGTTCTGTTCTGGCTCCGCAGATTGCGGAAGGGCTTGCCAAGGCGTTGACGGCACATCAGGATTTTAACTGGATGCTGGCGCCGAGCGGGAAATTCTCTGAAGTGTCCCCGGCAGACATGAACGCGCTTAGCGGACAGGAAAAACAGACCTTGCAGCATACGATCAATCGTAATGCGCAACGCGGCGAGGGGTTTCTGTATAAAGGGCATCGTCTGGAAACATCGCAGGTTCCAGCGTTCAAAGACTTTTACGCCGCTTTGAACAGCGAGGCTGTCCTCTCTGAAGTTCGTAAAGTCACGGGCAGTAATGAGATTGTCAGCGCGGACGCGCAAGCCACGCTGTATCAGGAGGGCCACTTTCTGACGCGCCATCTCGACGACCCGCAGGATGAAACGCGGCTGTTCGCTTATGTCTTCAGCTTCTGTCGCCAGTGGCATCCGGACTGGGGCGGCTTGCTGCAATTCTATGAACGCGACGGGACACCCCGGGACGCATGGACGCCCGGCTTCAACACCTTGTCTTTGTTTAGCGTTCGTCATGTTCATTCTGTAACTTACGTTACCCCTTTTGTGGGTGAGCCGAGGCTTTCAATCACTGGGTGGTTCCACGGCAAGTAAACGGTGCGTTGATTTTTCTGGCTCTTAAGTGGCCAGTTCGAATGGCTCCAGACCAGAGAGCCGCATATGATCTGGTTGGGCAGCGGGTTGACGTGGTTTCACGCCTTGAACGGCTTTGGCCATAGCCGCGATGTGGTGTGGATCGCAGCCGCAGCAGCCGCCAAGAATGTTGACCAGCCCGTCTTTCGCCCAAGCGCCAACGTGATTGGCCGTCTCATCTGGCTCTTCGTCATACTGGCCCATTTCATTTGGCAGACCAGCATTTGGATAAGCGGCGACGAGCGTATCGGACGCGCGCGCAATCGCGGCGATGTGCGGGCGCATCAGGTCCGCGCCAAGCGCGCAATTGAAGCCAATCGCAAACGGTTTGGCGTGGCGAACCGAGTGCCAGAACGCTTCAACAGTCTGGCCAGACAGGGTTCGGCCTGAGCGGTCGGTAATCGTGCCGGAAATCCAGATCGGCAGTTTTTCCATGCCCTCCGCTTCAAGATCCATGATCGCCTTGATCGCCGCTTTGCAGTTGAGCGTGTCAGTGATCGTCTCAATCAGATAAAGGTGCACGCCGCCTTCATTCAGAGCTTTGATCTGTTCGCGATAAGCCTGATAGACCTGATCGAAATTGACCTCTCTAGCGCCGGGATCGTTTACGTCGGAGCTCATCGACAGCATCTTGTTGAGCGGCCCGATGGAGCCGGCAACGAAGCGCGGTTTGTGGGGGTCTTTCGTCGTCCAGCGGTCAGCCGCTTCACGTCCAAGGCGCGCGCCTTCGAAATTGATGTCGATGACCGATTGCAGATCGAGATTATAGTCGTCCTGCGCAATCGTTGTGGCCGAAAAGGTATTGGTCTCCGAAATGTCTGCGCCCGCGCCGAAATAGGCATCGTGCAGCTGCGTCACGCGTTCCGGACGGGTCAGGCAGAGAATATCATTATTGCCTTTCATTTGGCCTGGATATGTCGCTTCGTCGAAGCGTTCGCCGCGGAAGTCGGCTTCATCAAGCCCCATACGCTGGAACATCACGCCCCACGATCCGTCAAAGATCAGGATGCGTTCTTGTGCGGCGGCTTTGAGAGCGGCGATGCGGTCTTGGCGGCTGGTCATTGTGCGGCTTCCTGATCTTTACGGTCTGATTGTTTTGCAATCGCGGCATTTAGCTTATTTTGGAGTTGGACTTGCTTGGCGCGGCCACACGATGGGCCGATCATTTTAACAAGGTTTTCGAGTTGGCTTTGGTTTTGAGGGCCAAGTTCTGCGGCTGGCTGATCCGTTAAAATGATCCGGCCCCTTTCTTGACGTGCGGATTCTTGGTTTGGTGTGATCTGGAACTGAACATCACGGTTCGACGGCTCAGCTAAACTAGCAATCAAGTCTCGCGTTGATTGAAAGAGCGTTTCACACGTACTCTCAAGCAACTTTCGCTTCTGCTGTTCAATCGAGTATGATTTTAAATACCAGCCTGAGATGCCGCCAACGAGGAGCGCAAAACTAACCAAGACTATTATTTTAGTAGGTTTCATGCGGCATTCGCCTTGGGCTTCAGGCCTAGCAAGCGACACGTAGATAGCGCCAAGCTCGCCTTGTTGAGCGTGTAGAAGTGGAAATCGCTCACGCCTTGATCAGACAGTTTGTGGCAAAGCTCAGCAGCGAGATTAGCCGTAATCAGGTCGCGGGTTTCTGCGTCGTTTTCTGTCCCCTCATAAAGCGTATGTAGCCAGTCTGGTACACTCGCCCCACATAGCTTAGCGATGCGTTTCAGGCCGTTAAAGTTCGGCTGAAGCATGATGCCGGGCACAATCGGCATGGTGACGCCGCCTGCACGTGCGCGTTCCAGAAAGTCCAGATAGACATGTGGCTCAAAGAAGAATTGCGTGATGGCACGGTCAGCGCCAGCATCTTGTTTGGCTTTCAGGAAAGCGATGTCAGCGTCCCAGCCCTGACTGTCTGGATGTCGCTCGGGGTAGCAAGAGACACTGATCTCAAACCGAACACCAGGACCAAGGTCATGATCGCGAATGCCTTCAATCAGGTCGACACTGTCGCGATAACCGCCGGGATGCTGCTCAAACTTTTCGCCCATACCTGTTGGTGGATCTCCGCGCAGGGCGACAAGATGACGAACGCCAGCAGACCAGAAATCCTCCGCAACTTGAAGAACTTCTTCTTTCGTCGCGCTGACACAGGTAAGGTGCGCGGCAGGCTTAAGCGGCGTATCCTGCGCAATCTTAGCGACGGTCTTCTGTGTGCGGTCACGGGTTGAACCGCCTGCGCCATAAGTCACAGAGACAAATTCCGGGGCCATCGGCGACAGCCGAGCCACGCTTTCCCAGAGCTTGGCTTCCATCTTGTCGGTTTTGGGCGGAAAGAATTCGAACGAGACGTTCGGCGCCGGGCTAGATTGCTGGGCGGCGAGGGATAGGGCACTCATGCGGCGACTTCTTCTTGGTTAGCAGGGCGATGGGCGGTCCAGATATTCACGGCAAGGCCCTGGTCCAGTGTGCTAGGAGGATCGAAACGGCGAGGGGTATCAAGTGCGAGACCCGCTTTATTAGCCCAGTCGCCCATATCCTCATCTCTCAGGCCAAGCCTGCGATGGCCATGCTCATCGCGTAGGAATTCAAGTGTGTGCGGCGCAAAGTCCACGACCAGCAGTTTGCCGCCGGGGCGGAGGATACGGGCAGCTTCTGCAAGCGCCGCCTCTGGGGCTTCCACAAAGTGCAGCACCTGGTGAATGATCACCAGGTCAGCGCTTTCACTATCAAAGGGGGTCGCGGCAACATCGCCTTGCCGGACGCTGGCATTGCTGGTGCCAGCTTTACCGAGGTTTGAGCGTGCCACAGTGAGCATCTGGTGAGACTGATCGAGGCCTTCCACTTCAGTTGCGAGCGGCGAGAACAAGGTCAACATACGGCCTGTGCCTGTACCCAGGTCAACGACACGGCGGAACCGCTCTCTGCCCGCGGCGGCCAGCAGCGCGCCTTCAATATCGGCGGTTGGATAGTGCTGCGCGCGTATCTGGTCCCAGGTCTCGGCGATGTTTGCAAAATATGTGTTGGCTGAGGCAACGCGCTTCTGTTTGACGGCTTTCAGCGCAAGCGCATCCTCTTTGAAGACATCGCTCTCTATACCCAGTTCCGCAAAGAAGGCGTCCAGTAACCGCCGCGGCCAGCCCTTTCGTGCGGCACGGTAGAACACCCATGAGCCTTCCGGAAGACGCTCAACCAGTTTCGCATTGGTCAGCGTCTTGAGATGATGCGACAGGCGAGGTTGGCTGTGATCGAGAACCTGAACGAGCTCTCCAACCGCCAGATCCCCTTGCCGCAAAAGGGCAAGGATGCGGAGCCGGGTTGGCTCCCCAGCGGCCTTCAGGGCGTCAGTGATATGATCAGGAGTAGCGCTCATGAAAAACATATAAACGATCATTTATATGAATTGCAAGACCCAAATCGTGCTGAACTCTATCTGAAGCCAGCACAGTCTGGTTTGAACCTTTCCATATCGCGGCGCGACTAGACCCAAGACATTCGGTTGCAAAGGACGGTTAAAGTCATGTGCAAAATATCTATAAATGATGCGCAAAAGAATGTGATCCTTAAGTCACAGACTTCGCGTATAGATCTTGTTCACAATAGGTTTAGTTGAAAAATGCGACTGACTCTCGCATATCGCTCGTCGATAATAAGGAATATGAAAATGCGGGCTCAATTCGCGATTCTAGCTACGACGCTTTCACTAGCGGCATGCGCAACCGGCGGCGCGGATCAAAACGCTGCCGGCGTTTATGATCCTCTGGAAGGCTGGAACCGAAGTGTCTATGGCTTTAATGAGGGCCTCGACAAGGCGATCCTTGAGCCAACTGCCAAGGGCTATCGCGCTGTTACAAACGAACCGATCCGTCAGGGCGTTTCAAACTTTCTTACCAATCTTGGTCAGCCAGTGGTCTTTGCGAATACCGTCTTGCAGGGAAAACCTCTGGCAGCTTTCGACACGGCGACGCGGTTTGTGGTGAACAGTACGGTTGGCATTGGCGGGATTTTCGATCCGGCCACCCCGCTCAATGTGCCAAAGCATCGCGAAGATTTCGGCCAGACCCTTGGGACGTGGGGCTTTGGAAATGGGCCATATTTGATGCTGCCGATCAGGGGGCCAAGCAACTTGCGTGACCTTGCAGGTAGCGGTGTTGATGGCGCTCTCAATCCGCTAAACTATACGACATTTGAAGGCGATACCGCTTTTCGCGTGACGACAGGCGTCGTTGGCGCTGTTTCGGCGCGTGAAGGCCTGATTGAGCAGATTGAAGTCCTGCGGGAACAGCCTGAGCCCTATATCGCGCTTCGCCGTAATTATACTCAACAAAGAGATGCCGCCATCAGAGACGGCCGTGCGCAAGAAGACCCGTTCAAAGATTTGCCCGATTTCGATGCTTATGGTTTCGAAGACGAGGAAACAGAGACAGAGGAATAGACCCATGATCTCCCGGAAACTGATATTTTCAACCGCTATTCTGATGGCTTCGGCCATTCCGGCCTTCGCCGATGCAAAGACCGAAGAATATGTTCGAACCAATGCGAATGATGTTCTGGCCTCGCTAAATGCGCCGGATGTTACGCCTGAAGACCGACGTCTCCAGTTTCAGACTTATATGGATGAGTTTGCTAATCTTGATGCCGTCGCCAAGTTTGCGATTGGCAAATACTCAAAGCGTTTTGATGAGGCTGAGTTACAGGCTTATATCGTCTCTTTCAGAGCTTATGCGCTCGCGGTTTATGAGTTCTACTTCAATGCTTATCGCGGTAAGGACGTTAAAGTTACCGGCTCGACCGACCGTAACCCGCGCGATTCAATTGTCGATACGAAGATCGTCCGTCAGGATGGCCGCGAAATGGATGTGCGCTGGCGGGTTCTGAACCGCGGCGGTAATTATCAGGTGGTGGACATTGCTCTTAACGCCGAAGGCAACCTGATTTGGCTCGGTATTGAACAGCAGGCTCAGTTCCTGTCTATTCTGGACAAGTCAAACGGCTCGTCTGAGGCGTTGATCAAGAAAATTGACAGCATGACGGCCGATCTGGTTGCCCGCCGCGGGACTGAGACTCTCGACTAAAGCGCGCCTTAGACAGGTTTTCGAAAAGGGGCTTTACGGCCCCTTTTTTAGTTCTGGAAGAACATAACGCGCAAACAGATCGCATTCGGCGATATGCGGATAACCAGAGAAGATGAAGCTATCGAAGCCCATCGCTTCATAGCGTTTGATCTTAGCCAGGACCTGATCAGGATCGCCCACGATGGCTGCGCCGCAACCTGAGCGCGCTCGGCCAATCCCGGTCCACAGGCCATCCTCAACAAAGCCTTCCTCGTCCGCCGTTTCTCGCAGTTCGGCTTGCTTGCGAACGCCAAATGTCCGCGTATCAAGGCTCTTACTGCGGATCGCTTCGCCTTGCTGGGCGTCAAAGTGAGACATCAGGCGGCGACAGCGCTCCCGCGCTTCGCTCTCGGTTTGCCCAATCACGATATGTGCACGGTAGCCATAACGAATAGAGCGGTTCTCAGCGGCCGTTCGCGCTTTCATATCATCAAGGATCGCTTGCACTTTATCTTCAGTGCTGGGCCACATCAGGAAAACATCGGCGGCCTTGGCTGCGACATTGAGCGCTGGTGGGGAAAGACCCCCAAAATACATGGGCGGACAGTCTGCGCGATCTTTGCAATTACGCGGCGCCTCAAGCTCTAATCGATAGAACTCGCCATCATGTTGCAAGTCCTTGCCGGACAGCAAGGTACGCAAGATCTGCATCACTTCCAGGGTACGGCGATAGCGCTCCATCCCGTCCATGGTCTGGCCCGGCATATCGGATGAAATGATATTGATTGTCAGCCGCCCGCCCAGCATTTCATCGAGTGTCGCGAGCTGGCGGGCCAGCTGAGGTGGCCACATCTCACCACAACGCACGGCAAGAAGGAGTTTGATAGACTGCGTCAGAGCCGCAATTCCGCCTGCAAACACGGCTCCGTCTAGTCCAAGCGCGTAGCCAGAGGGGAGCAGGACATTATCAAAGCCGCCTTTCTCTGCGTTCAGGACAATGTCGCGGCAATGCTGCCAACTGGCTTTCAGCGCCGGGTCAGGGCGGCCCATAAACTCGTAATCATCATCGCACAGGGCTGAGAACCAGGAAATCTCTGAACTCATGGCATCGGCGCTCCGCGATAGGCTTCGATCAGGTCATAGAAGTCGCGCGGTTCAAGATCGATATGAGAGGCCTCGGCGCTTTCTGCAATCCGTACCGGGTTCTGGGTGCCGATGATCGGAATGACATTTGCGCCGTGGTGAAGCGTGAAGGCGAGCGCAATTTGAGTACGGTTTTTGCCGTGCTTTCTGGCGAGGCGGTCCAGGGTCTCAATAACGCTTGGCGCGCGCGGGTGATCAGTGTCACCTGTTGCAAGCGCGCCGCCTGCGAGCGGTGACCAAGCGAGCGCCGTTGCGCCCGTTTCGCTGCACCAATCCAGCGTGCCGTCCGTGATCGGAGCCTGTTGCAGCGCGGAAAACTCAGGTTGGGTACTGATCAACGGGGCATCTAGATGCGCTTGCAGAGCGCGGGTTTGGGCAATGGTAAAGTTTGAAACCCCGATATGACGCGCTTTTCCAGCTTTCACCATATCATTCAGGGCGCGGGCCGTCTCAACCATTGGTGCCATCAGATCAGGGCGATGGATTTGGTAGAGGTCGACATAGTCGGTTTTCAGCCGCTTCAGGGAGGCGTCTATCGCTTCGGTCAGATAATCGTAGCTACTATTATAGGGACGCGGCGGGATGATCCCGCCTTTGGTGGCAAGCACCATACGATCCCGCAGGGATGGGTCGGACTCGAAAACCTCGCCCAGAACCGCTTCTGCACCTCCAAAGTGGCGTGGCTCGCCAAAGCCGTAAATGTCTGCCGTATCAATAAGGGTGAGCCCCTGATCCAAGGCAGTATTGATCTTGGCTTCGGCCTCTTTTCGCTCGCTGCGGGCAAAGCGCCAGCAGCCATAGGCGATCACGCCCACTTGAAGTGCTGATTTTCCGATTGCGGTCTGGCGCATGCTGGTTATCCATTGTTTCGTCGCGTTTTTCTTAGCCAGTGAGTTTCGTATGTCCAATGACAAAAACCGCCGTTACGGCTTAATTGGAGCTGGTATGATGGGTCAGGAGCACATTCGTTCGCTCGCCTTTGTTGACGGCGCAGAGCTGGTGGCCATTGCTGAACCCAATGATGATCCAATGAACTGGACGTTTGAGACGCTAAAAAGCTCAACCTTCAATCCGGCGATTTATAGCAATTGGCGTGATATGATCCGTGACGCTCAACTTGATGCGGTGATCATTTCCAGCCCTAACTTTACCCACCATGAAATCCTGATGGAGGTTATGCAAACCGATATTGCGATTATGGTTGAAAAGCCGATGTGCACGACCCTGAAGCACGCACAAGACGTGCATCAGACGGCAGCCAAGCGAAAAGCGCTGACCCATGTTGGCCTTGAATATCGCTATATGCCACCCGTCACGCGCTTTCTGGAACGGTTACATGAAGGGGAGGTCGGTAAGCCGCATATGTTGTCAATCCGCGAGCATCGCTTTCCGTTCTTGCCGAAGGTCGGCAACTGGAACCGCTTTAATGAAAATACAGGCGGCACTCTGGTTGAGAAATGCTGCCACTTCTTTGATCTGATGCGGTTTGCCCTAAAGGACGAACCTGTACGGATTTATGCCTCCGCAGGCATGGATGTGAATCATCTGGATGAGGATTATGATGGCCGAAAGCCAGATATTCTCGACAATGCCTATGTGATTGTTGATTTCAAAGGCGGCGCGCGGGCGCATCTGGATCTCTGCATGTTTGCCGAGGGCGCTGAGCAGCAAGAAGATATTCACGCGATTGGTGCGACCGGGAAGCTGGAAGTACAAATTCCAGCCGGGACCGTGACTATTTCCCCGCGTGATAAGTCCGGTGCGCGGCGTGAAGACGTTGGCGTAGAGGCTGATATACTGGCCGCTGGGCATCACCACGGCGCAACGGTCTATCATCTGCGTGACTTTCATCAGGCCATGCTTGAAGGCGGACCAGCTCCGGTCAGCACGCTGGATGGATTGCGCTCGGTCGAAATGGGGCTTGCCGCACAAGAGTCTGCCGTAACGGGCAAAGCGGTTGTGTTAAAAGGATGAGAGGGCTTTTCAACACGCCGCTCGCACTTTCCAAAGAGCCTTTGACAGCGATCTTCTGGGTCGTGCTTGCCCCGATCGTGTTTCTTTACGGCGCTGCTTTCTTCGCGCGTCCTTTTTTCGGTGACATTACCCCGGGCACTCAATCAGAGCTTGACGCTTATAAAACGCTTTGGCTCTTCACCTGCCTCGGTATGGTCGTCTGGTTCGCTTTGATGAGTCTCTGGTCAGACTGGATCGGGGCAGGGCCATTTGCGGGTGCGGTTCGGGCTGAGCGCCATTGGTTTATAATCGCGCTGATCGCCGGGCCGCTGCTGTTATTGATCCCAAATATCGTCGCATCCATGTTCATGACTGAAGAGGGCTGGCAATATCAAGCCGAGATCAATGAAGAGGCATTTGCCCCGACAAACTGGTCGTTGGCTTATATCTTCATAGCGGTGATCATGGCGCCTGTTGTGGAAGAGGTGACGTTTCGGGGCGTTGCGCTTGGTGCTTTGATTGCTCGAGGCCTCAGCCCGGTTGGCGCGGTCGTGCTGTCTAGCGTCGCTTTTGCATTCATTCACTTACAATACAGTCCCGCCGCTATGGGAGTTGTCTTTGTAACCGGGGTTGGTTTGGCGGTCCTGCGCCTCCTGAGTGGTTCTGTCGGTGTCGCGATTGTTGCGCACGCCGCTGCCAATGCGAACGTCCTGTATCTCACCTGGATTTCTGCGACTCCCGCCACGTGAGGGCTTGCCGCCTCCTGCTTGCCGCGCCATGTCAGCGCCATGAGTGATGATCTAACCAGAGAACAGACCTATGATATACCGGTGGGCTATGAGCCGTTGCATTGGCATCGCGGGTTTGGCCGCCAAGTCGGGCCACTGTTTGAAAAGCGCGATGAGACCGGCGTGACGCGCGGCTTTCAGGTCGGTGAACACCACACCAATGGCATGATGAATGCGCATGGCGGCATGCTCATGACATTTGCGGATATGGCTTGGGGCGCCGCAGTTGAGCAAAATGACGACACTTGGTGGGTCACAATCCGTTTGCTGTGCGATTTTCTGTCTGGGGCGAAGCGCGGCGCCTGGGTAGAGGGACGCGGCGAGGTGCTTTCAGTCGTTGATGGCATACATACTGTCGAGGGCCGTATCTGGTCGGGCGATAAAACCCTGATAACTGGAACTGGCATTTTCAAGATAATAGAGAAGCGTGTTTGATGGCCGATACTGAGCGAACAGCGAAACCGACTGATTTAACTGTTCTTGTGCCGTACCGGGGCGAGAAACCCGATGCGCCGCAATGGTTCAGTACCGCGATTGAAACGCCCTACGAGACACGGTTTGTCGACGTTGAGGGGGCTAAAATCCGTTATCAACGCTGGGGAGATGCCAGCAAGCCGGGACTTTTTCTGGTCCACGGAAATGGGGCGCACGCCCACTGGTATGACTTTATCGCGCCTTACTTTGCTGAGGATTATTGCGTTGTGGCCATGACCTTTGGCGGCATGGGAGACAGCGGCTGGCGGGAGCGTTACTCCGTCGATACGTTCAGCGCGGAACAACTCGCGGTTGGCGAAGATGCGGGCCTGTTCAAAGATGGCCGCAAGCCGATGATTGTGGCGCACTCTTTTGGCGGCTTTATAACTATGAATACAGGCTCCAGGTTCGGGGAGCGCTTCGCTGGTATGGTAATCGTCGACTCGCCCATCCGCCCGCCGGAAGAGGAGTGGGACGGTCCGCCGCGCCGCGATGGTCCGAACCGCGTCTATGCTGATCTGACCGCAGCTTTGGGCCGCTTTCGTTTAGCCCCGCCGCAAGGCTGCGAGAACCATTATATCGTCGACTATATCGCCCGCCACAGCCTGAAAGAGGTTGAGGTCAAAGAGGGCCAGACCGGCTGGACCTGGAAATTCGACCCAACTATCTGGACCCGGTTCGATGCCATGGCAAAGCCTGCTGACATGTTCCAACGCATCTCTTGCCCCCTCGCCGTGATGCGGGGTGAGAAATCGATCCTGTTTCCCCCCAATATCTGGTCGTATATGCAAGGCTTGCGCAGCGATACGAGCATGATTTCCATTCCGGAGGCCCAGCATCACGTTATGCTGGATCAGCCATTAGCTTTTATTGCCGCTATTCGCACACAGCTTGGCGCCTGGGGCTACTAAAAACGATTGCGTCCGCCGCGTGAGCAGCTTAAGCGCGCGCCATGCTTAAAATCATTGCTGAAAACTCTAAGCAACACTCTGACGCCATTGAGGCGCTGTACGACAAGACGTTCGGACCTGGCCACTTTGCCAAAACCGCAGAACGTCTGCGGGAAAGCAATATGTCTCTGCCCGCGCTGAACCGTGTGGCTGTTCAAGATGATCAGGTTATTGGTGTCTGCCGGGTGTGGCCGATCAAGGTGGGCGATGGCGACCTGAAAACGTTGTTTATTGGCCCAGTTGCAATTGACCCGGACTTTAGAGGGCAAAGACTGGGGCTCAGCGTCACAGGCGAGGCCTTAGAGGCCGCAACAAAATCAGGTTGGGATGCGGCTTTAATCATCGGTGCACCTGATTATTTTGGTGAGCTTGGCTTTGAAACGGTAAATCTGGACCGATTTGAGTTCCCCGGACCGCAAGACATGGCGCGGGTTATGGTGCGCGCCTTGGCAGGCGACCCTGCAGGGTTAAGCGGACGGGTGCGCGCCGCTTAGCGACCTTCCCGCCGCCAGGCCAATAAGACAAACAGCAACACCAGAATGACCGCCAATATGCCGGGCAACAGCGGCAGGCTGGTTGAGCTTCTGACCGCATAAGCGCCGCGTTCGCGCAGGCCAAGCCAGTTTGCTCCGCTGGCATCAGCCCGCCTTCCGACCATCCGGATTGAGGGTCGATCGCCTGCGGTTTCAAGCGTATAGAGGCCGCCATCTGTGGTGTTGCTGAGGGCCTGTAACAAATCACCGGTTGCTTCCAGCGCTGAAAACTCACGCGGATTAGCCGGACCGTTCAGCGCGACCGCTTCAAGGCCGCCGGATTGTGCGCGGTAGAGGCCAAGCTGGTCCACGGGCACCTCAGCGCTATAGCTGCCGGGCCCTTCAACGCGCCAGTCAGGTTCCAGAAAACTACCATTCGGGGTTTCGATAATCAGGGGCGCAGCGCGGTCGGCGAGCGTGCGCAGATTTGCCCGAACCGTATCGCCTTCTGCGAGCAGCTGAAGCTGGCGCTCATCAAGCTCAGGTTCTTTCATCAGCCAGTGGACAGACCGTCGGATCAAGTCGGCAAATGGGCCGCCGCCATCATACCCGCGGGCCCAGAGCCAGATTTGGTCCGACAAAAGCTGCGCAACCCGGCCTTCGCCGACCCGGTCAACGGCAAACAAAGGCGCGCCATCGGCGGTGCGCATCAAGACATCGCCTGTATCTGAACGCGCTTGAATATAGCGCAGCCATTTGCCCCACCGGCGCCCAACAAAGTCTTCCGTGATCGTATGGCGCGCGCCTTCGGATGAAAGCTCCGGTACGGTTTCAGCCGTGATGATCTCCCCTGTCGGAAGGGCAGGCAGGATGCCAGCTAGCGGTGTGCGGGCAAGGCTGGCTGGCCCGGCAAAGCTTTCACCGGCCACAACCAAGAGCGCGCCGCCTTCATCGACATAGCGCGCAACGTCGGCAAGATATGCCATCGTGATAACGCCGCGCCGCTCATACTGATCAAAGATGACCAGATCGAAACCGTCGAGCTTGTCCTCGAATAGCTCTTCAGTCGGGAAGGCGATCAGCGCCATCTCTTCCAACGGGGTGATATCTTGCTTGTAGGGCGGGCGCAGAATGGTGAAATGAACCAGATCAACCGACGGATCAGACTTTAGAAGATCACGCCAGACGCGCCCCGACGCGTTCGGGCGGCCCGTGACCAGCAGAACGCGCAATCCATCGCGAACGCCTGAGAGGGTCGCGGCGGTGCGATTATTGGCAAGGGTTAGTTCGCGGTCGCCTTCAGGGGTTTCGAAGACGACAATATTATCCCCGCGCCGCTCAACCTCAATCAGAATGGAGGCATCTTCGCCAGAGTCGACAAAGACGGTTTCTTCACGGCCACCATTGATCGCATAGCTGATTGGAGCGGGCCCGCCGTCTGGATCATCCACGCGGACAATAAACTCTGCTTCGTCCCCAACAATGTCAAAGTTCGGCGTTTGCACTAGAGTAATCCGGCGGTCGCCCGCATCTGGATCGCCTGTGATCAGGCCATGAACTGGGCCAAGGTCCCTGATGCGAGAGAGGTTTTCCGGGATGTCGTGGATCTGCCCATCTGTGATCAAGATGCTGCCAGCAATCCGGTCGCGCGGCACATCCGCCATAACACCCTCAAGCGCACCGATCAGGCGTGTACCATCACCGCTCGTTTCAGCTTCAACAACCCGCAGCTCAATCGAAGGATTAGCGTCCAGTTCAGTCCTCAAAGCTTCAAACGCGGCTTGAGCGATCTCTGACCGCTGCCCGAAGTTCATACTGTCGGAACGGTCAAGCACCAGCGCTGCCACGGAGGGAAGCGGCTCGCGCTCTTCCTCAACAATCGACGGATTGGAAAGTGCCGCCAACCCAACCAGAAGGCCAAGGGCCCGTGTGAGCCAAGCTTTACGAAACGCGACAAGATAAACCAGAAAGGCGAGTAGGCAGACGCCCGCAACCGTCCAGAACAGAGGCCAGCTCAGCAGCGGATCAAAGGAGAGGCGAGAGGCTTCGATCATGGGATCACCTCATCATTATCCCGGTACTCGCCGACGCCGTCATCCTCGCCGAGGCGTTCCAGCAAGGCTGGAATATGGACCTGATCTTCCTTATAATTGCCCGTCAGGACATAGATGATCAGATTGACGCCGAACCGAGTGGCCATCTCACGCTGTGGGTCACCGCCATCAACGGAATAGATCGGGCGGCCACGCTCATCGATGGCCCAGGCGGCCATATAGTCTGCATCCCCTACAAAAAGACGGCTGACCCCATCGCCGCGCCGTTCTTCACGTTCTGCGGCTCCGGTCGCTTCGATCCAGAGCGTGCGCGCTGAATAGCGGCCTGGAAAGCCGTCCAGAAGGTAGAAACTACGGGTCAGGACATGATCTTCCGGCACGGGGGCGAGCGGCGGCGTATCCAAGCCATCAAGTATGTCATCGAGGCCTTCGAAACTGTTGCTGCCGCCAATCGTGCCGCCGCGCCGCGTATCAATGAACAGTGCGCCGCCACCGCGCATATAGGCGTTCAGGCGCGAAATCGCCGTCGCGCTATAGGGTTGAGGGTTTTCAGGCAAAGCCAGGAATAGAACCGGATAAACATTCAGCGCATCAGTTTCCAAGTTAACCGAATGAGGTTGGGCTGGTTCTACGCTCGAGCGCCTGAACAAAGTCAGGCTGAGGCCTTCAAGGCCAGCCTTGGTGGCCCGGTCCGTGCGCGCATCACCTGTTTCGATATAAGCCAGCCGCATCTCGAGCGCCGCTTCAATTTCTTTGGTGGGATTATCTTGCGCCCGCGCTTCAGTATGCACCAATAAAAGCCCGGCAAATCCTACTCCGATAGATGCCGCCGCCGAACGTCCAAGCTTCGGTAAGCGCCCGGCGATAACCAAGGCGATGAAAAGATCGAGCGCCAGCAATAATAGGGCGCCGCCGAGTAACAAGCCGCCAAGCCGGAAGGTTTGCGCCTGCGTATCACCCAATAAGGTCGCGCTAGCGGGCCAGTTCATGACCGTAACAGGTTGATAGTCAGACGCTGCATTCAGGGCGCGGCTCCCTGATGGACCTTGATAGAGCCCTGGTGGGTGGGTTTCTGAGGGTGTAACTGCGCCAAACTCAGCGGCCTTTAGCGGTGTTGCTCCGGTACTGGGCTGGCTAAGGCGTCCGGCGCCGTTCAACGTCAGGCTTGGCGTGTAGAGGCCTTCCTCATCCGCGATGGCTTCGCCTTTGCCAGCGGCAATTGAGCGGCGCAGCATGTCAACGAAGACGCCCGCATAAGGCAGGTCGGACCAGTCTGGCCCGGCTGTGACATGGAACAAGATCAATGTGCCTTCGCCGCGTCTATCAGCTGTCACAAGCGGACTTCCATCGCCTAGCCGCGCCCAGGTGCGCCGCGCCAGATCAGGGCCGGGCCGCGCCAGGACTTGCTGGCGTACCTTTATGCCGTCTGGCGGGAGCAGCCCTGCAAAGGGCGAGGTTTGCGGAAAGTCGCCAAGCGGTTGCGGTTCTTCCCAAGTCAGTGCGCCTCCAATGGCGCGTGAGGAACGCCGTAAAGGCGCAGGCACCAGATCATCGCCTTGCGCAGCCATACGCGGCCCAGCAAAGCGGATCAGTGCGCCGCCGCTCTCGACCCAGGCCTCAACAGCGGTTTTGGCATCAGGATCAATCTGGCCAATATCGGTCAGGATGATCGCATCGGGATTGTCATCGATCAGTTGGCTAAGATCGCCCTCAGTCACGGTTGCAAAAGGCTCGAGCGCTTTGCGGATATAGTGGATGTCAGACAAAAGCGGCTGGGCTGTACTGTCGCCGCTGACCAGCCCAACCCGGCGGGAGCGGTCGGCGCTATCCCAGAGCCAAACGGTCCCAGCGGAGCGGCTCCCCGTGACTTGAAAGCGGGCGATTTGTGCCAGGGCGGCAGGCGGCAAAGCGAAACTGGCCACAGCCTCACGCTCGCCCGGTGCGAAGTTAAGATCACCTGTCGCCAAAGCCGCACCGTCCAGAGTGAGGGCAGAAATGTAATGGCTTGAAGCATTCGTGCTGTCTGCGCGGCGCGCTGTCAGAGCGACACCAGCGGCGTCTGCACTGAGACTGGTAATCGCAACCGGGCCGCGCGCTGGAGCCGCATAGATGCTGAGCGGTGCTTTTTGAGACAAGGCCTGACCGAAACTCCCAGCGGTTTCGGGGTCGAGTCCATCTGTAAGCCATAAAATGCGCGACGGGTTGAGGCCGCTTTCATTCAGACGCTCCAGGGCGTCTTCGCGGTCAATCGACCAGGGCTGGGGCTGTAGAGACCGGATACGTGCCTCAAAAGCGGCGCGGTCGAGACGGTCTGACGGGTCCGCATTGAGGCTTCTTGGCGCGGTCAGCAGTAAGTGAGCGGGCGTATCTCGGTCTTCTCCGTCTAGCGCAGAGAGCGCCGCATCGCGTAGCTCTCCCCAACGCGGCGCACTGGTCCAACCATCATCCATAATGACCAGAACGGGGCCGCTAACATCGGTTCCAGACTTCGCGCCCGGCGCATAGATCGGCAGCGATAGCCCAAGAATGGCCAACGCCGCCGCGCCAAGTCGAAGCAGCAGCAGCCACCATGGTGTGCGGGCCGGGGTTTCTTCACGCGGCTCAACATCATCAAGCAGGCGCAGGCTTGGCAGTATCGCATTTTTCGGCGCGGGCGGCGTCGCGCGCAGGACGTACCAGATCACTGGCAGGGCGATCAGGCCAAGCAAAGCCAGCGGCGCCATGAAGAGGTAGGGGCCAAGCGTCATGCCTTGCTGCCAAATTGTTCGAGTGCCAGTTTCAGCGCGGCGGCTCCGTGCAGCGCAGGCTGGTCGCTGCGATGGCGAACCAGTGCCCATCCAAGACTGGAGGCTAGCTCTTGCAGCGCCGCTTGGTGCGCGTCCATCTTGGAAAGATACGCGTCGCGCACGGTTTCAGCGCGGCCAAAGATACGATCAAGCGCGGTGCCGGGCCGGGTAAACCGTGTGCGACCTGAATAAGGAAACTCATGTTCGATTGGGTCGGTGACGCTGAGCAAGACGCCATTGCGGCAGGATCGGGCCAGCGGCGCAAGCCGGGCTTTCCAGGTCTCAACACCGTCATAAAAGTCACTGGCAATGACGGCCAAGGCTTGTGCATTTGGCGGTTTCAGATCCATGTTGCCTTCGCTGATCAAATCTTCGGCCAGCTTATCAGCTGCGCTTTTACCGAGGCTTGGCGCGCGGCTGCCCGACACGATTCCGATGCGCTCCCCCGACTTTCCCAGCACAATTCCCAGTGCCAACATTAGCGTCTTTGCGCGGTCTGATTTGGTTTCATGGCCTGGCGTGCCAGCCCAATTGAAGCCCCTATGCGGATCGCTCCAAAACAGTACGGTACGCGCCGTTTCCAGCTCGGTTTCACGGACGAAATACTCGTCGCCCCGCGCGCTGCGCCGCCAGTCAATCTGGTCAGCGGCGTCGGTTTGAGCGTAGCGGCGGTATTGCCAGAATTGCTCACCAGAACCGGCACGCTTGCGCCCCGCTGCGCCCGGATGGACAACGTCAGCTGCAGCGGCCTGCAAAGACAAGCCCGGCAACTGACGCGCCAGCGCTTCAGCATCAGCACGGAGGGTGGAGAGTGTGGTCATCTAACTTGTTGCGCTACTTGGAAGACAGTTTTTAGCGTTTTCGATTACTTGACGCATAAATGCGATACTATTCTCTTCTATTGTCTCTGCGACTCTGCTTTCAAAATTTGTCCAATCTCTCTGAGCTTCAGGGCTAGACTTGAGTTTGTGCATAAAGGGTTTTCTGAGGTTGACGGCCGACTGGTCTAAATTGCTGGTGAAGTGAGCACTCTTTTGGGGGTCTGGATAACCCATATATCCAGCGTACGCAGCGGCTTCATGCAACAAAATGGAGCACTGATACTTGGAAATCTCGATGTCTGTAAGCTCGGATGGGTCAGGGTAAGCCTTCATGGGTATACCCACGAAGACGAATGCTAAGATTACCCAAACTGGATGCATCACGCCGCTCTCTTCACCATGTTAAAAATCAGCACTCTATGCTCCAAAACTGCACGTGGTTGCCAACTCTGAGACTTGTTCCATCGTGCTTTTCTCGCCGTTGTCTGCGGTGCGATTGGTTAGGTCAGCCTGAATGTCTTTCAGGTTCTGATTGACCTGCGCTTCCAGATAGGCAGCGTGCGATTTGCCTGAATACTCAGCCTGCATGATCTCTTGTGCGTCAGCGATCTTGTCTTTCGGCACATCGCTAAGCTCAGACGCCTCAACGCCTTCACCGGTTTTGATCCGGATCGTATCTGTTATCGAGACAACCGTTTTTGCCGCAAGGCAATCAATGTCGGCTTTTTCCGCATCTGTGGGGCCGCTTGCGCCGCCGCAAGCTGCGAGAAATGTAAGGGAGGAAACAACAATCAGTCTGAGCATTTAAGCAGCCCTTTTTACCAAGGTTTCAATGAGTTTATCCAGTCCCGGCGCTTCGCCGGTTGGGTCGTAGCGCATGCCCATACGGTGGGCGAGACAAGGTTCGGCGAGGGCTTCAACATCCTCTATGCTTGGGGCAAGACGACCGCGCAGCAAAGCGCGGGCGCGGCAGGCGAGCATCAAAGCTTGCCCGGCACGCGGGCTTGGCCCCCAATCGACAAAGCGGCGGACCGTATCATCGCCTGTTTGCTCTGGCCGCGCATCGCGCACCAGTGCAAGGATGGCGTTTAGCACGCTTTCGCCGACAGGCATTTGCCGTACGAGTTTTTGGAGGCTGATCAATTGCTCAGCTGACAGCGCGGTTTCGACCGTTTGCTCATCTCCGCCCGTTGTTTCAACCAGAATGCGGCGCTCTGTATCAAGATCAGGATAGGTAACATCGACTTTCAACAAGAAACGATCCAGCTGGGCTTCCGGCAAAGGATATGTACCCTCTTGTTCAATCGGATTTTGGGTCGCCAGAACATGAAACGGCGCAGGCAGGTCATAGCGCACACCCGCAACCGTCACATGTTTTTCCTGCATCGCCTGAAGCAGTGCAGATTGGGTGCGCGGTGAAGCGCGGTTAATCTCATCTGCCATTAAAAGCGAGGTAAAGATCGGGCCTTTGATGAACCGGAACGCGCGCGCGCCATCGGCGCCCTCGTCCAGAACTTCAGAGCCCAGAATATCACCTGGCATCAGGTCGGGTGTGAACTGGATACGGGCACTGTTCAGCCCAAGCGCGGTGCCGATCGCCTCAACAAGTCTTGTCTTGGCGAGGCCGGGCGCGCCGATCAGCAATGTGTGGCCCCCGGCAAGGATCGCAGAGAGCGCAAGTTCAATCACGCGCTCCTGTCCAAAGACCGCTTTACCGATCTCTGTTTTGACGCGGGTAAGCGTTTCGCCTGCCGCTTCGGCCTCTGCCACAATTGCCGGATTATCGTCTGCCATGGGGTCTCCGTCTTCACTCTTGGCTTTTAAGCCCTAAGTTTAGGCAAGATCATGGCGGAGAACCACATGAAATCAAATGGAAATCCTGCTATTTCTTTGGAACAGGTGCTGAAAGCCATCGTGCCTGAGGGGCTGGATGGGAAATTGCCGCCTGTCCATCTCTGGAATCCGTCAAATTGTACTGATATTGAGATGGAAATTCGCCGAGATGGTAGTTGGTGGCATGAGGGCACAAAAATCAAACGCGAGGCGCTGGTCAAACTGTTCTCTCGCATCCTGCGCAAAGATCCGGATGGACAGATTTATTTGGTAACTCCGTATGAAAAAGTCATCGTTCATGTTGAGGATGCGCCGTTTATTGCTGTGCGCGTTGATAGGGTTGGTGAGCCGGGGCCAGATCAAACCCTCGTTTTCAAAACCAATCTTGGCGATGTAACGATTGCAGGCGCTGAAGCACCTCTAAGGGTTGAGACCAATCCGGAGACATTGGAACCTGCGCCTTATGTAAGGGTTAGGGGCGGGCTGGAAGCTAAATTGAGCCGCCCTGTGTTTTATGAACTTGCAAATATGGCGGTGGCCCATGAGGGATCAGCCGGACAGCTTGGCGTTTGGTCCAAGCAACAATTCTTCGAGTTAGGACCCGCCACCTAAATGGCCTTTACGACTTTGGATGACTTCTTGGCCCGGGCCAGTGATCGGCTCGACCCGATTTCAGGTGAGCCCAACCTGACCGAGGTTGGCGATCTGGACTTTGTCGAGGAAGACAGTCTTGCTTCAATCCGGCCCGCAGCGGTCTTGATCCCGGTTATCCCAAGACCAGACGGGCCAACGGCGCTGCTTACCAAACGCCCAGAGACAATGGCGGCGCATCCTGGTCAGGTTGCGTTTCCGGGTGGTAAGGTGGAGCAAAGTGACGCCGATCATGTCGCGGCGGCTCTACGTGAGGCCGAAGAAGAGGTTGGCGTGGTGCCAAGTTCTGTGGAACTGATTGCCCGCTCAGCGCCCTATGTCACGGGAACTGCTTTTCGGATCACACCCGTGATTGGCGTTTTGCCAGCTGATTTTAAGGCCAACCCTGATCCAAGCGAAGTTGCAGACGTCTTCGAAACCCCACTTGAGTTTCTTTTCAATTCAGCCAACCATCAGACCGGATCAGCCTTCTGGAAGGGTAAAAAGCGGCGTTATATCGAGATGCCTTGGCAGGGATTTCGCATCTGGGGTGTGACGGCTGGGATCATTCATGATCTATATTCAAACCTGTATGACCTCTAGGGAGGGCTGAATTTGCCCCGCATCTTCTTTCAGCTAACACTCTTTTTGCTGCCATTCGTATTGTTTGGCTTGTATCGCCTAGCCATCGTTGAGGCGGTGCAGGAAGGACGTAAACCTTGGCCTATTCGCGTGCTGTTCGGAACTGGATTGGGCCTATTCTTGATTTCCTGGATTGTCTTATTGTTTCTGGATCGCGGCGGGCGCGAAGAATGCTATCGCCCTTCTCAGATCATTGACGGCGTTCTGGTCGAGGGCGAGAAGTATGCTTGTAAAAAAGACCTGCAGAATGTTGGCGTTCCAAGAAGTGAAGACCCAGGTGGCCGCGCCGAAGGTGTTGGCGCGCAGGGCGCTGATCGTGATCCCGTAACTTCAGACGATACCAGCGGTGAGACCCTTGCAACGCCTCAGCGCTGATTGGCTTATCGATCCTAAGACAAAAGCGGTTATTGCCGCGCTTGAGACCGCGCGCGCTGGATCAGCGCGGTTTGTCGGCGGCTGTGTTCGTAACACCCTGATGGACCGCCCGGTTGATGATATTGATATCGCAACACAGCTTGACCCCTCTGAAACCCTTGCCGCGCTTGAAGCCGCTGAAATCCGCGCCATTCCAACCGGGATTGAGCATGGGACTATAACGGCGATCATTGACGGCACGCCTTTCGAAATTACCAGCCTGCGACGCGATGTTGAAACCGATGGCCGCCGCGCAATCGTCGCGTTCACGACAGATTGGGCCGAGGATGCACAGCGCCGCGACTTTAGGCTGAACGCGCTCTATGCAGCGCCAGATGGAGAGATTTTTGATCCCACTGGTGGCTATGAAGACGCGCTTGCAGGCCGGGTGATCTTTATTGGCGACGGGGATCAGCGGCTGAAAGAAGACTATCTGCGCATTCTGCGCTTCTTTCGCTTTAACGCTTGGTATGGCGCCGGAATAGAGGCTAAGGGCCTTGCGGCGTGCGAGCGCCAAAGAGATGGGCTTGCCAAGATCGCCCGAGAGCGCATCTGGAAAGAGCTGAAAAAGCTCCTTGCTGCGCCAGACCCGACAGGCGCGATCACCGCGATGGGACAGAGCGGCGTTCTGGACATGGTTTTACCAGACCATAGTGGCGCAGACGGCTTGCATAACCTGCGTGTGACGGAACAATTGGTACAGGTTGGCGCTGACCCAATGCTGCGACTGATGGCTCTGATCCCGCGGATCGCGCCAGCCGTTCAACACACATCTGAGGCGCTGCGTCTGTCAAAAGAGGAAACCAACCGGCTCAGCACGTGGGCGGCGGATAATTTACCAGAAATTGTTGGTATGCGTGGGCAGGAGCTTCGCGCGATCCTTTACTGGCATGGCCGGCAAGCGGTTGTGGATCGCGCCATGCTCTCAGCAGCAGATGTCCGCGATATTCTGGCAGCGGCCCGGATCTGGCGTAGCCCTGAATTTCCTATTCGCGGCGAGGATGCTCTGGCGGCGGGCTATGAAGGCATTGATATTGGCTTGGCGCTCAGCCGGGTTGACCGGGCTTGGGTCGAGAGTGACTTCATGCTGGAACGGGACGCTTTGCTTGAGCTATTGGTTCAGAAACAGGATTGAACCATTTAAATATCCAGCAAATGTCACCCATAAAAGATATGGGATTTGCAGGATCGCGGCCGCCCATGAGTGTTTGCCAAAGCTTCGCATCATCGCCAGAATGAGAAGCCACAGGACGACAAGCGCAATCATTGCAAACAGGACTTGGTGAAAGCCAAAGAACAGCCAACTCCAGGACAGATTTACCGCAAGCTGGGTGAAATACAGCCCCAGCGCGCTGGACGCAGCGGCAAAACTACCCGCCTTAATCCGCACCAGAACTGCGCCAAGGACCATCAATCCAAATAGAATGGGCCAGACCACTGCAAACGCCATGTCTGGGGGATTAAGCGCTGGCTTGGCGAGCGCTGCGTACCAGGGATCATCGCTGCCGCCGCTTACGACCGCACCAAGTGCGGCGGTTGCAATCGTTAGAACCGCGATCAAAAGGAGCGTGATAAAGGCAGGTCGTTTTTGGGCCATACCGCGATCTAACAAACCTGTATCTGTCTGTCTTCCCTATTCCCGATCCAGGAGATCACCGGGTTTACAATCCAGAACACCGCAAATCTTGTCTAGCGTTTCAAACCGCACTCCCTTCACTTTGCCTTGCCTGAGGGCGGATAGGTTTTGTTCCGATATTCCTATGGCGCTCGCCAGTTCCTTGGACTTCATCTTGCGGAGCGCGAGCATAACATCAAGACGGACGACGATCGCCATTAGACAAACTGCCTGTTTTCTTCAGCAAGCTTTGTCGCTTCAGTAAGAATATGCCCGACCAGGAGAATGATTATCCCAATCATCAAAACGGTTAGGTTGGTGGTATCTACCGCGATGCTAAACTCCTTTTTTCCAGGCGGATTGTCATACGTCAAAGCCAGAATAACCAACGTGTAGTTCACGAGCCGACTAATCGCATAGGCGACAATCGTCGCGCCGAGAAAGCGGACGGATCGCCCCGTTGCGGCTTTGAATGGATCTGATGTGCGCAAGGTTTGCATCACCCGAAAGACACCGATCAAGATCAGGACTGGGGCAAAGAAAGACACCGTTGCGATAAGGGTCAGGAGCGACTTTTTGAACTCATGAACCGAGACGACCGCTTGGCTGCTCTCGCTCAGCCGATCCCAATACATATCCAGGCTCCTGTCTATGATCCCTTCTGAGAAGAACATCCACAGCGCCATGATCATAACCAGGATGGCAAGCCCCTGAACGGTCAGGCAGAGATATTTGAGCGGTTTGGATAATTGAAAATCTGATTTCATGATTCACCCTTGAGATTATTTTATTCATGTTTTACATGAATTTATATTCTCAGCAAGGAGCCTTTCATGACTGTCTCATCTCGCCACAGAATGGCGTTATCCACGCTTGCCCTGAGCGTTGTCACGGCCTGTACAAGCATTCCGATCACCAGTTATCCGAAGCTGGCCTCGCTTGATCCAGAGACGATGGATTTGAGAGATGTCGAAATCGGTGTGCGCTTACAGGATGATTTCGGAATCATACAAGATAGCGTTATTCTGAACGTGAGCCTCGCGCATCGGGAAACTGGCGACATAATTCAGGAGCAAATCATCCTTCAAGAAAGTCCTGAGCCTTTGACTGAGGTGCTAGAGAGCAAGCTCAAGTCCGGCTTTCAGGTTCACCGCTATCGAATGGATGCTGCAACGGGTGCAGCCGTCACAGATTACAGGGCGGAAGTTCTTGCACGGCGCGATGCGGAGCCTGGGGATCAGCACGAAGGCACATTTGCCGCCAATGTCGGACTTTGCATGAAACCCGGCGGCAACCCTCTGATCGATCCGCGTATGACGCTGTATCTGAAGACAGCGCCTGACAAGACGTTCTTCACGATGTTCAAGGAAACGAAATTGCCGCTCCCACGAGATGAACAGAATCGACCAAAATCATGCGCAGATAATGAGGCTGAAGCGAACTAAGGCCATCTCACCACAGGGGGCATTGATGACAGAATGCTGGTGACATTGCCGCCGGTTTTCAGGCCAAACGTCGTGCCGCGATCATACAGCAGGTTGAACTCGACATAGCGCCCGCGACGGATCAGTTGTTCCTCGCGCTCTTCTGGCGTCCAGCCTTCATTCATACGGCGCGTTACAATCTTAGGATAAATATCTGCAAACGCCTTGCCGACGCCTTGGGTAAAAGCAAAGTCGCGGTCCCAATCTCCAGTATTGTGGCGATCATAGAAAATACCGCCTGTCCCACGCGGTTCGTCGCGGTGGGCCAAGTGGAAATACGCGTCGCAGCGCTTTTTGAAGTCCGGATACCAGCTTGCATCATAGGGATCGCAAGCCGCTTGCATGGCCGCGTGAAAATCGACCGTATCTTCAAAATCATCATGGCGCTGATACTCTAGCAAAGGCGTGAGGTCGCCGCCGCCGCCAAACCAACTTTCAGAGGTGACGAGCATTCGTGTGTTCATGTGGACTGCGGGCACGCGCGGATTGTGTAAGTGCGCGATCAGCGAAATACCAGAGGCCCAGAAGCGCCCGTCTGATTGATCCGCGCCGGGGATTTGCGCCCGAAATGCTTCTGAAAATTCGCCGTACACTTCAGACACATGCACCCCAACCTTTTCAAAGACTTTGCCGCGCATGATCGCCATAGTGCCGCCGCCAAGGTCTTCGCTGCCATCGCCGCGCGTCCAGTCGGTTTTCTCAAACCGACCTGCTGCGCCAGAATAGAGCGGGCGGTCCGCGAGATCCTCGAGGGCCTCGAACCGCGCAATAATCTCCGATTGCAGTGTCTTAAACCAGCTGACAGCTTGCTGTTTCCGGGTGTCTAGCTCAGTCATGCATGATCCTACAGTCGGTTAAAATGCTGATACCCATCACGTGGTGCACGGCGTTCCATCTGTAAAGTCCCTGCGGTGAGGTGGAAATTGTGTCGCATCTCTAGCCGCTTCCATTGCTTGAAATCCATCTCAAGGCAGGGTAATCGGGCCTGTCAAATGGGAGGAGCTTGCGGCGCTGCGCCGCAATGATACTTGCCCTAAATATGTGTATCTAGACTGTCAGAGTCTTGCCGAAGGAAGAGAAGACGTGAGCGATTCCAACACGACGGCCCCGGAGCAAATCGACGAAGAGCGCCGGGACTTCATCCATATTGCGACAGGCGCAACAGCTGCTGCTGGTGTTGGCCTGGTGGCATATCCGTTTATCGACCAGATGAATGCGGCAGGCGATACGAAAGCCGCATCCAGCCTCGAAGTCGACATCTCGAAAATTCCCGAAGGCGGCGAAATCCGCGTTTTGATCGGCGGAAAGCCGTTCTTCCTGCGTCACCGCACGGCGGCTGAAATCGCAGCGGCCGTGAATACAGACATCTCCAAATGTCCTGATCCTGAAACTGACGAAGAGCGCCTTATGCCGCTGCCGGATGGCACGCTGAACCCGGCCATTCTGGTAACGTCTGGCGCTTGTACGCACCTTGGCTGTGTGCCGGTTGGTCCTGCTCAGGGTTCAGTTGGCGATTATGGCGGTTGGTACTGCCCATGCCATGGCTCGCATTACGATACATCTGGCCGTATTCGCAAAGGCCCAGCGCCGACGAATTTGCCAGTGCCTGATTATGAATATGTGACGGCCAGCGTCGTCAAGATCTCACTCTAAAGGAAGGACACAAGACCGATGAGCGGACACGAGTCCACCTATAAGCCAGCAAGTGGCTTCACAAAATGGCTAGATAGCCGCCTGCCGATTGTTCGGCTCGCGCATGACAGCTTTGTTGATTTTCCAACTCCGAAGAACCTGAACTACTGGTACACATTTGGCGGTATCCTCGCCATCTGTCTGGTTATCCAGATCGTCACCGGGATCGTTCTGGCCATGCACTATACCGCAACCGTCAACGAGGCGTTTGGCTCGGTTGAACGGATCATGCGTGATGTGCCCTTTGGCTGGCTCATTCGGAATATCCACATGGTTGGCGCGTCGATGTTCTTCCTCGCCGTCTATATCCACATGTTCCGCGGCCTCTATTATGGGTCATACAAGGCGCCGCGCGAAGTGCTTTGGATTCTTGGCTGCATCATCTTCTTGCTCATGATGGCGACGGCTTTCCTTGGCTATATGCTGCCTTGGGGCCAGATGTCATTGCACGGCGCAAACGTGATCATCAACCTGTTTGGCGCGATCCCACTGGTGGGTGAAGCGATCCAAAGCTGGTTGATGGGCGGGCCTTCCGTGGGCAATCAGACACTCAACCGCTTCTTCTCGTTGCATTATCTCTTGCCGTTCATGATTGCGGGTGTCGTTATCCTTCACATCTGGGCGCTGCACGTTCCAGGAAACAACAACCCGACCGGGATTGAGGTTCAGGATGTTGAGAAAGATACTGTCCCGTTCCACCCTTATTATACGGTGAAAGACGGTTTTGCGATTGTCGTATTCCTGATCGTTTTTGCGGCATTTGTCTTCTACGCGCCGAACGTTCTGGGGCACGCAGATAACTTTATCGAAGCCAACCCGCTTGTGACGCCAGCGCATATTGTGCCGGAATGGTATTTGCTGCCCTTCTACGCGATCCTTCGGGCGATTACGTTCAGTATCGGGCCGATTGATGCAAAGCTGCTCGGCGTTATCTTCATGTTCGGCGCGATTGCGGTCCTGTTCGTTCTGCCATGGCTCGATACGTCCAAGGTCAAGTCTATGCGCTACCGCCCGGTGGCTAAGCAGTTCTTTATGCTGTTCGTGGTTGTATGCCTCTTGCTCGGCTGGTGCGGCGCGTCGAATCCAGACAATGCGATCATTGCGATGGGGGATGACAAATTGGTCGTGAGTTACACCGATGCAGCAGGCCTTGAAGGCACACAGACCTTTGAGGAATATGCCCCGGCCGCGCAGTTCCGTGATCAGCAAGAAGCTGCTGGCAGCATTGTTGCCATGTCGATCAAGAAAGCACCTGCTTTCACCTTCAAGATCCTCTCACAGATCCTGACGGCATACTACTTCGCTTACTTCCTGCTCATTCTTCCAATCCTCGGGCTTCGTGAGAAGCCAAAGAATGAGCCTGATTCAATTCATAAAGCAGTGCTCGGTGGGCATACCTCCGCTGCTGTACCAGCCGAATAGGACCTAACGGACATGACGATTTTCCGTACTGTTATCGCAGGCCTCGGCGCCCTTGCCCTCGGTCTGACGGCTCACGCGGCGGGCGGTAAAAAGCACGCGCATGCGCCTGAAGAAGGGTGGTCGTTTGCAAAAATGCCAGCTGGACAGATTGATAAGGAAAGCGCTCAGCGCGGCTATCAAGTCTACCGCGAGGTTTGCGCTTCGTGTCATGGTATGAAGCTGCTGTCTTACCGTAATCTCGGTGAGAAAGGCGGTCCTTTCTATGATTCAGAGTATCCGAACGCGAATGATAATCCGCTGGTCAAGGCTTTTGCAGAGCAGGATGAAATTCTATCGCCTGAGCCTGATGACGCAGGCGATCCATTCTACCGCCCGGCACGTCCGTCCGACACGTTCCGGTCGCCATACCCAAATGATCAGGCGGCTCGCGCTGCGAATGGCGGCGCCCTTCCACCGGACTTGTCTGTAATTACCAAAGCTCGCGGCCACGGCGCTGAAGGCGACGGCGCAAGCTATGTCTACTCATTACTGGCAGGCTATCCTGATCCAGAAAAGATCAAGACCAAGCCAGGCGATGATGGGCTGAACATCAATTATATTGAGTTCGATAAGGACAAGACCGTTGGAACTTTGCTCCAGCCTACGGGGCAATATTATAACCCTTACTTTGCTGGTGATACGACCCCGCAATGGGACGGCGATCCGCGCCATATCCCATATGGCGGTTTCCTTGCTATGGCGCCGCAGCTGCCAGAAGGCCGGGTTGAGTACATGGATGGAACACCTGCCACGACTGAGCAGATGTCCGCAGATGTCGCAACCTTCCTGCAATGGGCCGGCGATCCAAAGCAGAGCCAGCGCAAGTCGCTCGCTCTGCCGGTTCTGATCTACCTGACGCTTCTCGCAATCCTGCTGTGGTTCTCTTACCACCGCATTTGGCGCAATGTTGAGCACTAGATCGCTTTAACATTTGTTTGAATTGACGACCCCGCTCTGGACTGATCCAAGGGCGGGGTTTTCGCATCTGGAGTTGATATAGAATGAGCAAGTGGGTGATCGGCGTGATTGGCGGGTCTGGTCTTTACGAGATTGAGGGTCTGGAAAACGCTGAAGAGGTTCGCGTTGAGACCCCTTGGGGTGACCCCTCTGACATCCTGATCAAAGGGCATGTTGGTGAGGTTGAGTTTGTTTTCCTCCCGCGCCACGGCAAAGGCCACCGCCTTACCCCGACCACTGTGCCATACCGCGCCAATATTGACGCGCTAAAGCGTATTGGCTGTACTGACATTCTTTCAATTTCTGCCTGCGGCTCGTTGCAAGAGCCCTATGCGCCGGGCGAGTTCGTGATGGTCGATCAGTTCATCGATCGCACGTTTGCGCGTGAGAAGAGCTTCTTTGGCCCCGGCATGGTCGCCCATGTTTCTGTTGCGGATCCGATTTGCAGCCGCTTGTCTGATCTGGCGGGCCGCGCCGCGAAAGCCGCTGGCGCAACGGTTCATCACGGTGGAACGTATCTAGCTATGGAGGGCCCGCAATTTTCAACCCGCGCTGAGAGCCATATGTATCGTGGCTGGGGCTGTGATGTCATCGGTATGACCAATATGCCAGAGGCTAAGCTGGCGCGTGAAGCGGAGCTTCCCTACGCAACAATTGCTATGGTCACTGACTATGATTGTTGGCGTGAGGAAGAGGCAGGCGTCACTGTTTCAGATGTCCTTGCGGTTATGGCGCGCAATACCACTCTTGCTAAAGCAACGATTGGTAAGCTTGCCGCCGCCTTGCAGGGCGTGCCGCGTAACCCCTCGCCGCAGGGGATTGAAACCTGTCTCGATTATGCGTTGATTACCGCGCCTGAGAAACGCGACCCGGCTTTACTTGCGAAACTGGATGCTGTTGCAGGCCGAATTCTGGGCGCTTGAGGCCACAAGGGCTTAAAAAAAGCCTGTGTCTTACATTTGTCACCTTGCAGTCCGGCCAAAGCTCGTCTTTAAGCCGGGGCAGGCGACACGGGCAAAGGCGGCAACCTGATGAAACTGATTTCCTGCAATGCAAATCGACCTCTTTCCGAAGCAATTGCGGACCACCTCGATTGTCCTTTAACCGCAGCGGAAGTGAAGAATTTCGCAGACAATGAAATCTTCGTCCGCATCAATGAAAATGTTCGCGGCGAGGACGTTTTCGTCATCCAATCGACTTCGCGTCCTGCCAATGACAATCTGATGGAATTGCTGATCTGTATCGACGCCCTGCGCCGAGCGTCTGCTCAACGGATTACAGCCGTCATTCCCTATTTTGGCTATGCCCGCCAGGATCGCAAGACCGATGGTCGGACCCCGATCTCAGCCAAACTTGTCGCGAACTTGATCTCTTCGGCTGGCGCAGACCGCGTTCTGACCATGGATCTTCATGCCGGTCAGATTCAGGGCTTTTTTGATATCCCTACCGATAATATGGTCGCGCTTCCGGTCATGGTGGATGATATTCGACGCCAGATGGGCGGCGATCCGCTTATGGTCGTGTCGCCTGATGTTGGCGGCGTGGTGCGGGCGCGCTCGTTCGCCAAGCGGATCGGCGCTGACCTTGCAATTGTCGACAAGAGACGCCCCGAAGCTGGCAAGTCTGAGGTTATGAACATCATTGGCGATGTTGATGGCCGTAAGTGTATTCTAGTCGATGATATTTGCGATTCAGGCGGCACGCTTTGTAATGCCGCCGCTGCCCTGAAGGATAAGGGGGCGATATCCGTCAGCGCTTATATTACGCATGGTGTCCTGTCTGAGAAAGGCGGGACAACTGCGATGGATAAGATTGAGACATCTGTGATGGATGAACTGGTCATCTGCAACACGATCAATCCACGTGTAGAAGACCTGAAATCCAAAAAACTACGCGTCCTGTCTGTCGCGCCCCTTCTCGGTGAGGCTATCCGCCGGATCGCGAATAATGAAAGCGTCTCGAAACTGTTCGATTAGTCTAGGCAACAATTCTCAACCAGAATTAGCCCTTTGGCTTTCTGGGGGTCCATCAGCTCACCGTCTTTCCATAGCTCGAGGTGTAGATGCGGACCATATTCAGGCTGACCTGACGCGCCGACTTTGCCAATGATTTGGCCAGCCCAGACCTTGTCGCCTTTTTTGACGACGTATTTCGAAAGCTGCGTGAACCGCATCTTACGGCCATCTTCGAGCAGCAAGTCCACTGTGTAGCCATGCCTGTCTTTCTTCTGGGCGAGCAGGACTTTGGCATTTGCTGGCGCGTAAACTGGCGTGCCTTTTTTGGCGACAATATCGACGCCATTGTGCCACCAGGACGTGTCTTTATATTTGTCGAAATTATTGCCGAACGGAGAGTTCACCTTCGCTGTGCTCTCTAAGAATATGGCATGCGTGAAGATTGACTGTTTGGCAATCGACGTGGCTTGCGCCAGCGATAGAGGCGCCAAGATAAGCCCTGTTGCCAGCGCAACAATGGCAAGGCCGCGTCTTGGCTCGCGCCCCTTGCGGTTCAGCAATTGTGTCAGGCGTTTCTTCAATGTGGCCTGGCGCGGTAAGATAAAGGCGGCCACAGGCAGGGCCAGCTTAGGATGCGGCCGCGTGACCCTGGCGGTATTGGCGAGTGCTCTTGCATAGGCAAAATTGTCCCCTGTCAGCGCCGCGGTTTGCTCATCACAGGCCGCTTCACGCCAATAATCGAGTTGACGCCGCATAATCCAGGCAAACGGGGAGAACCAGAAAATGTCCGCCACAAGCCGCTCAAATGGCCGTGTCAGCAAATCACCGCGCGCAATGTGCGTGCACTCATGGGCGAGAATAATATCCGCATCGCGCTGCTCGGTAATCGCTTCGGGGAGATAGATGATCCGGTCACGAACGCCAGCCAGAAAGGGTGACCCGTGGGAGATGCTGGCAGTCTTTGGTGTTTTCTTAAGGCCCAGACGCTTCGCCCAAACTTCCGCGCTCAGGCTTGCATTAGGCTCTGCCGTCTTCTTGATGTTCTGGAGTCGGACCTGACAGAGCATGTTTATGATCAGCCGTGCGGTCCAACCCAGCAGAAGTGCCGCGATCAGAAACGTGCCAATGGCGGGTGTAAAGCTCGCCTCTTCTGCGGCCTGAACGACGGGTGTTGTTGAAATCATCTCCGCGGCGCCGCCAATATATGGCAAGTCCGGAATTGGCGTGGCCATCTTCGCCGGCAAGACGGCGTAAGCGCCTGCAATCAGCCAAGGCAACAAGCTCAGCGCTGCAGCGCAGCGCCAAACCGTATGGGAAAACTTAGCTGGAACAGGGTCTTGCGTTAGAAGCGTCGCGCTTCCCGCCAAAAGTCCTGTCCAGATCAGCGAAAAACCGATGAACCAGACAGCAGCCATGCCTATTCTCCGTTTTCGCGGGCCTCTGCCGCGTTAATGATGGCGTCAAGCTCATCCAATTCACTATCAGAAAGGTGGGGACTTTCCGCAAACATGGTCGCGGGTATCGGGCCATCCATATCGAGAACCTTGCGCGCCAGATGACGCACCAGACTGCCCAGCGTTTCAACCCGGTCGAGCAAGGGTTCAAAGGTTACTGGATCGGTCTCGCCATTGCGGCTGACCCAGCCTTTCGCTTCCATCCGGCCAAGCACGGTGCGCGTTGTTGAGAGTTGCCAATCTTGCGAAGGGCCAACCGCCTCGTGCAGTTGCCGCGCAGTTTTGGCGCCGCTATTCCAGAGATACTTCAAAATAACGAGTTCAGAAGGGTTTGGGTTGGCCATGAAGATGCCTCTATTGCGCTACATCTGTAAAGTTACGGCTGTAAAGGCTGCAGAGTCAAGAGCTGTGAAGACAGAGTGTTGCGTGCTGCGCGTGTTTCCTATACTGGCAGCCTCTTACAGAAAGGACGGCGCGAGGCCGCTCCTGTCAGGTTGTCACCCGCAGAGCCGGGCGGACTCCAGGACGAAAGGAAAAGACTTATGTCTGAACAGATTACATTTAACGTAGAAGTCCGTGAGCGTATTGGTAAAGGCGGAGCACGTGAAGCTCGTCGCAATGGCTTGGTCCCCGGCGTTCTTTATGGCGGTGATGAAGCTCCGGTTGCGATCAGCCTGAAGAAGAATGAAGTCGTTAAAGCGATTAATACAGGCCAGTTCCTGTCTTCAACTGCGCAGCTCGTGCATGATGGCAAGAAGCAGCTGGTTATCCCGCAGGCGATCCAGATGCACCCGGTTTCAGACCAGCCGCAGCATGTTGACCTGTTCCGCGTTAAGAAAGATCAGATCATTACTGTTGAAGTCACTGTGAACTTCCTCAACGAAGAAGATTCCCCAGGGATCAAGAAAGGCGCTGCGCTGAACGTCGTGCGTTACGCGGTTGAGCTGAACGTTCGCGCCGACAGTATCCCAGACTCGCTGGATGCAGACCTCACCGGTCTTGATATTGGTGACAATGTCAAAATTTCTGACATCAAGCTTCCTAATGGCGCTGAGCCGACCATTACAGATCGCGACTTCACCATCGCGTCTATTGTGGGCCGCGGAATTGCCGCTGAAGAGACCGAAGATGAAGGCGCGCCAGAAGACGTCGAAGTTGAGTCTATCAAACAGGCTAGTGACGAGGAATAGTGCTCAAATCACTCCTGAATATGATGGCGGGGGGGCTTCAGGGCCGCCCCGCCATTATTGATTCTGGTGAGAGCAAAGAGGCGATCATGCATATTCTGGTTGGGCAGGGAAATCCCGGGGCCAAATATCTCGGCAATCGGCACAATCTTGGGTTCATGGTCATGGATGCCATCGCTGCCGATCATGGTTTTGGCCCATGGCGATCCAAGTTTCAGAGCCTTGTTTGTGAAGGCAAGATTGGTAGCGAGAAAGTCCTGCTGATGAAGCCTGAAACCTTCTACAATGAGACCGGACGTGCCGCGCGCGCGGCTTCAACTTTCTACAAGCTCTTTCCGGAGGCGGTGACCGTTTTCCATGACGAGATTGATCTGGCTCCGGGCCGTCTTCGCGTAAAGTGCGGCGGCGGTCACTCAGGCAATAACGGTATCCGTTCAATGATTACGCATCTGGGCGCTGAGGTGAGGCGCATTCGTATGGGTGTTGGCCATCCTGGCGACAAGACCAGAGTCATGCCCTATGTCCTCGCTGATTTTGCAAAAGCCGACGAGGCTTGGCGCGATGCTTTGATCGAAGCGTGCTCTAAAGCGCTGCCTTTACTGCTGACGCAAAGTGATGAGCGCTACCAAACGGAAGTGATGCGTCTTGCCCCGGCGCCTAAAAACGATCCTAAACAGGCAAAATGAAACCCGCCAAAGCGATGCCATGGCGGGTCTTTGAGTATGAGCTTGTGAGGTGGTTTGTTTAGCCGCCTGTATCATCCGTAATTGGGCCTGTGCGCAGCGTATCATCCAGAAGATAAGCAGGCATTTGGCCAGCGGGACACTGCGCGACCATGCTGACACCGCCAGCGTTTGCCGCAGCAGGCAGACCCGGTTTTGAGCGGAACAGCCAGCCAAGCAGTAGCATTGCCACAATTCCAGCCAGAACCCAAAACAAGAGGCCCCAGCCAATTCCATACTCTTCTGGCTCATAAGTCACAGCCGCTGCCGTGGCAGCAGGCTGGGCCTTTGGTGTCGCTGCTGCTGCCGTGCTGGCAAGCGCTGCAGCCCCGGCGGCGGCGGCCCCAACAGCTTTGGATTTCTCCAGCGCGGCGGCCTTTTTCAAACCAGCAGCCGGTTTCGGCTTAGGTTGCCCAACCAGCGCAAGCGGATCGGTTGGATGCTTTTTCTTCCAAGCCTCTTTGCCGTCTTTATCGCTGGCCTTCATGTCGATCCAGGCGCGCAGATCCTTACGTCCATCACGCTTGCCGATATCGTCGACCAGATCATAATACCCGTCGACGGTCTTGCGGGCGGTCAGGCCCTCCAGCATGTAGCGCTTATCGTGCGCAAACGGTTCATCCGGAACAGAATTGTCCAAACCAACCTGAACCAGAACGCCATCCTTTGACCGTGCATGGTGGGCAATCGCGTGCACCCAGTCGCTGTCTTTGATTGACGTGTCGCAAGCACTTTCTGACCAGAGGACCAGAACGGACTGAGAGTTATCAGCGTCGCGATAATCTCTCGGCGTTGGCGTTGTGTGCTCGCGTTTGCGGTCGTGACGAACCTTGAATTTAAGTGCTTTCAGACGGCGCGCGACCATTTCGGCCATTTCGCTGTCAGCAATGGCATTCACCAATAAGATGTCATATCGAGCCATGTATTTTCTCCCCTGTTATTGTTCTCACTTTTACAAAGACTTACGCACTTGGCCAGTGGATTCGGGTTTAAGGAGAGAAAAGTCACTGTTCTTCGCTGTGAAATGCGTTAATCCGCCCGCTGAAGAAGTGTTTATTGGAGGCAGTCATGGGCTTCAAATGTGGGATTGTTGGTCTTCCAAATGTTGGGAAGTCTACCCTGTTCAATGCGCTGACCCAGACAGCGGCGGCGCAGGCGGCAAACTATCCGTTCTGTACGATTGAGCCGAATGTTGGTGAGGTCGCTGTACCTGAGGCGCGCCTGCCTAAGCTTGCTGAGGTTGCAGGTTCGAAGGAAATTATTCCCGCGCGGATGAACTTTGTCGATATTGCCGGGCTTGTTGAGGGCGCCTCGAAAGGCGAGGGGCTTGGTAATCAATTCCTCGCCAATATCCGCGAAACCGATGCGATTATCTATGTTTTGCGCTGTTTTGAAGACGATGACATTACCCATGTGTCCGGCAAGGTTGACCCGATTGCAGACCTCGCAATCGTTGAAACAGAGCTGATGCTGGCCGACCTTGAAAGCCTGGAAAAACGTAAGGCCAATGCGATCAAGAAAGCCAATTCCGGCGATAAAGACGCCAAAGCGCAAGTCGCTTTGTTCGAAAAGGCGCTGACCGAGTTGAACGAAGGCCGCCCGGCCCGCCGCGCCGAGATTGACGAGGATGACCTGAAAGCCTGGAATATGCTTCAGCTGCTCACGGCCAAGCCTGTCCTCTATGTTGCGAATGTTGACGAAGACAGCGCCGCCACGGGCAATGATCACGCCCAGCGCGTGCTGGATTATGCTGTTGAGGAAGGGGCGCAAGCTGTTGTCATCTCAGCCCAGATCGAAGCGGAAATCTCGCAACTGGAGAATGAAGAGCAGGATGAGTTCCTTGAGACGCTGGGTTTAGAAGAACCCGGCCTGAACCGCCTTATCCATTCCGGCTATACCTTGCTTGGTCTGCAAACCTATTTCACAGCTGGTCCCAAAGAGTCCCGGGCCTGGACGATCCGGACAGGCTACACCGCCCCGCAAGCCGCTGGTGTCATCCATGGTGACTTTGAAAAGGGCTTCATCCGCGCTGAAACCATCGCGTTTGAAGATTATGTCGCAAATGGCGGAGAATCCGGCGCGAAAGAAGCTGGCAAAATGCGCGCCGAAGGTAAGGATTATGTGGTCCAGGACGGCGACGTGATGCTGTTCCGGTTCAATGTCTAATGTTTCTAGGAGGGAGTGAAGGCCTGAAAGCGGCCTTTGGCGCTACCGCGCTGATTCTCACCTTTATTGCCTTTTATCCCTACTATCGCGGCATTATTCGCCGAGAGGTTTCCCCGCATGTGTTCACCTGGTTCATCTGGGCAGCTGGCACGGTCATTGTCTTTATGGCGCAGCTTTCTGATGGGGGCGGCATGGGCGCTTGGCCAATTGGCGTTTCGGGGCTGCTCACCGGAGGGGTCGCCGTTTTGGCGCTCCGTTACCCGGCGGATACCTCAATTGTGCGCATGGATTGGATGTTCCTGGTCTTGGCGCTTAGTGCATTGCCGCTTTGGTTTCTGACCTCCACGCCGCTTTCAGCCGTGATTATCCTGACACTTGTCGACTTGCTTGGCTTCGGTCCATCTGTCCGCAAGGCCTATACCGCGCCGCGCGATGAAAGCGCGACATTCTTCGCGATTGGCGCGGTTCGCAATGGCTTTGTTATTCTCGCCCTTCAGAATTACTCTTGGACGACAGCGCTCTTTCCTGCGGCGGTCGGGCTGGCCTGCCTGTTCTTTGTCGCGCTGATCCTGTTTCGGCGCCGAAGTTTGTATAGCCCATAATCTCGACAAAGTTCTGTATATGTTCTGAAGCGAATCGCGATAGGTACAAGTATGGAAACAATCATTCAAATCGGTGAGACGGGGCTCGACGCTATTCATCTGCTCGCCATTGGCGCAGCTGCCATTCTTGCAATAGCAGCCTTTCTCCTGAATGACCGCCGTGCGCGTGAGCAATCGGGAAGAATGGAAGCTGAGGCTGACCTTGAGCTTTTTACGCAAAAGCTTGAGACCCAACGCGCCTTGGTTGAGGACACGAAAGTTGAACTTGCCGAGCTGCGCGGCCAAGCCACGCGCGAGCGGGAACAATTCGCAGAGATTGCCCAAGGCGTTATGCAGCGCACGCAAGCGCAGTTCATGGATCTTGCAAACGAGACCTTCAAGAAGCACCGCGAAGGCAGCAAAGGTGAGCTGACCCAGCTGATGAAGCCTATCGGTGAGAATTTCGATGCCTTCAAGAAACGCGTCGAGGCGATTGAGAAGGTCCGCACCGAGGACAAAAGCGCCATTCAGGAGCAGGTTAAAGCCATTGGCGAAAGCCTGCACCGCAACACGGCTGAGACCGGTAAGCTTGTGAACGCCCTGACCGCACCGAAAGGCGGCGGTAGCTGGGGAGAGATGCAGCTCCGGCGGGTGATGGAGGTTGCAGGCATGTCGTCCCATTGCGACTTCAATGAGCAAACTCATGATGAAACAGCTGATGGCACGCGCCAGCGACCCGATGTCGTGATCCACTTGCCCGGAGAGCGCCAGATCGTGGTCGATTCCAAAGTCTCCCTCGATGCCTATTTACAAGCCAGCTCCGCCAGTGATCCGGCCCAGCAGACGATGTACCTGAAATCCCATGCCGAGAGCGTGAAGCGCCATGTCGATACTCTGGCCTCGAAACGCTATCAGGATAATCTTGATGAGCGCGTGGACTTTGTCGCCATGTTCATTCCGGGCGAGAACTATTTCGCAGCGGCTTTGGAATATAACCCTGACCTGCTCGAGCGCGCTTATTCCAAGAATGTGATCGTCACCACCCCTTCAACACTGATCGGGCTGGCCAAGACTGTGTCCTATGTCTGGCGTCAGGAAAAGATGACCGAGAATGCCCGTGAAGCCGCCAAGCTTGGCGAGCAGCTTTATGAGCGGATCGCGGTGCTTGCGGGCCATATCGAAAAGCTCGGCAAGTCGCTCAATGGCGCGGTTGATAATTACAACAAGATGAATTCCTCGCTGGATAAGCGCGTCTTGCCGACCATGCGCAAGTTTGAGGACCTGTCGATCGCGCCGCCAGACAAAACCATGCCCGAACCCAAGCGGATTGAAGTCAGCGCGGATAGCGGCGCCAGAACGCTTGAGCTTGATCTGGCGGAATAGCCCGTCAGGGCTGGGCATAAAGGCATTCCCTGCTTGACCCAGGGCTTTCGAGTTCATAACTGAAGCGCCATGGCTATTCGAGAAATCCTTACCGTTCCAGACCCGCGCCTTAAAGAGGTCTCAAAACCTATTGATGGCGGCGTGACTGATGAGCACCGCGCCCTGATGGATGACATGCTGGAAACCATGTATGACGCGCCGGGCATTGGCCTCGCCGCCATTCAGGTTGGTGTGCCACTGCGCATCATCGTTATGGACTTGTCAGAGAATGAAGAGCCGAACCCACGCTATTTCATCAATCCTGAAATCCTGCCTCTGACCGAAGACAAAGCCCCCTATGAAGAGGGCTGCCTCTCGGTGCCGGATGTCTTTGCAGAGGTCGAGCGCCCCACCGAGTGCCGTATTCGCTATCTCGACTATGATGGTAATCAGGTTGAAGAGGTTGCCGAAGGTTTATTTGCGGTCTGTATTCAACACGAAATGGATCATCTAGAAGGCACGTTGTTCATTGACTATCTGTCCCGCCTGAAACGTGACCGTGCTGTTTCAAAGGTCAAGAAAGCACAACGCCAAAAAGCCATGGATGAGGTCTAGCGGGTGCTTCGCCGGTTGTTCATGAAGGCTTGGTTCCGTTTATTAGTGGCAGGCCTTATTGCAGGAGCATTTGTGCTGTGGCTTGCCATGAACCACGTTGTGGCACTCCCCTCCTGGATTCTTCGATAGATTGACCGGAATTGCAACGACTGAATGACGAAATCCCTCCGCATCGCCTTTATGGGCAGTCCCGAATTCGCTGTTCCTGTGCTCGCTTCAATCGTTGAGGCTGGGCACGAGATTGCCTGCGTTTATTCCCAGCCACCACGTCCAGCGGGCCGGGGGAAGAAACTGCGTCCGACCCCTGTGCATCAATGGGCCGAAGCCCACGGGCTTGAAGTCCGAACGCCGCGGAGCTTGAAAAAAGCGCCGGAGCAGGAGGCTTTCGCCGCCCTCAATCTCGATGCCGCCGTGGTCGTCGCATACGGCCTTATTCTACCTCAAGCCATTCTCGATGCCCCGCGCATGGGCTGCATGAACATGCACGCCTCGCTCTTGCCGCGATGGCGGGGCGCGGCGCCGATTCACCGCGCGGTTATGGCGGGCGATGAGGTGACTGGCGTGCAAGCCATGATCATGGAAGCCGGGCTGGATACTGGCCCAGTCCTCGCAACCGAAGAGACCCGTATCTTACCCTCCGACACGACAGGCAGCGTGCATGACCGGCTCGCGGGTCTTGCCGCTGACCTCGCTGTCACGGCGCTTGGCGGGTTTGCCGATGGTTCGCTAGAGCCTCAGCCGCAGACCGAAGAGGGCGTTATCTACGCCCACAAGATTACCGCAGATGACCAGCGCATTGATTGGGCCCGCCCGGCCCACGAAATTGACTGTCACATACGCGGCCTCTCTCCCTTTCCTGGCGCATGGTTCCTCTACCAACCTGAAGGTGAGCCTGAACCGCTACGCATGAAGGCTCTGATGAGCAAGCTTGAGGAGGGTGCGCCTGACGCCAAACCCGGCGCACTTCTTGATGATGAGCTGCTCGTTCAGGGCGGTGATGGCCGCGCGGTACGCCTACTGAAAGCGCAAAAGCCTGGCGCAAAAGTCATGGACGCAGCGGACATTCTGCGCGGCCTGCCTGTGCCGGAAGGCGCTCAGTTCACCTGATGCAGCGCTACAAGATCACCATCGAATATGATGGCCGCCCTTATTTTGGTTGGCAGCGGCAAGAGGCCCACCCCTCGGTGCAGCAAGCGTTGGAGGAAGCGGCCTCAAGCCTCGACGGCGCGCCGGTCATTGTTCAAGGCGCTGGTCGCACCGACCGGGGTGTCCATGCAACAGGGCAGGTGGCGCATTTCGACCTGCAAACCCCGCGTCCGATCCGTAAAATTCCTGACGCCCTGAACTTCCACATCCGCCCGCACCCGGTTCAGGTGATCGCCGCTGAAGAGGTTTCAGACGACTGGCACGCCCGGTTTGATGCGACCCACCGCGCCTATCGCTATGTCATCATTAATCGCCGTGCTGGCCTGACCTTTGATCGCGGCGTGGCGTGGCGCGTTCCTGTGCAACTTGATGCTAACGCCATGGACCGGGCGGCGCAGATCCTGATCGGCCAGCATGATTTCTCAACCTTCCGCGACACTGAATGCCAAGCCAAGACCCCGGTTAAAACGCTGAACAAGATCAATGTCGCCCGTTATGGGGAGACGCTTGAGATTACGGTTGAGGCGCGCAGCTTCCTGCACAAACAGGTCCGTTCCATGGTTGGCAGTCTGGTGGAAATTGGACGCGGCGCGCAGGGCGAAGACTGGATCGCCGACATCCTAGAGGCCCGCGACCGCACCAAATGCGGCCCCGTCGCCCCCCCGGACGGGCTGTTCCTGGAGCGGGTCGAGTATTAGGAGTTAATAATACCTGTACAGTAAATTGCAGTATCTGGATC
>CAZGVG010000012.1:0-40576 GCA_964528975.1 uncultured Hyphomonas sp.
CCTTGAGGTCTGGTTGCCGAGCCAGAACACGTATCGCGAAATCAGTTCCTGCTCTTATTGCGGTGACTTTCAGGCCCGCCGCATGGCCGCCCGCTGGCGCCCGCAGAAAACCGACGAGAATCCCAAACCAAAACCGCAATTCGTCCACACGCTAAACGGCTCTGGACTGGCGGTTGGGCGCACCCTTGTTGCGGTGCTTGAGAACTATCAAAACGAAGATGGCTCCATCACGGTTCCCGAAGTTCTCCAGCCCTATATGGGCGGATTGAAAGTGATTTCGACAGCGGTATAAATATTGCTTTCGATTGGGCGAAAACCAATATGAGTTAGACTTTGAGGCAAAGGCTCAAAGCATGATCAAGGGCAATGGAAATGGCTGAGCCTGCTTTAAAAATTACAGTCCTCAGGGATCGCTATCAAACTGAGTTCAATACCCCGCGCCTGACTCGCCATGACCTAAAGCGCGTCTCATTTCTCCCTTTCAACTATCTGAACCCTAGCTTTGACGGCTTCACTTTGATGCGCCCACGGATCGGGACGGACTTGGTTCACGTCATGAATCGGGTACCGTTAATCAGCGGAAAGTTCATAATCTCTCACGAGAGCGGCGTGCCTCGGCGCTATGGTATGCCGAGGGATTCAGCCATCGTAAAAGCGATACAAGCCCGCATTGAAAGCAATAAGTGTCGCCGGATTATTGGGATGTCTCACTTTGCCAATCGAAATCTGATACAAAACCAGACTGAACGCGGACGCCTTGAGCACGTTGAGCACAAGTTTATGGTGAGACATCCGAGCGTTATGCTCGGACCCGATGAGGATCGTTTGTCTCTAGACAAGACTGATGGTCTGGTCCTGACTTTTCTTGGTGCTCATTTCGCACGTAAGGGCGGCTGCGTCGCCGTACGTATTGCTGAAATAGCCCACGAGAAGAATATTCCAATCTACGTAAACATCGTATCTTCACTGGAAGTTGGCGGGCGTATTTGGACAGATCCAGTACAGGATGGCTACTTCGAGCGATATTTAAAACTACTGGATTTACCGAATGTGACCTCTTTCGGTGCGCTACCTAATGTTGAAGCGCGCGCCCTTCTGGGGCGTTCACACTTCTGTCTGTTGCCGACTTTTGCCGATACGTTTGGCTTCTCAGTGATTGAGGCTATGGCTGAACACACACCATCCATTGTCACGGATATCTGCGCCCTACCTGAATTTACGAAAGACGGTTATAACGCCATTGTTTTGCACTTGGATCGCAATGGGATTGGGGATTGGGCCGGGCCGCCGCATGCCGACCGTAACAAAGCCTATTACGCAAAGGTTTTTACCGAAGAGGTAGAGAGGCTCGCCTCGACTGCTGTGGTGCGGCTGGAGCACTATCTAAACCACCCCTACGAAATGAAGGCTTTGAGACGGAATGCCCGTAAAGTGGCTGAAACAATGTTTTCTGCCCCTATTGCATCAGAAAAGTGGGATACGCTGTATGATCGAGTGTCGACTGAAGATGTTCGCAGCGAAGTGCTTCTCGCTCAGGTATTGGATGCATCTTCGCCGAAATCAGTCGAAATAGGTATGGCCCTCTGCTGATAAACCCCTATCACGCTCTAGTCGGATATTAGAAAAGACGCCTTTATAGGGTTGGCAATATGACCTGGCATAGTGCAAACGGATATACATAGGTTCGTATGCTGAACCTCGGCAGAGCTGTAGCGATTGCAACGGGATACAAGGTTTAATGAGAATTCTCCTCACAAACGATGACGGCATCAATGCGCCCGGTCTCGAGGTGCTTGAACACATTGCAAGACAGCTGAGCGATGACATTTGGATTGTCGCGCCAGAGTTGGAACAGTCTGGTAAAGGCAGAGCCATCTCCCTGACCGAGTTTGTTCGCGTTCGGGAGCTAGCGCCGCAGCGTTACGCCGTAAACGGAACGCCCAGTGATTGCGTCTTGATCGCGCTGGATGAGCTTATGCCGGAACGGCCAGACCTTATTCTATCCGGCGTAAATGCCGGGCAAAACATCGCTGAAGACACGACGTTTTCCGGCACGATTGCCGCAGCCTTGTTCGGCATGCAGCACGGGGTGCCATCCATTGCGCTCAGCCAGTCCAAAGGCTTTCAAAACCCGCAATCCTGCCCTTGGGAAACCCCAACAAAGTGGGGCGCTCGGGTGCTCAAGCCTTTGATAGATAAGGGGTGGCCGGATGATTTAGTCCTCAACGTCAACTTCCCTGACCGTGCCCCTGATGAAGTTCAAGGTGTGCGCATGACCCGCCAAGGCTTTCGCGATGAGCGAATCATTCGGACAGAAGGACGAGAAGACCTACGCGGAAATGCCTATTACTGGATCGGGTATCGCGGCAAACTCTCGAACCCGGACGAAGGGACAGATTTGCGCGCGATCTATGATGGTTACATCTCTGTATCTCCGCTGCACGTGGACTTGACGCACGAGGCTTTTCTCGCAGAAATGCGAAATACATGGCCGACCTAATCCCTGATCCTTTTAGCGCTGCAAGGCTGGTTTTATCCCTGCGACGCCAAGGTATAACAGATGATGGAGTTTTGACCGCACTAGAAACGGTAGACCGCGGCGTGTTTGTATCACCCAGCCTCGCTGCCATGGCTGCAGAGGACTGCGCCCTACCGATTCTATGCGGTCAGACGATACCTCGTCCAATTGTAACGGCTTGCTTGCTGCGCGCCTTGAACGTTTCGCCCGGCAAGGAAGAGCGTGTCCTCCTGATAGGCTCTGGCAGCGGCTATACCGCAGCTCTACTTAGCCAGATTAGCCGTCATGTTTACGGCATTGAGCGCTATGATAGACTTGTGACGGCTTCACGAGAGCGCCTAACCGAGCTGAAAGTTGATAATGTTACGATTAAGCATGGAAACGGCCTAGACGGGCTATTGGAGCATGGGCCCTATGACCGCATTCTCCTTTCTGGCGCTGTGAAGACAATACCGTCCATACTGATTGAGCAGCTTGCGAAAGATGGATTGCTCGCCACCCCGCTTGAGGGCTCAGATAGCAAACAAATTCTGCGTACCGTTAGCGCCACAAAAGAAATTAGCGACGAACCGATGCCGGACCGCGCGCCGCTACTTTCAGATGGTGTAGCTCACTTACTGTAGCTATTGCGTATCCGGGCTTAGGCATTCGCCTTCAATCGCAATGCTGGCACCAGCGGCTGCCGCTTCACACGCATTGGAGTAGGTTTGTCCATCACAGCCGCAGACGGGTGCATATTCCTGCGTGCAAACCTCAGGTTTAAGCTGGCAAGTCCCAGCGCCGTCCATAACCTCAAGGCATTGCCCGGCCTCTTGCTGGCAGTAATAGTCAGAGGGGCATTGGATCGCTGTGATCCCGCCACACGTTTCACCAGCAACATCCAGCACTGGAATCACGTCCTCAACAACCTCGCTTTCAACAGCGGGTGTTTCTACCGGAGGCGTTGTATCTTCGGTTTCATTGGTGCCACAGGCTGCAATCAATGCTGTTGCAGCGGCCATTAGAACAAAAAGTCTCATGGTACTCCCCTTTAGTCCCATGGCTCTACATAAATAATAAAAACCAGCGAGGCTATAGGCGCTCGCTGGTTTCTAGTATTTTCAAATTAAGTGTTGCAAAATTAAGCTTTTGCAGCGGCTTCCTGAAGACGTGCGAAGATGTTTCCGCCATGACCGGAGCCCGAATCAAAGTGGGTTTGGGTCGCTGTATCGGTGATTTCGCCCCATTTCGCCGCTACGGCTTCGGCTGTGAGCGCTTCACCTTGGCCAACAAAGGCGCCATTGGTCTCAACGATTTGAGCCATCGAGAACGCACCAGCCCCGGCTGACAGAATCATGCCGGTTGGGGCATCTTCTTTGACCAAGTTCATGACGCCTGGCGTGACATATTCTGGTTTAAGGTTGTCCAGCATGGCCTGTGGCATGAGGCCTTCAGTCATCCGTGTCGCTGCGATTGGGCAAACGGCATTGATCTTAATGTTATTCTTGGCCCCTTCAATTTTCAGCGTGTTCATCATGCCAACAACGCCAAGCTTGCCAGCGCCGTAATTGGCTTGTCCAAAGTTACCGTAAAGGCCTGTAGAAGAGGTGGTTACGACAATCCGGCCGTAATTCTGCTCTTTCATAATATTCCAAGCGGCGTGTACGGGCAGGAATGTACCGCGAAGGTGAACGTCGAGGACCAGGTCAATATCCTGAACCGTCATCTTGGAGAATGACTTGTCGCGCAGAATACCCGCATTGGCGATGATTACATCAATGCGGCCAAATTCCTGCATCGTATCAGCGATCATTTTCTCAACGCCCGCTTCGTCGGCTACAGAAGACCCGTTTGCAATGGCTTGACCGCCCATTGCTTTGATTTCTTCGACGACGGCAAGGGCAGCGTCAGAATTGTCGCCTGTGCCATCCATAGAGCCGCCGAGATCGTTTATCACGACTTTGGCGCCGCGGCGAGCAAGCTCAAGCGCGTGCTGACGACCCAGACCGCCGCCTGATCCAGTTACAATTGCGACGCGATCATCGAAACGGATGTCTGACATGGTTGTATCTCCTGAAGACTACAAAATTTGTGCGAGTGCGAACGTCTTGCACCAGACGCTCACGTAAACGTCAAGCGCTGGCACTGCGGCATATCTGGTAAATCGCAGTTTAAGCGGGTGCGGGTGCTCTTGGCTTTGAGACAAGGGCGCGGGTTAGCCTAAGACTAGGCCGCTCAACCACGCGATACGAAATCCAGGAGACGGCGATACAGATCACGATGATCGCTGGTAGGGCGATGAGATTGTCATACAGGCTCGGGTGCGCCATCCGTCCCCATATGATGCCAAGGGCATTCAGCGTCAGCATATGCGTGAGGTAGAGAGAGTAAGACCAGTCGCCAATGCTCACGAACAATCCTTCAGCCTTGATTTTGTTTTTAAGCTCAAGAGCCGCTGCGCCGTAAACAATCAGAATGGCTGATGGGCCCATGGTCAGCACTCTGAACCAGTCATCAATAAAGGGACTTGTGCCCGTAATGCCCGGATCAGGCTGTATCAGCATGACCGCGCCACCAAGGAAGAACCAGGTTAGCCCTAGCAACAGAGCGCTGAACCCAAATGCACCCTTCGTCTTGTGCCAGATCCAGGCGGCAAAGGCCCCTCCGATAAATTCCAGCGTCATTGGGTGCACTGCGAGTCCCAACAATGTTCCAGCATCAAGTGTCAAAACAAGATTGGCCAGAACAATCACACCTAACCAGAAGGCGAGGGTCACCAATCGCATCGACAGATTGATCGGAAAAAACAACATCGCGCCAAACACAACGTAGAAGTAAAGCTCATGACGCAGGGTCCAGCCGGTCTCCAGCAACGGTGAGCTATCGTGAATGATCAAAAAGAAGTCTTTTAAGATCGGCGGATCGGTGTGCTTGCCCCCATAAACCAGTTCCGGGGCGATGAACCAGAATATGAGCAAAGCTCCGAAGCAGGCCCACCAAAGCGGGTAAATCCGCGTCACACGCGCATACAGAAAGTTCCAGCTCAGACTTGCGCTGCCCTTTTTGTCCATTGTGACAAGCATCATGACAAAACCAGAGAGGACGAAGAATAAATCAACGCCCCATGCGCCAACTTCGGTCCATGATCCCAGCAGCTGAACGTCTGAACCACCATATTTTGCTTCGACATCATGTAAGTGCAGGAAGAAGACCATCATCGCAGCAATCGCGCGAAGGGCTTGCAGATTGTTCAATTTCATGACCCAGCACCGTTCATTCTGATTATTAGACTATGGCTTCGCTACGCAAATCGCATACCATAGTCTATGCACTGCCTTGGTACACTTTTCATGCCGTTCAGGCCTGTTAAGCCTATAAATGAAACAATGTGAGGCTGTAGTATGGAATGGGGTTGGGACAATGCGCGGGCCCTGTTGGGCATAATTATGATCTTTGCGATTGCCTGGGGGCTTTCGAGCAACAGAAAAGCCTTCCCATGGAAGATCGTGCTGGGTGCGGTCGCAATGCAATTCGTATTCGCTTTGATCCTGTTTGGAGTTCCCGTCATCCGGGAGGCGCTATTTGCGGCAAACATCGTCGTGGACAGTTTGATTGCAGCAACGGCATACGGAACATCCTTCGTCTTTGGCGAAACATTCGGAACGCAAGCCGGCTGGGAGAACTTAACCGGCAATCCGGGACCGATATTCGCGGTTCACTTGCTTCCGCTGATTATCGTTGTTGCGGCGCTCTCAGCGATCCTATGGCACTGGCATATCCTGCGCTGGATCACCAAAGGGTTCGCCTTCATCTTCCGTAAAGGCATGGGGCTTGGTGGCGCGACATCGCTCGCCGTCTCTGCCAACGTCTTTATGGGCATGACCGAGGCTCCGGTTCTGGTGAAGCCCTATATCAAGGGCATGACCCGCTCAGAGATTTTCATCCTGATGGTTACTGGGTTTGCGACAGTCGCAGGCAGCGTGCTCGTGCTTTACGGCGTCTTCTTGCAAGACGTCTTGCCAAACGCGCTGGGACAATTGCTTGCCGCGTCGCTCATCGCTGCGCCGGCCGCCGTCGCTTTGGCGCTCGTCATGATCCCTGAGACCGTAGATGAGAAGCTACGCGCGCATGAGCCAGACTTTGAGTATGAGTCGACAATGGATGCCTTTGCGACAGGGGCCTCTGATGGCCTCAAAATCCTGGCGAACATCGTTACAATGCTGATCGCGGCATTTGCGCTGCTTTATCTCGTGAATGCAGGCTTGGGCGCAGCACCTGATGTCATGGGGGCGCCGCTCTCGATTGAGCGCATCCTCGGCTGGCTGTTTGCCCCGATCATGTACATGGTCGGCGTACCCATGGGTGAAGCAGCCCAATCTGGATCTCTTATCGGGATCAAGACTGTGCTCACCGAATTTGTCGCCTTCCTGCAATTAGCAGGTGAGGGCGGTGAGGGGCTTTCGCCGCGAACCAGTATGATCACAGCTCACGCCATTTGCGGCTTTGCCAACTTCGGCTCGATCGGCATTCTGATTGGCGGGCTCTCGATCATAGAACCTTCGCGTCGGACGACGTTTCTTGAATTAGCCTGGAAAACCTTGATCGCAGGAACACTTGCAACTTGTTTATCCGGAGCCATAGTTGGGGCTTTACCTGCGACACTCTTTTTCGGGAGTTAAGTCTTTATGTTCAGAATCGTCTCTGCTGCTGCGCTGAGCGCTGCTGCTTGTCTCAGCGCGCATGCCCAGTTGGCCTATGAAGACGAACAGAGAGACATTCTTGCCGCGCAAGAAGCTTGCCTTGAAAAACGCGGCTTATCACCCGGTGAGAGCTCTCCATTCTGTCCGGAGCGTAAAAGCCGCATCCTAAGTAAGATCACGACGTTTGGAGACCGTAGCCCGGCCGCAGCTGGCGCAACGTCTATACTCAACTCTGCCACTATAGAAACCCTTGCAGTCGACCATCCGGCGGAGCTGCTAAACACGCTGCCCGGCGTCAATATCCACACCAATTCCGGGCAGGAACACCTAATCGCAATTCGCTCCCCCGTACTAACCGGTGGCGCAGGGCAGGGGTCATTCCTGATCCTTGAAAATGGTGTGCCGACGCGCTCCCCCGCCTTTGGCAATGTGAATATGCTGCTAGAGCCTCACCATGAGACCGCCGAGGCACTTGAAGTCGTCAGAGGTCCAGGGTCAGCCAAATATGGCTCCAATGCTGTGCACGGGCTTGTGAACGTGATTCTAGCAACACCAAGCGGTCAGTCGCTTAAAGAAGTACGCGCGTCCTATGGCAGTCTCGGACGCTACAAAGCGGACGCGATTTATGACCAAGGCTATCTTGGCCGGGCCTCGCTCTCAATCCAGAAAGACAATGGATGGCGTGACAATACAGGCCTGTTTCAACTCAAAGGGTCGGGTACGGTAGAGACCGTGTTGAAGGGCTGGAACATTACAGCATGGGGATCGGCCTCACACCTTGAGCAGGAGACGGGGGACTTTATCCAAGGCCCTGACTCCTATGAAGACCGCGACATTGCCCGTGCCAATGATGATCCGTTGGCTTATCGCGATGCTTGGTCCGCGCGCGGCGCTATCCGATTAGAGCGAGAGATGTTTGACGGCACATTTAGCCTCACTCCCTTTCTGCGAACCCAGCAGATGGATTTTCGTCAGCACTTCCTGCCTTACAAGGGCTTTGAAAAGAATGGCCATACAGGCCTTGGAACAATGCTGCGCTTTGAGCGCGAGGCGAGCGATGACCTTATCTGGCGCGTCGGCGCCGATGTGGATCTGGCATCGGGCTATCTGCGCGAAAGCCAGCCTGAACCTTTTGGCTTCTTTCCTGGCGATACACGCTTCCCGCAAGGTCTGCACTATGACTACACGGTCGATACGGCTGTTGGCGCGCTGTGGGGCGAACTTGATTGGAGAGCAACTGACAAACTCACCTTACTGACAGGCCTGCGCGCCGAATCTCATAGGTTCGATTACAGTACGGATGCGCCTGCGGGGATAAATGGCCGCTTCAACGTTCCGGCCGACCGCACTGACGATTTTGATTTTGTGACGCCTAAACTCGGCCTGGTATACGAAGCGTCAGAGCAAGTCAGCCTCTACGCCAATTATGCGCGTGGTAGCCGCGCTCCACAGGCCAGCGACTTGTATAGACTACAATCCCTTCAAACTGCCGCACAGATCGACGTAGAGACACTCGATAGCTTCGAGGTTGGTGCGCGAGGATCCGCGCTTGGCGGCGATATTGTCTTCGACATTGCGGCCTATACGGCTGACAAAGAGAATTTCTTTTTCCGGGATGCGAATGGCCTGAACGTAGTTGATGGCTCAACGCGGCATCAGGGGATTGAAGCAGCTGCAAACTGGCTGATGAGCGACATATTTGAACTCTCAGCCAGCCTGAGTTGGTCTGATCAAATCTATACATTTGACCGGGCAGTTAATAATGGGTCCGAGGTCATCACCAATGGTAATCAGATTGATACAGCGCCAGAATGGCTCGCTGACCTTGCCATGACATGGCTACCGACAGAAAAAAACCGTCTGACTTTCTCTGCCGAATATGTCGGAGAGTATTTCACAAATCCAGCAAATACTGAGGATTATCCAGGACACATCGTTGCCAATCTACGGGGCAGTCACGATGTTTCCGAAACTCTTGAAGCTTATATCATCATCCGTAATCTTTTCGATGCTACCTATGCGGACCGGGCTGACTTTGCGTTTGGTAGTGAGCGCTATTTCCCGGGGGAAGCGCTCAACGTAACGGTCGGCCTAAAAAAGCAATTCAAATAGAAATCAGGAAACGCCATTATGAAGCTCTACCATGCCCGCCGCGCTGTGAATCCCGAACGGACGTTCAATTTCCTCAAAGCCAAAGGAAAACTGGATGCGGTACAAATTGTTGAGATTTCGATCATGAAAGGCGAGCATAAATCAGCTGAGTATCGAGAGTTGTCTCCCTTTTCTCAGGTGCCTGTGCTTGTGCTGGATGATGGCACGTCCATCACAGAGAGCCGCGCTATATGCACCTATTTTGAAAACCTCTTCCCCGAGCCAAATCTGATGGGCGAAGACGCGAAGGAAAAGGCGATGATCGAGATGTGGGATCGCCGCATCGAGATGCTTATGATGGCCCCGTTTGCGCAATGGTTTCGCAACACTCATCCGATGATGGCCCCGCTTGAAAACCCGCAATTGCCAGAGGCTGGTCAGAAGGCTGAACAAAGCGCTCGTAAGTTTGCTAAACGATTGGATGCACATTTAGAGAGCCGCAACTGGCTGGCTGTCGACCGGTTTACCATTGCTGACATCACGTTGTTCCTGACATGCGGCTTTTGTAGCGTTATGCAGTGGAAGCCACACCGCGAGCATGAGAATATCGGGCGCGTCTACGAAGCGATCAAAGCCAAGTTAGCTTAATCACTCGGCAGCAACCAAAGTCTTCTGCTGAGACGCGAGCCAAGCCTCTGTATGCGCAAGAGCAGTTTTGGCTTGGACACGCTTCTTAGCCCGCCCTTTATCTTTACCGCGCAAGCGCTTGCCATGCTCGTCCTTAGTCGGAACAGTTCCATCTTCGGGCGCAGGGAATAGTCCAAAATTGATGTTCATCGGTTGGAAAGTCGCCTTACCTTCCAGATGCCCACCGGTGATATGTTTCACAAGCGCGCCGAGCGCAGTTGTTTCCGGGGGCGGCGACAAAGTGAGTCCAAGACGCTCAGCCGCCGCAAACCGACCTGCGAGTAGACCCATGGCCGCACTTTCAACATAGCCTTCAACGCCGGTGATCTGCCCGGCAAATCTAATCCGTGGCAGCGACTTCAAGCGAAGATTGTTATCTAAAAGTTTCGGCGAATTTAGGAATGTATTCCTATGTATTCCACCAAGTCTAGCAAACTCTGCATGCTCTAAACCGGGGATCATCCGGAAGACATCTGCTTGTGCACCATATTTAAGCTTGGTCTGAAACCCGACCATATTCCACAGCGTCCCGAGCGCATTGTCTTGCCTCAGCTGCACAATAGCATGAGCTTTGACAGTTGGGTTGTGAGGATTGGTCAGGCCAACCGGCTTCATCGGCCCGAACCGCAGCGTTTCCCGTCCGCGTTCGGCCATAACCTCGACGGGCAGACAGCCTTCAAAATACGGCGTGCTCTTTTCCCAGTCCTTAAACTCAGTCTTCTCACCGCCGATCAAGGCATCAAGGAAGGCATTATATTGCTGCTCGTCCATGGCGCAGTTGATGTAAGCGTCAATCTCACCATGCGGGCCGGGCTTATCATACCGGCTTTGGCGCCACGCTTTGCTCATATCAACGCTATCTAAGTAGACGATCGGGGCAATCGCATCAAAGAAGGCAAGATCATCCTCGCCTGTATGTGCCCGAATAGCTTCAGCCAGGGGAATGGATGTCAAAGGCCCGGTTGCGATAATCACGCTGTCCCACTCTTCTGGTGGCAGGCCAGTCACTTCTTCACGTATGATCGTGACCAGCGGATGTGCTTCAAGTTTAGCCGTCACGGCTTCAGCAAAGCCGTCACGGTCAACCGCCAGGGCGCTACCAGCAGGAACCTGATGCTTGTCGGCCGTTGGAATGATCAAACCTTCGGCAAGCCGCATCTCCTGATGCAAGACACCAACCGCGTTCAAAGCGTGGTCATCGGAACGAAACGAGTTAGAGCAGACAAGTTCTGCTAGGCTCGTCGTCTGGTGCGCCTCTGTCGGTTTAACGCCGCGCATCTCATGCAGAATAACGGGCACGCCCATACTCGCCGCCTGCCAGGCCGCCTCGGACCCGGCCATACCGCCGCCAATAATGTGAATAGGTTTAATCTCTGCCATGCGAAGCGATGTGCGGCTCTTGGCGTTGGAGGTCAAGGGATGTCAGCATTCGGGGCTATGCAGGAGCCAGCCGCATCTCTAAATGGGAAGAATGACAAAACCAGACACTTCTCCTGAACTTCTTCTCTCAAAACTCATCGATACTTGCCTCGCCGCTGGCGCCAGTGAAGCAGATGCCGCATATGGCCGCTCTGAAGGCGTCAGCCTTGAGGTGAGAGACGGCAAGCTGGAAGGGATCGAACGGTCTGAGTCGCAAGGCGTTGCGCTGCGCTGTCTATTCGGAAAGCAGCAAGCTTCAGTTTCAGGCTCTGATATTTCCGAAACCGGACTTTCGGTCTTGGCTGAACGCTGCGTCGCGATGGCCAAAGTCGTTCCAGAGGATCCATATTGCGGGCTGGCGCCTCGGTCTGACCTCACACAGTCTCTGCCTGAGTTGGACGTCTCTGGTGATGGTGAGATCGCATCAAATATACTTGAACGCGACGCCATCGAAGCGGAAGCTGCAGCCCTCGAAATCGAAGGGGTCAAACAAATCTCTAGCTGCGGCAACGGCTGGAGCACAAGTGAACGCTGGGTTGCGGCCAGCAATGGGTTCTCTGCCCATCGTCAAAGCGGATCGACAGGGTTGGGTTTGGCGGTCGTCGCCGAACGCGAGGGCGCTATGGAGCGCGATTATGAAAGCCGCTCTGTTCGACGTTTAGTGGACCGCCCCTCAGCCGAGGAAATTGGGCGTATTGCCGGCGAGCGCGCCGTGCGCCGCCTTGGGCCTCGTAAAGTCAAAACCCAAACTGCCGCCGTCATCTATGATCGCCGCGTTGCAGGCAGCCTGATTGGCGCATATCTCTCCGCCATTAGTGGCCCGAGTGTTGCTCGCGGTGTGTCCTACTTAAAGGACAAGCTTGGTGAGCAAGTCTTTGCCAGCCATATAAACATCATCGACGACCCGTTCCGTGCCAGAGGCATGGGCAGCCGGGCGCATGATGGTGAGGGCAGGGCAGTGGCAAAGCATTATCTAGTTGAGAACGGCGTCCTTACCCGCTGGCTCCTCAATGGTGCGTCTGCCAAACAGCTAGACATGACACCAAACGGATATGCCAGCGGCGGTTTTGGAAATGCTCCGGGTGTTGGTGTTTCTAATGCTTATATCGAAGCGGGAGCGAGAAGCCCGGCCGAACTTATGAGCGATGTCGGAAAAGGCCTCTTGGTCACGGACATGTTCGGCCCATCCATCAATGCCAATACTGGTGACTATTCAGTTGGTGTTGCAGGCTTCTGGTTTGAAAATGGGGAAATCCAGCATCCGGTCTCTGAGGTGACAATTGCTGGCGATCTTCCATCCATGTTCGCGCGCCTCATTCCAGCTTCCGATCTTGAACTCCGCGGCACCAGAGATGCTCCGTCCATCTTGGTTGAGGATATGTCTATTGCCGGGGAGTGAGCGGGACAAACAGGATCTTGAAATCTTAAGTGCGGTCTCTTTTGAGGCCGGCGAACTCGCCCTAAAGTTCTATAATCGTCCTGATGTGAAATCCTGGGATAAGGCCAAGGGTCATCCTGTCACTGAAGCCGATCTTGCAGTGAACCAACTGATCCGGGACCGCTTAATGGCAGCGCGGCCTGATTATGGCTGGCTGTCGGAGGAGACCGCGCTCGACAATGAGACGCGTGCCGCAGCTCGAGTTTGGGTTGTGGACCCAATTGATGGAACGCGCGCTTTTATGAAGCAACAGCCTTATTGGTGCATCGGAATAGGGGTGTTGGAAAGAGGGGTAGCACGCGCCGGTGTCGTTCATGCACCGCTGCTTGAGGAGACGTATAAAGCGCATTTGGGCGGCGGCGCTTTTCTCAACGATGAAAAGATCACCGTTAGCGATTGTCATTGCGAAGAAGGCTGCCGAATCATTACCAATGAAGGCATGCTGACTCATCCGGCCTGGCCTGTGCCCTGGCCTAAAATGGAACTCGCCAAGCCAAAGCCGAACGCCACCCTGATTCGGATGTGCTGGGTGGCTTCCGGGCGCTGGGACGCGGCCCTCACGCTATGGCGGAAATCTGATTGGGATTTGGCGGCTGGCTCGCTTATCGTAGCTGAAGCCGGGGGGCGCGCCACGACCCACCTTGGGGAACCATATTTGTTCAATCGAGGTGAGCCTGCACAAAGAAGTCTGCTTGCGGCTGGAAAACGCCTGCATTCCCTGTTATCAGCCCGCGTCAAAGGGGTGCGCTTGCCCGATCCGAATTGGACGGTTCGCCCATATGAGCAAACAAAGAGTACGGAGCGCAAAAGCATGAGCGAAACGACAGACCACAAACAACTTCTCCACATCGTCATCGGCGGCGAGTTGAAAGACGTCACCGAAGTCGAGTTTGAAGATCTCAAGAAGATCGACTTTGTTGGCGCTTTTCCAAACTATAAAGACGCCTATGATGCCTGGAAGGGCGCCGCGCAGCGCACTGTAGATAACGCCGAGATGCGCTACTTCATCCTCCACGCGCACAAGCTGCTCGACCCTGAAACAGGTGATCACCATCACGTCTAAGACTGCCAAGGATAACAAGGCAAACAGTCTTTTCAGACTGATAAGGGCACGCTTTACACCGCACTGGAAATGGTTTGCGGGTGGGACGCTAATGGCGGTCATCACAGCGCTTTCCGTGTCCTCCTATGGCTGGTTGATCAAACGTGTCCTTGAAACCCTGGAAGCGCTTGAAGAAAGCTCAAAGTCTGGCATTGCAGCTGTTTCTGGGGAAACCTGGGTTTTTATCGCGATCATTGGGGTCATGGTCGTGCTGAGAGCGGTGTCGCTGTACGCCATGACCTTACTCAATAATACAGGCGTGCAGCGTGTGATTGTTGATGTGCAATCAGACCAATTTGAACATTTGACGGATGGTGACTTCGCCAGAATTGGCGAAGATGCATCTGGTGGATATGTCAGTCGTTTTATCAATGATGTGAACGCCTTAAGGGACGCCGGCCTTAGACTGGCCAATAATCTGACCAAAGGCGTTCTAACTGTTATTGGTGCACTGATCGTGATGCTGATTATTGATTGGCAATTGACGTTGCTTTTACTGATCGCTTATCCGCTCGCCTTCGGGCCTGTGATAGGGCTTGGCAACCGGGTTCGGAAGCGCGCAAAAACGGCGCAGAAGCAAGTCGGCGAAGTTACGGCACTGCTTTCCGAAGGCTTTCAGTCGATGCGTGTGATTAAAGCGTATGGGCTGGAAGATTACCAAAAAGATCGTGCTAAAAAAGGCTTTGTAGAACGCTCTCGCTTATTCCTTAAGGTTCTAACGGACAAAGCTGCGGTCGATCCGATCCTGGAAATTGCTGGCGGTTTGGCGATCATAACCGTGTTGGGGATTACCGCGTGGCGAATCAGCACTGGCGATTCCTCAATTCCAAACTTCGTTGCGATCATTGCAATGATAGGAGTTGCCTCACCTGAGGTTCGTGCTTTGGGGACTTTGAATGCTGTCGCTCAAGAAGGCGCCGCTGCGGCTGACCGTGTATTTGAGATTACAGATGCAAGTTCTATGATCGCGGACCCGAAAGATGCGATCCATCTAGAGAACGCTCAAGGCGCGCTCTCATTCGAAAACGTAGCTTTCAGCTATCCTGATGGCACAGAGGCCCTCAAGGATATTAGCTTAAGCATTCAGCCTGGCGAAACGGTGGCAATCGTCGGTCCAAGCGGGGCGGGTAAATCGACTTTGTTTAACCTCATCCTGCGCCTCTATGACGTTTCTGCAGGGGCGGTACACTTGGATGGTCACAATATCAAAGACCTGATTGGCGCGACCTTACGCATGCAGACCGCGCTGGTCTCACAGGATACATCACTCTTTGATGATACGATTGGCGCGAATATAGAGCTTGGCCGATTAGGTGCAGCGCAGAGCGAGATTGAGACTGCCGCCAAGGCCGCTAACGCACACGCCTTCATAGAAAGCCTACCCGAGGGCTATCAAACACCTGCAGGGGAAATGGGTCGTAACTTGTCAGGCGGCCAAAGACAGCGCGTGGCGCTTGCCAGAGCGATCCTACGCGACGCGCCGATCCTATTGCTCGATGAAGCGACCTCTGCCCTCGACGCAGAGAGCGAAGCGAAGGTTCAGGCTGCGCTTGCCAAATTCGCTAAGGATCGCACCACACTGATTATTGCGCATAGGCTCTCCACGGTGCGCTCGGCTGATCGGATTATTGTTATCGAAGATGGCCGCGTCGTTGAGACAGGCTCTCATGCCAATCTGATGGCTAAAGACGGGGTCTATAAGAAACTCGTGGAGCTACAACTTAGCTAACCCCTGCCATCGGCTTTTCTTGCGGCATTTGCGCTGCTGCTGTCTCTAAAAAGCGTGCGATCTTTTCTGCACTTTCCGCGCCTTGAACGGCGATCTGGCGATGCGCAATGAAAGTTGGAACGCCTGAAACACCCATCTGGCGAAACAAGTCTTGCTCGCCGCGTGTGGTGTCTACATCCGCGTCACTGGCCAGTAAGTCAGAGATTATATTTGGATCGAGTCCAACCTTGGCCGCAAGCGTGACAAGCGTCTCATGGTCCCCGATGTCGAGACCTTTAGAGAAGTAAGCCTCAAACAGGCTTTCGTTCATTTCCATCGCCAGATCTTGTCCTTGCGCCCATCGGATCAGACGATGTGCGTTAAAACTATTCGGCCGCCGGGTGATGCGATCAAACTCAAATGGGATACCTTCATCCAGCCCATATTGTATCAAGGCATCGCGCATACTGTTCGCACGGTCTTTGCTCTGATCTGAGCCAAACCGCGCCTTTATATAGGACTTGTAGTCCGTGCCACCTGCTGGAATTGTTCCATCCAGTTCAAATGGTCGGAACAGGATTTCAACATCCAACTCTGGCACAAGCGCAATTGCACTGTTCAGGCGGCGCAGGCCCACCCAACACCAAGGGCAAACAAGATCAGAGACCATTTCAATATGCAGGGTCATGTCATTATCCTTGTGCCGCAGCTGGCAGGAATGGTTTGCTGGAAGCGGCCTGTAACACGCTGAGATATCCGGTCTGAACTTCCATACGATCGGTAATACCTTTTTGCGTCAAAAGACGGTGTGCTTCTGGCAGGCGGTAACAGGGCAGGTGCATAAACATATGGTGCTCACAATGATAGTTCACCCAGTAAGGCGCGAGTAAAGCCCGCTCAAACAGGTTTGCCCGCGTGGTACGAGCATGACGCATAGGATCATCATGATCTGGCACCACAGCATGCTCAGCAATATTGCGAAGGCGCGTAATCATTTGCATCCATGTCGCCATCGGTAGCAACCAAAGCACAAAAAACGCCCACCAATGCCCCAGCAGCGCGAGCGTGAGAAAGATAACCACGTTTGTTAGCAGGAACGGAATAACGGCCTCGCGTGCAGACTGAGAGCGATTCTCTGCGCCTTTGTTGTTTCGAATACCGATGCCTAAAGCGTTCGCGAACTGATTGGAGCGCTGCTTGTAGAAAGTCTGCCCGGTCAGATCGCGAACGATCTTGCGGCGCAGCGAAATCTTGGTGATCGGAAACGGCGCTGACAGGATCAGGTCCGGATCCTCCTTTTGTTGCGCATACTTATGATGTTGCAGGTGGTAATCGCGATAAGCTTTCAAACTGCCCCCCAATGGCGCACCAGATAGCCAGTGGCCGAAGAAACTGTTCAGGCTCGCATTTTGACTTAGTCCCCCATGCGCGGCTTCGTGCATCAGCACCGTCAGCCCGAGTTGCCGAGCGCCGATGATGGGAATTGCGATAATGATCAGCCAAGGCTGCCAGATCGCAGCGGCGATTGAGAGGCCAATAACGATCCATGCGTGAAAGACGGCGCCAAGCCCCAAAAGGTCGGAGCGCCGCGAAACATGCTGCCACTCGTCTTGGGTGAATAGGTCTAAAGGTCGGATACGTTTTGCAGCTGCCATGAACGCAATATATCTGGCTTTCGCAGGGGCAGACAAGCGCTCTTAGAGCAATCCTGCAATAACCAACCCGATCAGGATGATGGCACCGGCCCAGATATTCGATTTGAACACATCCAAAGCCCGCGTTTCCCGGTTCGTATTGAGCGCTGAAACCTGCCAGACGCCATGCCCAAAAAAGCCTAAGGCCAGCAGCGCCCCAATCCGTCCTGCACCCGCAAAATACGCGCCCAGGAAGATCAATGCCGTCGCCCCGAGGTGAAATACGAAAATGCCCGTCAACACCTTGTCTCCAAACAAACGCGCCGTTGATTTAACGCCAAGCATCGCATCATCCTCGCGGTCTTGCAGCGCGTAAATCGTGTCATATGCAACAGTCCAAAGGACCAGTCCTAGGTACAAGACGACACTTGCGCCGGTCACGCTCGCGGCTGTGGCGGCGCCAACGAGAAGGCCAAAATTAAACGTAAATCCAAGCCAAGCTTGGGGCCACCATGTGATCCGCTTCATAAAAGGGTACGCTGCAACGAGTGGGATCGCTAAAAATGCCACGACCTTGGCATCGGTTGGCAAAAATAACCAAACCAGAAACCCAACACCCAATTGAGCCGCAAGGAAGATATAGGCTTGTTGCAATGTCACATCGCCCGCTGGCAGTGGGCGCTCGGCTGTGCGTGTGACACCCGCATCAATATCGCGGTCCATTATGTCGTTCCAGGTGCACCCAGCGCCGCGCATCGCAACAGCGCCAATCGCAAATAGAACAATCCATAAGAGGTCGATCCACTGAAACCCCGTGGGAATCCGCATCTGCGCCAGACCCATCCAGCACGGCAATAGCAGCAGCCAAATTCCAATCGGACGATCCCAGCGCGCCAGAGCCGCATAGGGGCGTGAGCGGTCTGGCAGATCTTTCAGCCAGTCCGGTAGCGCGCTGTCAGCCGGGATGCTCGCGCCATTTGTCTCTTCTGAATCAATCGGTTCAGTCATGTCGCCTCTATAACGAGTTTTATTTGCTGTGCCACATCTTAACGCCGCTTCACTTGCTGACTATAGAGGCAGAATGAGCCATATTGCCCGCCTATACGTTGAAGCCGCTTTGATAGAGGGCGATAGAATCGCGCTGGATGATGGCGCCTCTCGATATCTTTTACGCGTTATGAGACTGGGCGAAGGCGCGGCAGTCCGGGTCTTCAATGGCTCGGATGGCGAATGGATTGGCCGCCTTGCGCCGGAAGGCAAGAAAGCCTTCGTAATCCCTGAAAGCCAATCAAGGCAGCAGGAAGTGGGGCCAAACCTGACCCTTCTTTTTGCCCCGATTAAGCGCGCGCGAACTGACTTCATAATTGAGAAAGCTACCGAACTCGGCGCTCGAGCCATTCACCCCATCCTCACCGATTACACGCAAGCGAACCGGGTGCGCACCGACCGGATGAAAGCGCAAATCATCGAAGCGGCCGAACAGACTGAGCGGCTCGATCTGCCGGAAATCCATGACCCCGAAGCGCTCGCTAAACGCCTGTCAAAGTGGGATCAGTCTATACCGCTATACTATTGCGACGAGGCTGGGGGGGCAAAGCCCATGGCCGATAGCTTGCGCGACTCACAATCAAAAAGCGGCGGGGTCCTGATCGGTCCAGAGGGGGGATTTTCGCCTGAAGAGCGGAAAATGCTGCGTGCTCTCGACTTTGTGATCCCTGTAACGCTGGGGCCTCGCATCCTTCGCGCTGAAACAGCGGTTGTGTCAGCCCTCACCCTTTGGCAATCGCTGGTTGGAGATTGGCAGAAAACACCCTATCTGCCCGAAAGCTAAGAAATTTTTGCCGGGAGGGCAGGGCCTTGACGACACCAACCACAGATATTGACGAGTCCGCCCCGCGCATTTCTGGAAAACCAGAGCTGGTCGAGTGGTTTGAAGTCGGTAGTAAGCCCAAAGAAGACTGGCGCATCGGCACAGAGCATGAAAAGTTCGGCTTCTTGCATGATGGGCTGAAACCGTTGCCTTATGAGGGTGAAGCGTCTGTTAGAGCAATGCTGGAAGGCTTGCGCGATCAGTTTGGTTGGAACCCAATCGAAGAAGGTGGTCACCTGATCGGCCTGAAAAAAGACGGCGCAAGCGTCAGCCTCGAGCCTGGCGGACAGTTTGAACTCTCCGGTGCGCCTCTGGAACATATCCATCAGACCTGCGATGAAGTTGGCGCGCACCTTGAAGAGGTTCGCAAAATCGCGGATCCGTTAGGCATTGGTTTTCTTGGGCTCGGCGCAAGTCCGCTCTGGTCAATGGATGAGACGCCTATCATGCCGAAGGGCCGCTATAAGATCATGCGCGCCTATATGGACAAGGTCGGGCGCTTGGGCCGCCAGATGATGTTCCGAACCTGTACGGTTCAGAGCAATCTCGATTACGGCTCTGAAGCCGATATGGTGAAAAAATTCCGCGTCTCGCTCGCTTTACAACCTTTGGGTACCGCGCTGTTTGCCAACTCGCCTTTCCTCGAAGGGCGGCCAAACGGCTTCCTGTCCTACCGATCCCAGATTTGGACAGATACTGATCCGGATCGTACAGGCATGTTGCCTTTTGTCTTCGAAGATGGCTTCGGGTTTGAGCGCTATGTCGATTACGCCCTTGATGTACCAATGTATTTTGTCCGTCGCAAGGGTGAGTATCTTGACGCGTCTGGCCTTAGCTTCCGTGATTTCATGGACGGCAAACTTCCAATCCTGCCGGGCGAAAAGCCGGCGATTGATGATTTTGAGGATCATCTCTCAACCATCTTCCCGGAAGTCCGTCTCAAGCGGTTCCTCGAAATGCGCGGCAGTGATGCCGGGCCATGGTCGCGCCTCTGCGCTTTCTCAGCCTTCTGGACGGGTATCCTATATGATGACGCCGCATTGGACGCCGCATGGCATCTGGTGAAGGATTGGACCGCTGGGGACCGCGAGGCCATACGTCAGGCGTCACGCACGATTGGATTGCAAACCCCGATCCCAGGTGGCCGCACACTACAGGACTTGGCCAAAGATGTTGTCGCTATTTCCCGCCAAGGTCTCAATGCGCGTGGAAAGCTATCCAAGGCGGGCGATAATGAAAGTGGCTTCCTTTCGGAGCTTGACCAGATCGCTAATTCGGGACGCACGCCCGCAGAGGCTTTGCTTGTTAAGTATCATAAGGATTGGGGCGGCGACGTGCGTCACGTCTTCAAAGAACTGGCTTACTAACGCCGCACGGCAGGGCTCTCAACCACGAGTCCTTCACCGCGTGTTGCGAGATAAAGCTCCAGATCAATATAAGTCTGATCGCCATAGGGCAGGGGCTCAGCCCGAACCCCGGTATCACAGTCACGAAAACGGCGATGGAGCGAGCCTAGCGATTGCCACTCCAGACGATAAGCCGGGAAGCCATTGCCATGGCCCTGACTGATTGTATCTCCGCGTAGCCGCTTGCCCCAATTGTCATTGTGGCATTGCGCGCAAGACAGGTTGAACTGGCCCCGCCTTGTAAAGAAATAGCGTTCACCATTGTCTAGACGTCTTCTTGTGGCTTCATCTTTACTAACTGCAACGGTCGCGCCTCGAGACTGATTGGCCACAAAAGCCGTTAGCGCGAGCAGATCTTCGCTTTCATACTCCAGCGGCACCAGATTCTGATGCGTCTTGCGACATTCATTGATCTGACCTTCAAGGTTTACCAGATATCCTGCGGTATCATCCCATTTCGGATAGGTGGCCGAGACACCAGAGAGACTGTCTTTGTGGCACGACGCGCATGAGGGCGTCTTTTCGCTTTTAGCCTCAAACAAGGCGGCACCGCGATCGACCCAAAGGAAACCAGGATTAGCAAAATCGTCGTCTTGCAGAGCCTGAGTTTCGGCTGTGAGAAAAGTATAGCCTGACTGAATATCCTTAAGCTCCGTCGGGGCTCCAGTTGGGACGTCTTTAGGTCGCCCACACGCCGTCACAGATAAACATAAGACGATTAAAGCGACCGTTCTCATACGATCTCGATTTGTGTGCTCTCTGACCAGCTCTCGCCATGCTGGTCCGTCCATGTGAACACTAATGTACCGCTCTCACGAGCGATTGTGTGAAAAGACAAAAATGGATTAGCGGAGACCGAAGGGTGAAAATCCGAAGCAAAAACAAGCCGATCATTATACATGCAGTCAAAGCGGACGATAATGTTCTGCTCAATAACTTCCCCGCGTGAACCGCGCCTGAACCCACTTTCCATTGGATGCTGTATCAAGGCCTTCACCTCAATCACTTCATCTTTGCTGGCCGTTTCAGGAACAGAAAGCCGAATGCTGGCCATAACATATCTCCCTTACAGAACAACGCAGGCGGCAAGTGTGACGATCGTCTCGGCCGTTCCGGACCAGAGCGAGCCATCGTTCATCTCGGCAACGGCTTGCAAGGTCTGCGTTCCCCCTAGTCGGACGCGGGCAGAAATCTCTGCGAGCCCGGAATCTGGGGTCAGATGATATTGCACCATGAGTGCGCGCGGATTTCGAGGAGAGAAAATGGCAATCTGTTTGACATAGTCGTCCTCACTCATCGGGCTCTCAACTTTGATGTCGAGCGCTACGGAGTAACCGTTCTCTGCGATTGGCGGCAGTTTCATTGCCACTCGTCCCGGCGTAATTGTGCGCTCTCCAAACAGATCAATTTGTGCCTGTCGGAGCTTGTCCGGCGCCGCATAAGCCAGTTGAGGTGTCGCAGTAATCAGCACAACCCCAGCGCTAAAGCGGAGAAGAGACCGCCGATTAAGAGCAAGGTCAGATTTAAACTTCATCAGTCTCAACCTTTCAAACTGTCCAGATAAGCAACAAGATTCTCAACATCTTGCGCCGATAGGATTGGGTCGCCCCGAAACGTCTCACCAACCTGATATAGGTCATGTGTCCGGTAATAGGAGGGCATCAGCGTACCGGGCCGCACCTGTTCATAGTCTACAATGCGTAATCTGATTTGCGCTGACGAAAGTCTATCTCCAACGCCCGTGAGGGTCGGTCCAACATTCCCCTGAAATGGCGCTTCAAGCCCATCAACCTGATGGCAGAGCACGCAGTGCCCGCCATTTCTATCCACAAACAGCACTTCGCCGCGCTCTGCTTTGCCAAACGTATTAGTCAGCGCGCTCGGAAGACCATCTTGAATAATCTCAGTATCCCCGACAAGCGGCGATCCGGACACATCGCTTCCGCAAGCTGCCAAGCACCAAACCATTAGAAAACCAGCAGCGCTCCGTATCACCCGAACGCCTCAGCTGTGATCGCGCTGAACCAGCCCTCTGCCTGCTCTGCTTCAGCGCGTCTAACGCTTAGCGGGGCAGCGAGTGGGCTTAGCCCCCCAGCGTCTGCAACGTTGGTAAGTTGTCCCCCTTGATTGCTGTACACGCCCGTAATCGACACAGCGGTTTCTGGCGTGGTATATGAGTAGCATGTATTGGTCAGCACAGTCGGTTGCACCGTCAGACCTGACAAAAGCCGCGCAACAGCCATAGCGCAAATCTTACCTTGCAGGTTCGCTGAAAAGGCCGATTTCGGCATTGGCGCAGCAATCGTCGCATCTCCAATCACATGCACGCCCGGGACCAGAGTCGACTCAAACGTCAGGGGATCAATCGGACACCAACCTGTTGCGTCTACGGCGCCTGCACGGTCAGCAATCCAGCCTGCCTTTTGCGGCGGGATGATATTTGCGGCTCCGACTTGAATATCTTCGAAATCAGTAAAGACCGTTCTGATGCTTGCATCGACACGACTTACACGGCCATCCTGATCTCCGGCCCGCCATTCCAGATGATCTGGATAGTGCTCAGCCCAGGCTTCGAGAAACAGAGGCATCTTTGAGAAAGTCTGCTTGCTATCTAGAATTAGTAGTTTCGACTTCGGTTTCTGTGTCTTGAGGTAATGGGCAATCAGGCTGGCACGCTCATATGGCCCTGGGGGGCACCGATAGGGCGCTGGCGGTGCAGACATGACGACCACGCCTCCATCATCCATCTCGCGGATTTGATTCCGCAGTAGCCTCGTCTGCTGACCCGCTTTCCAGGCATGCGGCATGAGGTTCGCAGCAGCCTCATCATAGCCCTCAATCGCGGACCAGCGCAGATCAATACCCGGAGACAGGATTAAGCGGTCAAAGGCAAGTTTTCCGCCACTCCTCAGCGTGACTGTCTTAGAGCCTCCATCAATATCCTCCGCGTGATCGACGACGATGCTGATGCCTGCCGCTTCAAGCCCCTTATAGTCAAAATCTTGCGCAGCAAGCGAACGATCACCGCCAATCACCAGATTGCTGAACGGGCAGGCTGTATAGGTCGGGTTCGGTTCAATCAGGGTTACGTCTAATGACGGCATGAGTCGGGCAAGCGTCATTGCCGCTGTCGCGCCGCCGAAACCGCCTCCGATAATCATAACCTTTGCCGAGACTTGAGCGGATGCTGGCGGCAGCAACCCAGCCAAGCTCAAACCTGTGAGCAGGGTGCGCCGGGATAGCTTCACCGCCATCTTAGCGCTGCTCGCTTTCGCCAGCGATATACGCGCTGATCATAGCAATTTCTTCGTCTGAATAGCCGCGTGCGATACGGTGCATCACAGTCGTCCCTTCGTCCTCAGATTTATATCTGAGAAAGCCCTGCTGAAGCGCATCTTCTGCATAGCCGTCCAGACTAACAATCCCGGCGCTGCTGCCTGAATGACAACCAGAACAAGCACTCGCCAATGAGGCTGCCAAACTCGTTCGATCTGCAATATTAGCTTCGGCCATCATAACCGAAGAAGTGGGATCGCCGCAGCCTCCTGTAAGAGAGGTTGCGGCGATTAAAGCACATGCTTTGAGACGTAGGATTTAAGCCTCCCGCAAGTTCTGATCCTTGATCGGAAGGTTGCGCACCCGCTTGCCAGTCGCAGCATAAATTGCGTTCAACACCGCTGGGGCAGCCACAGCGATTGTCGGCTCGCCGACCCCGCCCCAGAAGCCGCCAGATGGCATCACAAGCGTTTCAACCTCAGGCATTTCGGCAATTCGTAGTGAGTTGAAAGTATCAAAATTATGCTCTTGTACTTCGCCATTCTCATAAGTGATTTCGCCGTGCAGCATGGCCGAGAGACCATACACGAATGAGCCTTCAACTTGCGCCTCAATCTGCTGAGGGTTCACTGCGTGGCCGGGATCAGTGGCCGCGACGATGCGGTCAATTTTAAGCGCGCCATCATCGCTGACTGTGACTTCTGCGCAGGCGGCTGTGTAACTTCCAAACGAATAGAAAGAGCAAAGCCCGCGATGCTTGCCATCATTTGAGCCCCAACCAGATTTCTCTGCAACCGCTTTCAAAACAGCCTGCGATTTCGGACTGTCCTTCAAATGGGCGAGGCGAAACTCTAACGCGTCACGCCCTGCAGCCTCAGCAAATTCATCCATCGCGCACTCCAGATAGATCGCATTCTGGTTGGCATTCACGCCCCGCCAGAAACCTGGGCGCACAGGCGGGTTACGCATGGCGTGATCAATCAGGAAATTATCGAATGTATATTTCAGCGTTTGATCCTCAACACGGGGATCAAGGCCCGACGGTAACAGCCCTTGGAAGACTGCAATATCAGCCCCGTCGCGCAATGCGAAAGGCATAAGTGCACTCAGGATAGATTGCCCTGAAATACGCATATGCATGCCAATCAGGTTTCCATCTGCGTCTAGAGCGCCGCGAATACGGCTTTTCGTGGTGGGGTGATAGAAGCCATGCTTCATATCTTCTTCACGTGACCATTGCAGCTTGACCGGAATACCCGGCATTTGCTTGGCAATCAAAACCGCTTGGGCGACCTCATCGTGCATGCCGCGGCGGCCAAACCCGCCGCCAAGATGCAGTTTGTAGACTTCGCATTGTTCTATCGGAAGATCAGCGGCGGGCGGGATCGCCGCCAGTGCCGCTTCGCCATTTTGGGTCGGGCACCAGACTTCACATTTCTCAGCCGTCCATAGCGCCGTTGCATTTAGCGGCTCCATTGGTGCGTGATTTTGCAACGGCATATTATAATTTGCTTCAACCACTTGGGCCGCGCGCTCGAAGGCCGCTGGCACATCGCCGCCGCCATTCCCGATAAAGGCCTCATCACTGGTCAGGCCCTCATCAAGCTCAGCCTCAAACGCAGCCGTAGAAAACGGTACGCCGCCTTCCCACTCGACCGGCAGATTTTGCAGCGCTGTGTGCGCCTGCCACCAGGTTTTGCCGACAACTGCGACAGCATTGTCACCAACTTGAACAACTTTCTCTACGCCCGGCATGCCTGAAACTGCAGAAGCCTCAAAGCTCTTCAGTTTTGCGCCAATTCTCGGGGCTTGCATGATGGCGGCATTCAGCATGCCATCTAGTTGAAGGTCAGCACCGTAAACTTGCTTCCCGGTGAGCTTGTCAGCTGTATCCAGACGCTTTTTCGGCTGGCCAATAATCGTCCAGTCTTTTGGATCTTTCAATGTAACGTCAAGCGGTGGTGCGAGTTTTGAGGCCGCGCCTGCGACCTTGCCAAACGTGACGCTTTTACCGGATCCCTCATGTGAGATAACGCTATTTGCGACGCTACATTCGGAGGCGGGAACGCCCCATTCTGTTGCTGCCGCTTCGATTAGCATCATGCGGGCTGCCGCTGCACCTTCCCGCACATATTGGTGCGATCCGCGCAGGCCCTGACTGCCACCCGTGCTGAAGTCACCCCAGACGCGTTCACGCGCAAGGTTCTGCCCCGGTGTTGGATATTCGGTAACGACTTTCTCCCAGTCGCATTCCAGCTCTTCAGCGACGAGCTGGGCAAGACCAGTCAACGTGCCTTGACCCATTTCGGAGCGGGCAATCCGAACCGTGACGGTATCATCATGGCCGATATGAACCCATGCATTGACCTCGTCATTAGGTGGCAGGTTCGAAGTGTCATCTTCTTGCGTTCCGGAAGGCGAACAGCTCGCCAAAACGCCAATCGTCAGGCCAGTGGCCCCTGTTGCAACAATGAAGCTACGGCGGGAAAGATTAAGTGTCTTTGTCATGATGCTGGCCCTCCCTTACGCTTTTTTCACAGCGAGATGAATGCCCTTGCGCACGCGCGCCAGGGTCCCGCAACGGCAGATATTTGTAATCGCCGCGTCGATCTCTTCATCGGTTGGGTTCGGGTTCTCTTTCAGAAGTCCGGATACCGCCATGATCATGCCGGGCTGGCAATATCCGCATTGCGGGATGTCCAACTCTGCCCAGGCTTGCTGAACGGGATGGCTGGCATCTTCGGACAAGCCTTCAATCGTTGTGATGTCTTCTTCACCCGATAGAACACCAACCGGATATGTGCAGGAGCGGACCGCTTCGCCATCAATGTGCACCGTGCATGTTCCACACTGCGCGATACCGCAGCCATACTTTGTGCCCGTAAGGCCTAACTGTTCGCGAATAACCCAAAGCAGCGGTGTGTCTTCATCGACGTCCACTGTTTTGGTTTCGCCATTAATCTTGAGTGTCGCCATGGTGCAAAGCCTCCTGATCGCGCTTTTGAGAGGCCACGATAGGCAAATCTCTAGCGCGTTAACCAGAACATTGAACGAAACATTCAGCGAGATAAAGAGCAAACTGAAAAAAGTGACCGCGAGAGCTGAAAAATGACCCGAAGACCACGCCCATGTTAGACGATCTGAATAAACCGCCAGAGCAGACGCGCGGCGACATAGAGGATCAGTCCGGCTGTCAGCCGCTTCATCCACTTGGTTTCAAGTTTGCCTGCGCCGAACCAGGACCCAATCTGCCCACCAACAAAAACAGCAATCAGAAGTGGCCAATAGGGAAGGGCTGCCGACAGCGCATCCATATTGCCGAGCTTGCTGAGTTGGCCCGCCAGTCCAAAGACTGAATTGGCCAGAATAAAGAGACTGCAAGCCCCCGCAATCTGGCGCGCCGTGCCCCATTTCAAAAGATACAGGATCGGGGCCAGGAAAATTCCGCCGCCAATGCCAACAATACCGGCCAGAAAGCCAATGGCTGCACCCGCAAAAAGGCTGAGCCAAATAGGGGCTTGCGTCAGCCGAGTAAGATCAGACGATCCCATAGTCGGCGCCAGTAAAAGCCTGAGCCCAGATGCTAGTAACGCTAGTCCCAAAAGTCCGACAAAGACCTGTTCAGGCACGGGTAATCGACCCCCAATCCACGCCGCTGGCATAGACAGCGCCAGAAACGGCCAAAACCGCCTTAAGGATAGCGCGCCCGACTGCGAGAACCGCCAAACACCGCCGCTCACCACGATGATATTACACGCAAGCGAGATAGCTGGTAGGATAAGATAATTCGTCCCAGACAACACAAGCAAAGCATTATAAGTTGACCCCCCGCCAAAGCCGACCGCCGCATATAGCAGCGCCGTCACAGCGAACAGGCCGGGCAGTATCCAGCTCATCTAACTTAACCCAGAAGTGGCTTGATCAAAATGACATCGACCCGTCCACCCGCATCAACCGTAGGGGCATTCTTCGCGCGACGCAGAAGCGCATTACAATCCAAAAAGGGGCGCAAGAGTGAGCTATCCTGATTTGAGGCAGCCTCTACAGACAGCACCCCACTTGGTTCCACCTTTACCGTCGCTCGCAAGAATTGCTCTCGTGGCCCATTTCGTCCCAGAGGTATTCCGGCAATCGCCCGCAGCTCTGACCCAAGAAATTCACTGCCAAGCAGAGGCGCGGCAAACAGGATCGCGCAAACCAATGCGGACGCCGGATTGCCCGGCAAGCCAAGCACACGCTGCCCCCCGCGTTGACTAAACCAGGTTGGCTTACCTGGTTTTACAGCGATCTTCTCAAATATCGGCTCAAATCCAAGCTCCGCAAAGGCGGTCCGCATATGATCATGATCGCCGACGGAGGCACCGCCAATCGGAAGAAACAAATCAATACCGTCGCCCGCTTCAATAAACGCCTTGATCGAATCGGTACTATCCCCGGCAATACCCAAGTCTACAGGAATACCGCCCCACTGGGATACGAGCGCTGAAAGCGCGGCTGGATTGGAATTGATGATCTGACCCGGCTCCAGGTCCGACCCGGCAGGCCGCAGCTCGTCGCCATTCGACAATATACCAACTCTTGGTCGCCGCCTGACAGAGAGCGTGCTCCAGTTTGCGGCCGCTGCTACAGATAAGGCGGCAGCATCAAGGACGCGACCTTTCGTCAGTACAACGTCACCTTCGGAAAAGTCCAAACCCTCAGATCGAATATGCCGCGCAGCTGACTCGGCTTGAGAGCAGACAATTAGATCGCCGTCGCGCTCAACATTCTCCTGAATGATAACATGGTCAGCGCCGACCGGGATTTCGCTGCCGGTGAAAACACGAACGGTCTCACCAGCGCCAACGATACCTTCAAACAATGTTCCGGCGGGTGCAGCCCCGATGAGCGATAATCTGGACCCGGCGTGAACAACATCCGCAAGTCGAACCGCATATCCATCCATAGCAGACACATTCGCAGGCGGACGGCTTATGCGGGCCGTCACGTCTGATGCCAGGCATCTGCCAAAAGCTTGATCAAGTGAAACGGTTTCCGATGCCTGCAGGAGAGGATGAGCCTGTATGAGTGCCAATGCCTCATCAACACTGACCATCCGGCTCATGTCTCGGCCTTCCGGTAATCCCCAGACTTGCCCCCGGTTTTCTGAACCAGTTCAATCCCTTCGATCACCATCGCCTTATCAACAGCCTTGAGCATATCATACAATGTCAAACACGCCGCAGAGACAGCGGTTAGCGCCTCCATTTCAACCCCAGTTTGACCCGCCGTTTTAACCCGCGCGGTAACCGACAGCGTAGGCTCCCCCCCAGACGGCTCAATGCTGACTTTAACGCTCGTCAACGCGAGCGGGTGACACAAAGGAATAAGATCAGCTGTGCGTTTCGAAGCCATGATCCCGGCAAGTTCAGCAATTGCAATCGGGTCGCCCTTCTTGGTATCGCGCCCAGTCGCCAGATCCAGAGTGGCCTGCGCCATACGAACTCGTCCTTGCGCAATTGCGACACGCTCAGTTGTCTCCTTGTGACCAATATCAACCATTCTCGCGCGCCCATCCGGACCGATATGCGTTAGATCACTCATACTTATACTTCCATCAGGCGTGGCATCAGCTCAACCAGATTACAGGGTTTGTGACGGCTATCGAGTTGGTAAGAAATCACTTTGTCCCAACCATCTTTGACCGCACCATTTGAACCGGGTAGGCAGAACACAAATGTCCCATTCGCCACGCCTGCAACAGCGCGTGATTGAAGCGTTGAGAGCCCAACACTCTCAAAGCTGACTTGATGGAAGATCACCGAGAAACCTTCAATCACCTTATCGAATAAGGGCGTCAGCGCCTCAGGGGTCACATCTCTTCCCGTCAAACCTGTGCCGCCTGTGGAGATCACAACATCAACCTCTGGATCAACAATCCAAGCCTGAACGATTGCCCTCAATTTGGCTTTATCATCGGTCACAACCACGCGTTCAGCCACAGTATGCCCAGCAGCCTCAATACGCTGAACCAGCGTCATCCCGGAGGTGTCTGTTTCCAGCGTGCGCGTATCACTGACGGCAAGCACCGCAATACGCACGGGCTTGAAGGTCAAAGCCTCATCAATTCCAGCCATTCTATACCTTTTCCTTTTGTGCCCAGCGTGCATTGTCTTGATAGTCGGCCGCTCTCGGCTCAATCCAGTTATCGCCAGAAGATGTGGTCTCTTTCTTCCAAAAGATCGCTTCGGTCTTGAGCTGGTCCATCAGGCAATCTGCCGCCTCAAAGGCTGCCCTGCGGTGCGCAGAGGCCGCCGCGACAAATACAATCGTATCGCCCGGCACCATATCACCGATCCGATGAATGACATTGACGGCCGTTAAGGGCCAACGCCGCTGGGCGGCCTCAACCATCTTGCTTATGCCATTCTCTGTGAGGGGGGAGTAGGCCTGCAAATGCAGGGTTTGAACTTGGCCGACACGAGAAGAGGGCCGCACCTGTCCAGTAAAGCTTACGATTGCCCCAGCATCCCCCACAGTCTTCTCGAACGCGGTCAGGCATGCGGCCGCTTGAATAGGGGTATCCGTCAGCTCAATCACTCTATCCGCCTCCAACTGGGGGCATGAAAGCAATCTCATCATCTTCGTTCAGGGTTTGGTCGCCAAATACGATCTCGTTGTTTACAGCGATATTCACCGTTGCATCAAGCAAAGCGCCGCCGGCTTCAAACCGTAGGTCGAGCCAGGATCGCAAAGCTTCGGTTGTCTCTACCCCAGCTGGGCACGCCAAATCCTCTTCTTGCGCACCGCTGAGATCACTGAGTTTTCCAAAGTACAATATACGCATAGGCTATCCTCCCGTGACCGACATATGCCGTGCCAAAGCCGGATCTGCGCCGCGCTTGCGAATGGCGAAGTCATGTTTCTCTGGCTTTCCCAAAAGCGCCATATCCATAGCAGCCTGAAGCGCTTGGTCAGGCTGTTCAGCCTCCCGCAACGCTGCACGTAAATCGACATGATCGTCTTGACCAAGACACATATAGATGCGGCCCGTACAGGTCACGCGAACGCGGTTACACCCGGCACAGAAATTCTGTGTCAGCGGCGTAATGAAGCCAAGCTTGCCGCCAGTCTCCCGCACACGAACATAGCGTGATGGCCCGGCATTCACGGCCAGCGTCTCAATTGGATCAAGCGTCCACGCTTCCTCAAGCCGATCGCGGATCATCGGGATCGGGATATACTGGTCAATCCGGTCTTCTCCGGTATCGCCCAGCGGCATGACCTCTATCAGTGTCAGGTCCATGCCTTTGCTGTGCGCCCATTCAATCATCTCCGGGATCGCTTCGGCATTCTCGTGCTTCAACGCGACAGTATTGATCTTGATCTTCAAACCTGCCGCAAGCGCCGCATCAATGCCATCCAGAACTTGATTGAGATTGCCCCGCCGGGTCACCCGTTGAAAGGCATGCGGGTCAAGTGCATCAAGTGACACATTGATTCGCTTCACGCCGCTTCGCACGAGCATCTCGGCATGCTGGCTCAGCAACGTGCCATTCGTGGTCAGGGTCAGCTCGTCCAGACCTTTCCCCACATGCTCACCCAGCCGCCCAAACAGCGTGCCGATGTCCTTGCGAACTAGTGGTTCTCCGCCTGTGATCCTGACCTTGCGAACACCGCGCGCGATAAAGGCCGTCGCCACAGTCTCAAGCTCCTCAAGCGTCAGCAGGTCTCGCTTCGGCAAGAACTTCATCGTCTCAGCCATGCAATACGTGCATCGCAAGTCACATCGGTCGGTTACTGACAACCTTAGATACGAAACTTGCCGTCCAAAACTATCCACCAATGGGGCAGGGGCGATCTGGGTCACGCCATCAGCCATTCATCAACTCCCGGGCGCGCAACAGGTCTTCCACATAGTCTATATCCTTAGCCAGTTCTGGGTTGAGCGGGACAGTCGCAGTATTTGTCAGGCGCAGAAACACAGACTTTGCTCCTCCATCGGCTTCCAAATCCCGTAATGCCTTAAAAGCAGCCTTTCCAAAAAGGGCTGGCGGCAACAATGTGCCCGCACTTTCCGTCATAACCGCTTCATAGCCATTTGCTCTCTGCTTTAACAAAGCTTCCAGATGCGTATCCGGAATATGTGGCATGTCCGCGAGCATAATAATGACCTGCTCAATGCCAGTCTGGTCTTGCAGATAGTCCATTGCTGTATGCAGCGACGTGGATTGCCCGTCTTTTGCGTTTGAATTTAGCACGACGTGCCAATCAGATTGCTCCAGAATAGCGGCGCGTTTCTCTTGCTTGGGTCCTGTGACAGCAATCCGCGCTGCAAACCCTGCATCTCGCCCAAGCTGAGCGCTCGCATCCAGAACAGACCTGCCGTCCAGCTCCGCCAGAAGCTTATCTCCATCTTGAAACCGGCTGGACGCACCCGCCGCAAGCAGAATCAAAGCCGTCCTTTCTGATGCCGCATGAAGCTTGGCATGATAGACCTGCACAATTTCGGCCAGTGCAGATACCGCTAGCATAGAGGCATCGCGCATCGCAGGAACCAGACCAACAGGCCCATGCACGCGGGCAATCTCGTCTTCATCAAAACCAATGGTTCTGAGGCCTGCGCACCGTTTCGCATGTGTGCGACGGCTGCCAACCGCGCCAATGTAAAAGGCATCTGCCTTCAAAGCCTGCTCCAGCAGTAAGTTTTCCCAATCGCTATCATGAAACATCAGAATAAAGGCAGTCCAGGCATCGTCCGTAATGGCGGGCAGAGCCTTTGGCGTCTCAAGGGCGCAGATGTTTTCCAGGCCAGCTGTATCAGCTGCCGTAATATTCTCAGGATCAACCAGCTGCAAAACTGTCTCGATACCACTAGCATCACAGAGTTGCGCCAGAGCAAGGCAGTCTGCCCCGCGCCCAGCGATTCGAACCCGCAGCTTTGGATAATAGGTGAACGTCAGAGCGCCAGTAGCTATTCCCGCGTCCACCAGGTTGAACCCTGTTTCCTCGCTGCAAACCACACGGCAAGGCCGACGTGCGCTCAAATGCGCGAGTGCCACTTCGATCTGGCTTTTGTCTGGAGCTGGAATAATCATGACCGTAATGGCCCCGCCGCAGGGCAGGGGAAGGTCCTGATATGGCGACCCAAGGCCGTATCTAACAACCCGATTGGCGCCATCGCTCATAGAAAGCTGACATTGGGCAATAACATCAGCATCGATACAGCCGCCCGAGATATATCCTGCAGACACACTATCCTGACGAACAGCCATAAGACTGCCTGCGCTTCGAACACTACCGCCTTCAGTCTTGGTGATCACAACCAATGCGCACTCAGCACCCTCCTGTTGCCACGTGAGCAATTGCGCAAGGACATCGAGGGGATGCTCAAAAGTCTGATAACGGCCAGTCGACATACAGCCGAACTAAACCAAGATTTATATCGGCGCCAGTCTATTCCGAGATAAGATACTCGCTGAGCGCCCCCAAATGCTCAAAGCCAGCGGCCTGTGCGGTTTCACAAATCTGCTCATACAGCGCCAGAATTGCCTGACCTGTCTCTGTCACGTCTGCGCCGCCGCCTTTGCTGCCGCCATGTTGTGTCGACACAAGCGGCGCTGTAAAACTAGCATTCATCTGATCGATGAGTTTCAGCGCCCGCGGATATGACATTCCAAGCGCGGATGCCGCCGCAGCGATAGAGGCATGCTCCCGGATCGCTCTCAACAAAGCCGCTTTGCCCGGTCCAAACCGTTGTCCAGATCCAAGGTCTATCCGAAGACTTAGGTTAGGTGATAGATTTTTGGTCATGTGCAAACACCCTTGCGACTGTGAACAGCCTACGCACTCATACCTGTCATGGCAAAAGTGGCGGAGGGACGGGGATTCGAACCCCGGGAACGCTTGCACGCTCGCTAGTTTTCAAGACTAGTGCATTCAACCACTCTGCCATCCCTCCGCAGGGACGACACCGTTTCTTATAGTCTGAGAAAGAATGCAAGTCCTGTCATGAAATTGCCTGCATTTCGTCGCTTCATGGTTACTCAGCTCTTAACAGGATGAACCGGACTTTCGCTTTGCATTCACCATAAATGCAGCTTGTCGTGATAGACGTCTGATCATCGAAAAAGAGCTGAATGCTCTATCCCATCTTTTTTGATGGGTATGACCACAGAATGAGGTTTGACATGAAGACGGCGAATATAAGCAAAGCATTTTTTGCCCTAACAGGTGCCAGCATTCTGGCCATGAGCCTGGTCAGCGCCGCTCATGCAGATCGCAAGAGAGCCCCGATTGTTTTTGCTGAGCAGGGCGAGCGCACTGCGCCAACACAGTCGCAGACCTTACCTTCACAGCCTATGACACAAGTTCAGGCAGCACCTGGCCGCCGGGTTGAGTTTCGTTACCCAGATCAGCCAAACACGTTTTATGGGGCAGGGGGCGCTCGCACAGCTGATTCTGCGTCTAACCCGATCGCTTTTTCATCTTCTGAAGCCGCTCTCAGCGCGCAATCTGCCCAGCAGTATACAGCACCAAAAGACCCAGCCATCACATCTGGTGGATTTGATGCCAGAGCGGCCGCCGCCAGCGCTGTGCAAAGAAAAGCTTCAGCCCCGGCCAAGCCAATTCGCATTGCATCCTTGCAAACTCAGCAGGCGGCAAAGACTGGAGCCCCGCTCACGCTAAGCCGCGTCAGCATCAACCGTGACGCCAAGATCACCGAAGAACGCGGCCTTGCAAGCGTTTACACCGAAGGCTTCAACGGCCAGCCCACCGCAAATGGCGAAATTTTTGACGAAACCGCCATGACAGCGGCGCATCCCAGCCTGCCGCTGCCAAGTCTCGTGCAGGTGGTGAACGAACAGAACAACCGCGAAATCGTAGTTCGCGTAAATGATCGCGGCCCTTTTGATGGCAAGCGTATCCTTGAACTGTCGCCGCGTGCTGCAAATGTGCTTGGCATGAAGTCTGGTGGATCGACCAAAGTGAGCCTGCGCTACTTGGGACCAGCTCCGGTACAGAACACAGACAGCGATTACGCAGTAGCAGATGTTGAGACTGAATCTTTACCTCCCGTTCAGGTGCAAGAGGTTGTCTCTTACCCCGCGCCGCAACCGCGCACCGCTGATCCAGTTGTCTCGATGACACCGCCGGTTCAGGATATGACGGGGAACGTCTTCATCCAGGCCGGGTCCTTTGCAGATATTGCGAATGCCCAGAACCTGACAGCCGCCCTCGGGCGCGGTATGCCCGTCAAGATCGAGGAGGCCCGCGTCAATGGCGGGGACTATTTCCGCGTCATGATTGGCCCGTTTAACACACGCTCACAAGCCGAAATCCAGCAATCACAGCTGGAAAGTGCGGGCATCGTGAAAGGCTTTATCACCACACGATAGAGTTTCCCGCACAGAAAGATTGACCTTCGTCACGAACCGGCCCTTTTTCCGCTGCAGGAAGAAGGGCCGTTCTTTATGGCAAAGGAGCTCAATATGATCTTTTCCCGCGTGATCCTCGCAGCGTTCATGTATGGAGCCCTCGTACTTAGCGCGAAGGCTCAGATCATTGAGACCGATGCCGATTTTGCCGTCATCATGGATCATGAAACGGGTGAAGTGCTTTGGGCCAAGAACGGCGACACGCCAATGATCCCCGCCTCAATGACAAAGATCATGACAGCGCATGTCGTTTTTGAGCGTATTCAGAATGGTGAGATTAACCTGACGGACCGCTTTACGGTGAGCGAGAATGCCTGGCGCAAAGGCGGGTGGGCGACGGGAGGCTCTACCATGGGCCTTAAGATTGGCGAAAGCCCAACGGTGGAAGAACTTTTACGCGGTGTCATCGTCTTGTCTGGCAATGATGCCTGTATCGTACTCGCAGAAGGCATCTCCGGATCAGAAGAAGCTTTCGCGCGTGAGATGACAGAAACCGCCCAACGCATGGGGCTCGCTTCCGCCAATTTCAAAAACGCTAGCGGTCTCGAGGCAGAGGGGCATGTCATTTCTCCGGCTGACCTTGCCCGCCTCGCGCAGTCAGAAATCGCCAAATACCCTCAATATTACGCCTACTATTCTGAGACTGAGATGACATGGAATGGCATTCGCCAGACCAATCGTAATCCTTTGCTCGGGTCAATGGACGGAGCGGATGGCCTCAAGACGGGCCATCTCAGCGTCTCAGGCTATGGCCTAACCGCCTCCGCTGTTCGCGATGGCAAGCGGCGCATTCTCGTCATCAATGGACTAGAGAGCAGCAATGCCAGAGCGTTAGAGGCAGAACGGCTCATGCGGCTTGCTTTCACAGCCTTTGACACGCGCTCGATCCAGGGCGGCGAAGCGCGGCTTGCAGAGTTGGACGTCTGGATGGGCGAGGCCCGCACTGTTGGCGTAAAACTCGAAGACAGCATCAGCGTTACAGCCCACAAGCGCGCCTTCTCCAGAGGCAAGAGCGAGATCGTTCACGAACGCCTGCTAGAAGCGCCGATTACCAAGGGCGATCAAATTGCAACTCTGGTCGTTACAATCGAAGGCAAAGACCCGATTGAACTGCCGCTTCTGGCGACAGAGGACGTGCAGCGTCTTGGCTTCCTCGGCAAAGCGATTGAAGGCTTGAGCCGCAAACTCGAAGGCAGCGACGCATCTCGTGGCTAATGCAGGCAAGTTTATCACGCTGGAGGGCGGGGAGGGGACTGGAAAGTCCACACTGCTCGGGGCGCTAGAGCATTATTTGACCGAGCGCGGTCTCGAAGTTCTGGTTACACGCGAGCCGGGCGGAACGCCCTTGGCGGAGCGTATTCGCGACATTGCACTCTTTCCCGCCAAAGGCCACGAATGGTCGCCTTTGGCTCAAGCCCTATTGATGAATGCGGCGCGCGAAGATCACCTCGAGCGGCATATCAAACCCGCCCTTGCTCGCGGCGCCTGGGTCCTCTGTGACCGCTTTGCTGACTCGACCCGCGTCTATCAAAGCATTGGCGGCGTATCCGACAGAGTATTGAAACAAATGGAAGATGTCGTTGTCGGATCACACGGTCCAGACCTGACGCTTATTCTAGACGCGTCCCCCCTTGATCTGATCACGCGGCGCGAAGGGCGCGGCGCGAAAGACATTTTCGAGCGTAAAGGCATGGCCTTCCATATCGCCGTCCGCGAAGCTTTTCTGAAGATCGCCAAACTTGAGACAGAGCGCTGCGGCCTCATTGACGCTTTACAATCTCCGGAGGAGGTTCTGAAACAGGCTCTAACACTAATTGAAAAGAGACTGGATTTCAGATGACGAGTGCTTACCCACTCTTCGGGCACAAACAAGCAGAAACACGCTTCCTCAATGCGAAGGCCTCAGGCCGCCTGCATCATGGCTGGATCATTCAAGGCCCATCCGGCATCGGAAAGTCAATTTTCACAAGACGCCTTTCCGCGCTGATGCTCGGGGCGGCCGCGCCCGATGCGGGCCTTGATGATAAGGTCATGCAACTCATCCAATCAGGCGGACATCCTGATCTGAAATGGGTTGAGCGAGGTCTGAATGACAAGGGCAAACTTCGTCAGGACATTACCGTCGAGCAGATACGTGAAATGAACCAGTTCTTTGCGCTGCGCCCGGCCATGGCGGGATGGCGGGTCGGCGTGATTGATGCTTTGGATGAGCTCAATGTCTCCGGTATGAACGCGCTACTAAAAACACTGGAAGAACCGCCTGAAAATGCCATCCTTTTACTGATTTCACACGGCGCTACACCGATGCTGCCAACCATTCGCTCGCGTTGCCAGATGCTCCGCCTCTATGCCCTGTCGGATGAGGATACCAAAGCAGCTATAGCGCTTGAAGGCGGCGGTTCGGCTTTGGCAGCAGAGCTTGCCAATGGCCGGCCCGGTTACGGGCAAGCCTTAGCCGAAACAGGCGGCGCCAAAGCTGTGCAAACGGCGCAGGCCCTGTTGCGCAATGTCCGCAAACCGAACTCCGGTGTTATCTCTGCTGCATTGACAGCGGCGATCACTGATGATGGCGCTTTGAACGCCTTTACAGACACGCTGATGACTTGGGTGTCGGAAAAAGCCGAAGCTGAGCCCCAGCTTAGCGCCACCTGGCTAAAATTGCATCAAACTCGCGCCACAGCGCAAAGCCTCAACCTGACGCCGCTACAAACGGCTGGAAAGCTATTTGCCGTCTTGCAACACGGCGTGAAGGCTGTAAGCGCCTGAGTTATGTTTGATACCCATGTGAACTTGCACGCAGAAGCTTATGCCGAGGACTTACCTGAAGTTCTGGCCCGGGCACGTGAGGGTGGCATTTCGCGCATGCTCGCCATTTGCGAACGGCTGGACAGTTTTCCAAAAGTCAAAGCCATTGCTGATGCGAACTCTGACATCTGGTGCAGTGTTGGCACCCATCCACATCACGCTAAGGACTTCACCGAAACAAAACCAGGAGACCTCATCGGTCTCGCAAAGGACCCAAAAGTCATCGCCATTGGCGAAACGGGAATGGACCTGCATTACGGCTATAGCCCGCAAGATGATCAAGAGCGCAGCTTTCGGATGCATATTCAGGCGGCCCGTGAAACAGGGCTTCCCGTGATCGTCCACACCCGCGAAGCAGATGACCTGACCTCCAATATTCTTGAGCAGGAAACGCGGGCGGGGGCCTTTCCCATCTTACTTCATTGCTACACAGGCGGCCCGGATCTATGCCAACGCGGCCTCGCCCTTGGGGCCTTTGTCTCGGTCTCAGGCATTCTCTCGTTCAAAAGCGCAAAAGACGTGCGCGCGGTTATCCAAGACGTACCACTGGACCGGGTGATCCTGGAAACTGATTGCCCCTACCTGACGCCTATGCCGTATCGCGGACGGCGGAATGAGCCAGCTTACCTGCCTTATGTCGCAGACGCGCTCGCCGCTCTGCATGACACGAATAGAGAAACGATAGCGGCGCAATGCGAGGCCAATGCGCTACGGCTCTTCTCGAAAATCAACGCATGACGCAGCGCCTGAAATTTACGCTGCTTGGAACGGGGTCGTCAGGCGGTGTCCCAAGGGTTGGCGGCGATTGGGGTGCCTGCGATCCGCGTGAACCAAAGAACCGCCGCAGGCGGTGTTCTGCTATGGTCGAGCTTACAGACGATACCGCGCCTGACATTTCGACATCCGTCCTGATCGACACAGCTCCGGATATGCGTGAGCAACTGCTAGATGCCAAAGTGGACCGGCTCGATGCTGTGCTCTTCACCCATGATCACGCCGACCAAACCCACGGCATAGACGATCTGCGCGCCCTGGTGATCCGTCATAGAGCGCAGATCAAAGCCTATATGGACCAAGCAACTCGCAGTACTTTATTCCCCAAGTTCCGATATTGTTTCGAAGGGCAGGGCGGGTATCCCCCCATTCTCGACTTGCAAGAGCCTATCGCTCCGTATCAAGCCTTCAGTCTGGCTGGGCCTGCAGGTCACCTGAATTGCCTGCCACTCTTGCAGGAACATGGCCGTATTCCATCGCTCGGCTTCCGCTTTGGTCCGTTGGCTTACTGTAATGATGTCAGCGGTTTGCCAGAAACAACACTAGAGCATCTCACGGGCCTTGATGTCCTGATCCTCGACGCTCTGCGCTACACGCCGCACCCCTCACATGCACATCTGGACCGCGCGCTTGAGTGGATTGAAACGCTTGCGCCTAAGCGCGCCATTCTGACCAATCTTCATGTCGATTTGGATTATGCAACTTTGAAACGTGATCTCCCAGATGGCGTTGAGCCAGCTTATGATGGCTGGGCGTGCGAACTGTCGCTCTAACAGAGAGCCAAGCAGCTAACTCTTTCAAAATTAGATGAAATTTGCGGCTACACGCTGCCGGGATATTCACTCGTCCACGTTATACGGTGGTAGAAATAGCTGAGAATAGCAGATGGGGATATCGGGATGCGCCTTAGTTTGGCATCCAAATTCAAGCGTGATCTGACCGCGGCAGGGCTCGTTGGTTCGATCGCGATGACGTCCGATCAAAAAAACAGCGTGACGCAAGAACAACTCCAGAGCGTCAAGAAGCTTACCACAATTATGGTGCTTGCCTGTATGCTCAACGCAATGGTGCTTGTCCTCTCTTTTTCTGAGACATCTATGAGCCGTGCAGTGTTTGTCTGGGGCGGCGTCATGGCAGTTGTTCTGGGCTACATGATGTTCCGTCATGCGCGGAATGCGGCCCGTAGCAACATTTCGGACCTCAGCACAGAGGAGCAGCTCTCAGCCTTTGTCCGCGGGGCAACCATTCTGGGCGTGCTGTGGGCCATTGTCCCGCTATTTGCGATCCCTCTCTCGGATAGTAATGGCATGACGGCCTCAGCGATGCTCTTGACGGGCACAATGTTTGGCGGCGTTCTACTGATCGGTCGTATTCCAGCAGCCGCGATGGGCCTGGTCATGCCGATTGTGTTCGGCCTGCTTGCTGGCCTGCAGTTCCAACAGGACCCGAGCAATAATTTCCTGTCTGTCATGACGTTGGCATATGCAGGTGTTCTGTTCTTCGCGAGCCGCCTAGCCTATGCGCAATTCGTGCAACAGCGTCTCGGCCAGATCGTGCTGGAAGAACAAACAGAAGTAATCGGGCTCCTGCTCAAGGATTTTGGGGAAAGCACTTCAGACTGGCTCTGGCAAATTGGGACAGATGGTCGGATTACGCCGCATTCGGTTGCCGAACTACAGGCGCATGATACTGGCGACCTGTTTCCCAACGACCAGGACTTACTCGACTGCTTAAAAGATGGGCCAGAGAAGA
>CAZGVG010000013.1:0-38036 GCA_964528975.1 uncultured Hyphomonas sp.
CAGGCAATCCATTTATGGACAAGGTCCGAAGCGTTTTTTGAGACAAAGAACTGGCAAGGTACGAACCTGGAAGGTTGGACAGTCATTCATGGCCATACCCCAACGAATGATGGGTTTCCCGATATTGAGGGCGATTCTAGTCGCCGGATAAATATAGATACGGGCGCCGTTTTCGGCGGACGTCTGACCTGCGCGGTCCTCGCACCACAAGAAGATGTGCGCTTCATATACGCCTAAGGATTTACGCAGTCATTTTGTGAAATCAGGTCGGGTAATTCAGTTCCTACGGTACTTTCATACGCCTCGGTGAGTTTATCTGAAGCTTCAAGTTTACTGTAAAAAGACTGCGCCTCCAAAGCCGTCGCGCAGCTCGTCTCCGGAGCTTCAGTCATGGCAAGTATTTCAGCGTAGGAAAGTAGCGCGTAGACGAGTAGCTTCTCATAATAAGGATCATCTAGGAACTTTTCGGTCAAACTCCGGGACAACCCGATGGCTTCAATCGAAGTATTTTGCGCGGCAACCAAATCAGCCGCAAAGGCCTGTGACTTTGCAAGTCTTTGAAGCGCTGAGCTGAGCCCCTCAGGTCCGCCTGCATCCTCTTCATCTTGTGCCATGATGTCTCGAGCCAGTTGGACCGCGTACTCCGCATTCTCGATCGCCTCCTGCGCATTCCCGCTATTCTGAAACGCTCTGGAAAGCCCTTGGGTCGCGACTAAAAGCTGGGTCTTGTAATAATAATTATCTGGGGTCTCTTCGAGTTGAGCTTCAAAATGGTTTTTTGAGAACGTCCAGGGTTCAACCGCTTCTCCATATCGCTCTAACTCAGATAAGATATCGCCATGCTGTGCAGCGAGATACGCTGCCATGCTCTCGCCGCCGCCCAAACGCTCAAACATTGCGTCATCGAGCTCCGGACGCCAGATTTTCACTTCTTCCAGCGCAGTCTCATAATCCTCTTTCTCAATAAGGACGCTCAGCCTGTCCGTTCGCCCACTCCAATAATGTCTGAGAATGGGTCGCTCTTTATCACCCGCCATAAGGATCCCGGCTTCCGCCTGGCGCATCATGTCCTGATTGTAGCGAGCAGCAGCATCGCTATCTAGCTTGTAGTATAAGCTCTGGTTCACGAGGCTACGCTTGACCATCAGGATCTCGGCAAGGGCATCAATATCCTCAGGGTTTTGCTCAAGGGCTTTGTTCAGTTGTTCTTCGGCGATAAGTAACAGCTCAAACGACTTATCTGTGTCGCCCAAATTAGCCATGCCTAAACCGCCATAAAGGTCAGAGAGGCGGTTACTGAAGGCGCCAATATCAAACAAGATATCAGTCGGCGCATTTGGATCCTCTGCCAAAGTGCGTACGTAATTGTCGACAATATCCGCCAAGCGCTGTCGTGGCTCTAGCGTGCCTGAAACTTTGGCGAAGTCATCGTATACGTCGAAAATAACCGTGCGACTAAGCTCACGCGCTTGATCAAATCGGTCATTCGCCCGCACCAAAGCGGCCTCAGCACGATTATATTGTACTAGAGTGACAGCGAGAGCACCGATCACTCCCGTTAAAGCCAAAGCACCGAAAGCAACGAGCAATCGCCGGCGCGATACATATTTCCCAATTCTATATAAGGCCCCACCGTCACGCGCATTTACCGCGTAGCCTGATCGTAGGTTTTGGAGGTCTTCGATAAGCGCGTCGACGGCACCATAACGCTCTGCTGGTCCAGCTTGCGTTGCCTTAGAGATGATCGCTTTGATATCGTTACTAGCTGTAAGATCAGCGAGCATGGCTTCTAGAAGTTTGCCGAGTGAGAAAATATCGGAAAGCGTATTCGGGGCAGCCCCTTGTGAACGTTCAGGCGCAGCAAAACCAGGGGTGAAACTCAAGGACGCCAAACTCACTTTATCAATTGATGCATCCACATCTTCATCAACTTGAGGTTTCGCGATACCAAAGTCGATCAGCTTCACAGCGCCGTCCTCGGTAACCATAACATTGGAGGGCGTTATATCGCGGTGAATAATCAAATTCTGATGGGCGTGCTGAACGGCATAACAAACGTCGGTAAACAGCCAAAGGCGGTCATCCTTTGAAAGGCCGCGTGACTTTACCCAATCAGTGATCGGTGCCCCATCAACATATTCCATTACGATATAAGGCGAGCCATCCGAAAGAGTTCCACCGTCAAATAACCGCGCGATGTTTGGATGGTTAAGTCGTGCGAGAATTTGGCGTTCTCTTTCAAACCGCTCAACAAGAGCGTCGCTTAAAACCCCCGGACGTATAACCTTAACGGCAACATTATGATCGAAGTCGGCCTGATCACGTTCAGCCGTATAAACGGCGCCCATGCCGCCTTTTCCAACCAGGCTTTTTATCTTGTAAGCTCCGGCACGATCGGGATGTAATTCATCATTGAGAAGTTGCTGAGCACCGCCCGTTCTAAGGATATCTCCCGTAGAGTTTTCAGCTTCGATTAAGTGCAAGACACGCTGCAAGAGGGCTTCATCATCTGCATATTTTTCCCGTGCGACGTCAACTCGATCATCTGATGGGTGGTCGAAAATCGATTCAAGCGCTTCCATCGCGCGGCGTTCCAACTCATCCCTATCTTGCATCAGAATCCACTTTCATTGCGTCAACCAACCAAGTCCGTGTCACCCGCCACTGGCGCTTCACAGTCGACTCTGAAGTGCCGAGCACTTCGCCGATTTCCATTAAACTGAGACCGCCAAAGTATCGCAGTTCAACAATGGTTGCCTTGGTCTCATCTATCGCCTTAAGCCTGATCAGAGCTTTATCGAGCACATCAAGATCCATACGTTGCTGCCCGCCCTCAAATCGAGTGACAAGTGTCACTTTATGATGAGATCTTTTTTCAGCCTTTTTGCGCCTCGCATGATCAATCAGGATACGCCGCATAGCCCGTGCTGACAGGGCCAAAAAGTGCGCCCTATCCGACCAATCGACTCTGTCGATCTGCATTAAACGAATAGCTGCCTCATTGACGAGGTCGCCCGTCGAAAGAGAGTTATTGCTTTCAGCCCGCAGCAAAGCTGCGGAAACTTGACGCAACTCAAGATAAAGTCGGTCAAAGAGCTGGTCGCGGGCATCGGTGTCACCCCCCCGCCAATCACTGAGCAGCACCTGTGTCTGAGACATTGCCTCTGTCATATTTATCCCCATCTTGGATAGAGTTAGGCAAAAAATGTGCCGTATGACAAGCGCTTGCGCCTCTTATCTATATCAATCCAACTTTATTTGACCCGACTTCCGGAAAACCTCCGCCTTTGTCCTTGAAGGCTAATTTTAAGAGGTTGAAAATGGAAAACGATACTGATCGGGTTCAGAATATTGTCGAGGCAGTGCCCGAGGAAGCTTGGCCTCTGATTGAGCTACTCTTCAACATATCAATAATTTTTACAGGGCTATGGCTCACATGGACCGTTTTTGTCATGTGGCGGCGCTCAGCTTCGAACCTCACGGCTATTCGCGGCGCAACTGCAAACCCTAAAGCACAACCAGACTTTCTATCCGTTGATGAGAAAGCGCGAAAAGCGGCGATTGCAAAGGGTGAGACTTTTGAAAAAGAGATGCAAAGACGGGATCGCGATGAGGCAAAAGCAGCAACGCAAACCGCGCGCAGACAAGAAACAATGTTGGGCCGTCTTGGACGTCTAATTTCATTCGGCATGGCCCTGTTCTCGATCGCGACAATGATCTCAGGAACGCTCTTCCAGGTTACGATCATGGGCCGCTACTGGGAACAGTATTCAGCGACAGAACGTCTTTTCGCCGTGATCCAGAACCACCCGATCGGGGTGTCTGTGACCGTGGCTGTCATTCTCTACAACATCGTCAGCTACGTGGCGAAGCGCAAACGGGAGGCTTAATCAATGAGCTCGCAACCTATCATTCTTAGTGATCCACGCATGCTGGCCGAGTTTATGCGTCAGGACGAATTCAAGGCCTTCTTCGAGAAACGTTTTGCGGTTCCACCAGACTACGCCGCGCTCTTGTTCAAGAATGGCGAATTGATTGATGCCTTTAAGGGCGGACATTTTTCTGTCGGAGGCATTGCCGATCGCCTCAAAAGCCTGATCGGGGGATCTACACATGTCTCAATGTTGATCGCTGATCTGAAACCTTTTCAAGTACAGACAGTTCTGAAGTCAACAAGCCGCGACAAGATCGATATTGCTGGTGTTCTGACGCTGGAGCTGCAGGTCAATCCGGATAAACCTTCCAATATTCTCGGCATGATGCACGGGGTTACGCGTGCTGCCAGCCAAGACAATACGCCGGGTCGCAAAGCGCTCGCAAAAGCCGACATACTCGCTCGCATAAGAGCGCACCTCGTTGATCGAGTGTTTGAAGCAATTCTTGGTCAAGTGGATGCCGTGGCTATACGCGGTAACATCTCACTTCAAGACAAGCTGCAGGCAGACATCCTGAAAGAAGTTGAAAGGATCGTTGGAGACCTTGGACTGATTGTTCGTTCAACCTCTGTCGAATGGAACCAGAATTCTGAAGAAGCGGCTGAACAGGCCAGAATGGACGCCGAACGACAGCAAAGAGATTTGGACTTTAAGATTGAGTTGGCGAAGCGGCAGGCCGAACGCCAGAAGGACGCAACTGAATTTCGGATTGAGACCGATCTGGACATTGCGCGTCTTGAAAACGCTAAAGAGGACGAGCTTCAGCGCCTTACGATGGAAAGTGAAATACGCTTTGCAGACGCGCGTCAAAACAACCAGAGACGCCAAGAGGTAGAAGAGCTCGAACATCAGATCAAGGTTCTTGAGCGCGAGCGAAAATTCAAGTTTGAAGAAGCTCTTGCTACAGCTCAGAACGCCACAGAACTTCGCGAGTTTCAGAAAACGCAACTACAGCTTGATGTCGAAATGGATGCGATCAAAGGGCTTCATCTTCAGGAAATGAAGAAGTCGGACGCCTTCAGCGAGGCTGAAATTACCGCCTTGGTCCAAAGACAGGCCCGGGAGCACATCTCTGAACTGCAAGAAATTGAGATGCGCGGAGACCGTATCCGCTCTGAAATCAAACGCTTGGAAAAACAACAAGAGTTTGATGAAGAAGAGAGAAAACGTCAGCATGAACTGAACCTGCTGAAACACAAAAAGGATATGACACCAGAGCAGTTGCTCGCTGCTCAGGCCGGGCTTTCACCAAGTGTTGCCAATGTCCTAGCTGAGCAGGCAAGAGCGAGCGGCGCCGGTCAAGAGCAAACCATGGCTCTGATGCGGGAAATGGTTGAGGCTGCTACAGCCGCTCAAATCCGCACTGAGGCACAAGCTCTGGAGATGACGAAGATCAGCATGCAGGGCGCAGTCGGTGTTGCTGAAGGTGCTGGCGGTGGAACCGCTTCGGCTCGCGTTTCACCGCCTGCCGCCACAGCGACTGAACCTGTAATGATCGATTGCCCCAAGTGCAGCACACCTGCGCCTGCTACAGCCAAGTTCTGCATGAAATGCGGACATAAGCTGCGGACCTAGATCAGATGCTCGCAAGCCCCCCCTCCCCAGCATCCATTAAGCAGTGCTGTGCCCGCTCCGCGCTTAACGTTGATGCCGCCTTTTGTGATGATTGCGGGTCGCCCTTATTACGTTGCATGGCGCATACTGAATGCGGCGGCCTACTAAGCGATACCGGAATATGCTCAATCTGCGTCGACCTTGAGCTGTCATTGGATACAGGTACGGCGAGCTCAGTCCGTGAAGGCGGCAAGCTTGCGCTGCCGTTGGTCATCAAGAACGCCTCTCGGGTTGGACGGCCGCTTTTCATAACCGGTATCTGGATCAAGGAAGACGACGGCGAACTGCGCGAATTGTCTTTGCCATTCGAGCGTCTCGACCCACAAACCACGACGCATATCGCAGTGCGAACAGGCCGATTGGATCATGCCGGAACGCATCGGGTCGATCTTCTAATCGCTGTGGCAACACGGTATCAATGGCGCGAAGAACGCTATGTCTTTAGTAGTGATATTGCTTTCCCAGTCGAACCAAAAGACCCTGGCGGTCCGGCGACGACGATCAATGTCAAAGCTGATGAAATCGGCGCGGGATTTACCGTTTATAACCCAACCCGCATTGAAGCGGACCGAGCAGCAGGGATATCCACCAGCACTACGCCGATCCTACTAAACATAAAACGCGCTGACGCTGCAGAACGTAACTTAGAGCAGCGAGGCTATTCAGACGGCCTACAAGTTAGACGAAATGTTGAGCTTGTATGGCGTGGGTTTGAGGAAGGTGCGGCCCCGTTTGATGGCGTAATCGCAAGACCTTCTGGTCTATTGCATGCCGGGCGCAATTCTCGAGAAAACGGGAACGATCTTTGTTTGCGACTGGGTGAGGAAGACAAGGCACTCGCCATGTCCATTTCACGTCTTCTTTTCTCATTATACGCGGAATCTGGTCGTTTCATCCTGCGGGTTGAAGGGCAGTACGGCCTGCGCATCAATGGTGAGTCATTTGAACGGACGGAAAACATCCCTCTGCATCATGGCGATCTGATCCAGCCCCTTCGCAAACAACCCGATGTCTTCGGCATCAAAGTTGGGTTCGAGACCCAGCACGAAGAAGTCAGGCGTATTATGATGACCCGAATACCCGCAAAGACAGGGAATTGATTATGAAACCATGCAAAGGTTGTGGCGCTGAATTATCTCCAAGTGCGAGATTCTGTCCTGATTGCGGGCTCGCTGTCGATATTGAGCAAGAGGACATTGCTTCGTTTGAAACGGTCAGCGGACTGGTAACAGATATCCCTATGGATAAGCGTACCAAACCGCCCTTTGGTCCGAAGGAATTGGTTGCTCTTGAAGCTGGCGCGATCATCGCGGAAAAGTTCCGCATCGAGCGTGTCCTCGGCCAAGGCGGCATGGGGCGTGTTTATCTAGCGACTGAGATGATCGCAAATGGCGAACGCGAGAGAGCCGTCGCGCTGAAAGTGATTTCTCAAAAATACGCGAACAATGAAAAAGCCATTCAGCGTTTGCTTGATGAAGGTCTACTGACCCAAGAACTGGCCCACAAGAACATCGTCAGAGTCTATGACATCGGTATGCATGGCACACAGCCATACATCGCTATGGAATATATCGAGGGGCGCCCTCTTCATGTCTGGCGAAGCGAAAAAATGGCGCGTGATGAAACTGTGCCGGTAAAAGTCGCAGGGAAGATCATCGAAGAGGTACTGCTTGGATTAGAGGCAGCTCATGACGCAGGCATCATTCATCGTGATCTCAAACCTGAGAACATTATGCTTATCGGAGAACCCAGCCAGGATACAGCCAATGTCCGGATCGTTGACTTCGGTGTCGCCTTGGCAACCAAGACAGCGGATACTGGCTCAGGAACGGGGCTCGGAACTCAGCAATATATGGCCCCTGAGCAACTTCGTAATGCGAATGCTGCTACAGCTTCAGCTGATCTCTATTCAGTATCGCGTATTTTCTATGAGCTGATTGTCGGCGTCCTTCCAAGCGGGCATTGGCAACCTCCTTCTGGAGGTCGATCAGATGTGCCGAGCGGAATTGATGCGCTGATCGAGAAAGGTCTCGCGCTCAACCGCGCGATGCGCCCGCAATCAGCTGCGGAGTATCGCGCGGTGATGGTCAAGGCGTTCGACAAACCAGCCCCCCCAAAGCCGAACCCCTTTAAACTTGGCGGCGATAAAAAGGAAATTGAAGAAGCGCGGTCTGACCTCAAGGCGGCATACATCCGTATGTTCAAGGCGATACCGGTTTGGGGCTGGATCACGATCGCAATTGCGGTCGGTGTGCTTGCGCTGGTTGACCTTGAAGATACTCAATCACCCCCACAGAACCAATATTGCGGCTACGACGCATATGGAAATTACGTATGTCAGTAGCGCCCTGTTTTTCAAAAATTAATCAGACACATGGAGGCGCCAATGGCGATCTTTAGCGGTCAATATCGCATCGATGGATATCTTACCTCGGGAGACGAAGAGGGCATTCCTGTGCTTGAGCAAATCGCAGAAACGCCCAACCATGCTCAGGTAGACCTACGACCATTATGCTCTCCAGTTGAAGATCAGGGCACTATTGGATCATGCGGCGCAAATGCAATTGTCGGCGCCGTAGAATACCTCATGCGGGCCATAAATGGCGACCATGTCGATCTCTCTAGACTGTTTGTCTATTATAATGCCCGCAGGATGAGTGATCGCGAGCATGAAGATAGCGGCACATCCATGATCCATGCCATGGCTTCAATTCTGGCTCATGGGGCCTGCCCAGAAGCGGTATGGTCGTATGATACAGCACGCTGGAATCTCAAGCCTAGCAAGAGAGCTTATGCTTCAGCCATAGATCTACAGAATATGCATTATGGACGCGTCGCGCCGAATGATATGCGAAAAGCGGTGCTTGCAGCAGGTTTGCCGATCATCTTCGGTATGCGCGTTCCAGAACATCTAATGATGAAAATTGGTACTGAAACAGGATACATGCCTGCCCCGAAAGATGGCCGGTGGGAGGAAGCGCGCGGCGGCCATGCCATGTTGATGGTTGGCTATGATGACGAACGGCGCGGGTGGATTGTGCGAAACTCATGGGGCGAAGGCTGGGGCATCGGCGGGCATGTCCTGATCGACTATGATGTCATGGACTATTATGGCTTCGACCATGGATACTGGACAATTGGACCACTCGACCAGAATCGCTTTTTCCGAGCCGGCGCGCAGCACCGTCACATAGGCGCGGAACAAGCGGGCAGTGCAATCGGCGCCGAAGAAAGCAGTCTTATTACAAGGCGAGAAAACTTACGCGGAAAACTAAAGTCCCAAATGGATGAGGCAAGCGAGTCTATTCGGGATCGCTTACGCGGCCCCGGTGCAGGTGGAGGCTATGATAAGGGCCCAGGTGCAGGCGGCGGATATGACAAAGTTCCAGGCGCGGGTGGGGGGTACGACCGCGGTCCGGGTGCGGGAGGTGGTTACGATGATTAGAAATATCGCAGATCACCTCCAGACGAAACAGGTGGAGTATGAAAATGTCTGAGAACTATGATGACTATGTCACGGATGGCTGGCTACAATCAGATACAAGTGTCGAGATGCCCAAGCTGGAACGCGTAGCCAGCGTTCAAACCCCTAGATTGGTGGATTTGAGAGGCGATTGCTCCCCCGTAGAGAACCAAGGCCGCGTTGGCTCCTGTGTTGCGAACTCTGTCGTTGGCGCGCTTGAATTTCACCAGATCAGAAACGGGCAGCCCCTGCGTGATATTTCACGCCTGTTTGTTTACTATAATGCTCGCCGACTCGGAGACCGTATTGGTCAGTCTGGTACGACGACGCAGCGGGCTGTGGCCGGAATTCTCGGTTGGGGCGCTTGCTCGGCAAGCATGTGGCCCTACCAGGTCCCAATGGTTGACGTCCGTCCAACCGATGATTGTTATTCAGCGGCCTTGAATATGCGCGGTGTACAAGTTGCGCAGACCTATTTTGATCAAGGTGTTCGCGAAGCTTTGGCGGCAGGGCTTCCCGTCTGCTTTGGAATGGCTGTTCCACCCTTCCTTATGAAGGTGACAGCTAGAGAAACGGGTGAAATGCGTCCCCCGAAAGACGGGGTTTGGGAAGAAGCAGCGGGAGGACATGCCATGCTTCTGGTTGGGTATGATGATGATCGCCATGCCTGGCTGGTTCGCAACTCATGGGGCACAGCCTATGCCGATAGCGGGCATGTCTGGATCGATTACGATGTGATGCGCCATTATACAGATAATCGCGATGGACCTTTCGTCATCGGTGCAATCGAGGACAATCGTGCATTCCGATTGTCAGGTGCTTCGATCAAAGGCCTGCTCAAGACAATCGTCGCAAAGGCGCCAGCCGCAAGACAGGACGACTTGAAAAGTCTTCGCAGGGAATTTGCCAGCGAACTTGATGATCAAATGTCGAAAACCCGGTCCAGCATAAGAGATCGCTTACGCGGCCCCGGCGCAGGAGGAGGATACTAAGATGCCAAGCCCCATTCATACTGCCTCAGCGGGACGCAAATCAAGTCTACGCAAAGGGTCTTTTCTAAGACGGGGAATGACCATTTTCCCAATGTTGGTTCTGCCCGTCTTAATCTATATCCTGATGGCTACTCTTGCCGGAGGGCGCGTAGACCCTGAGTTTCCTGCAATTAGTCGGTCACTAGAAACGACAGTAGTGCATATCGCGATGATCTCCGGGGTAGATTGGCGCTTGCAGGGGCGTGACCTTCTCTTGCTATTTGCTCTGGCAATGCTGGCGATTGAGATCGCCAAAGCGACCAGTTCGAAGTCAGGCTCAATCGCAAATCATACGGTCTCTATGGGGCTACTCTTAGTGTGTCTGGTGCTGTTCTTGACGGTCGCCGCTTTCGCAACCTCAACCTTCTTCTTACTCTCAATGATGGTTCTATTCGACGTCCTTGCAGGCGTTATGGTCACGATTATATCTGCTCGCCGCGACTTTGGTGTTGGCGACGGTTTCGCCTAATTTAGCGATCGCTTATAGGCGGAACCGATCCAAGCGCTTGGTCACTTGGGCATCCGAGCTTTGGGGCCACACATCAAAATCGTTCCCAAACGTGATTTTATGCTCTATCTGCCGCATCAACTCAGTTAGGAGGCCGATCATGAGCGAAGCAATAGAAACCCCGAAAGCCGGATGGCGGATGAAGGTTGCGATTTTCGCCCTTTGTGTTTCGATTTTTTCAGTCATCTGGTTTGCATTAGCAGCATTGGGGACAAAATGGGGCTTTTGGTCATGGGAAGTTGGGTTACTTCAAATGACTGTAGGCGTTGGAAAAATACTTGCCCCACTGGCTGTTGGTCTGGCGCTTATCGCGCAAATCATTTCCCTTATTAAAGCTCCTCGCAAACAGACATTTATTGTCGCTCTTGCCGCAACGCTTATAGCAGCAATGCTTATGTTTCGGCTGATGGCTTTAGGCGCACAGGCTGGAGCAGTCCCTCCAATCCATGATATCCAAACCGATTGGGCTAACCCTATTCAATACTCTAATAAAATACTCGACGCCCGCGCTGCGGACGGGAAGACCAATCCGGTGGTGGACGCTCCAATTATTGATGACCGGGCGCCGGAAAGCTTTAGAGGAAAGCTCGTTTCAGAGGTCCAGGAGACAGCTGAAATAACAGAATCTGGCAAAGGTACCGTCCTGAAAACGATTGAACCGCTCTACTTCGACCAGGTACCCGCCGATCTGGCCGCGATGGCTGAAACCATCGCCAAGAAAAAGGGTTGGGAAATTGTCTCACCCGCTTCGAATGGCGCAGATGAAAATGGCGACTTCCTCGTTGAAGCAACAGCAACTTCAGGCTGGTTTGGCTTCAAGGATGATGTTGCCATTCGCATTCGTCCGGTTGAAGGCGCAACGCGAATTGATATGCGCTCAATCAGCCGCGTTGGCTTGTCTGATCTTGGCGCAAACTCAACCCGCGTCTATGGGTTCATGATGGAGTTGCAGGACCGGGCCGATGGCCGCACAGCGCCTTAGGCGTTGACCTCAACCAAAGTATATTTGGATTGAATAAGGGGCGTGTCATCAGAACAGGTGACGCGCCCTTCTTCGATCAGCTTGACCATATGCCCAACAAGACTGAGGCAGGCGGCCGGGAAGAGACGCTCCTCCAGCCCGATATACATAACCTTGACCATTTCAGGCACAGAGGTCACGCCAGATTTCATCTGAACGATAACGCCGTCCTCACGGTCCTGACGGTGCTGACGATAGGCTTGAATGAACTCTTTCACAAAGGCCTGTCCAGCAATCGGTGAACCATGCGTCGGCCACAGCGTTTCGAAATTTTTATCTTCGATCTTGGTCAGGCTTTTGAAATAGTCCGACATACTGCCATCCGGGGGGGCGACGATGGTTGTCGACCAGCCCATTATATGATCCCCGGTTAGGCAGGCATTCTCTTCTTTAAGAACGAAGCAGATATGGCTGCATGTGTGCCCCGGAGTTTCGATAACTTCCAATGTCCAATCCGGACCAGAGAAGACATCGCCGTCACTGACCATTTCATCTGGAGAGAAGCCAACATCGTCCTCTGAGCCCAATTCGCCTTTTGCGGTCGGCTTACCGCAATCCTTCGCATAGACTTTACAGCCCGCCCAATCGGCCAACGGTTTGGCCAAAGGCGAGTGATCAGAGTGACCATGCGTGACCAGAACATATTTGACCGTCTCACCTTTTAAGGCTGCTTTCAGAGCTTCAAAATGTGCTTCGTCATGTGGGCCGGGGTCGATCACGGCGACTTCACCACGACCAATAATGTAAACACCTGTTCCGACGAATGTGAACGGGCCAGGATTGTTTGCGATCACGCGGCGGATCAGCGGAGAAACTTGCTCGACTTTGCCATATTCAAAATCGATCTCGCGTACAAAAGGAATTGCCATGGGAGTATGCTGTCTTTTCTTTTTTCGGCCAGCTTGGGCCAAGTCTCTTATCTTATTGGTGGCAGGTTATTTACGCTTTGGCGCAAACGCGGCCACGAAAGCCTTTGCCATGCGCCGCGTCGATTTCAGCTTGTCTCCAAGCTTCAAGGCGACAGGCGGGCCCATGTCCGTTTTGTTTGCGTCGACAATGTAAATCTTGCCAGAATGATTATCGCGTAGCACGTCAACACCGCCCCACTCCAGACCGATCTCATCAGCAAATCGTGAGATCAGATCAATTTCTTCTGATGAGTAGGCATTCTCTGGTGTATCGAGCAGAACTTCAGCATTCTCGTTCAGGAAGCGGCGGTCAATCGGGCGACGCTTTCGGAAGACAATGGCGGGCTTACCGCCGCAAATGCAGCACCGTAAATCCTCGATTAGACCACCCGCAATTTCATTGTCGACCAGCACTTGATACGTTTTGTCTTCAAGCGGATCCATAGGGCCCTCAATGATGCGGCCATCATGGCAAGCATTCTTTTCGGACTTTTCCACCATCGTGCCCATATAGGTCTTTGGGTCGACAGAGAGGTTGTACCCCGCTGCGCGCTGAAAGGCCTCCGCGACGTTAGATTTGGAAATATCCGTGCAGTCAAAGTTGACCAGTTTCGCACCGGGCTTTGTAAAAGGTGCGTCATGGTTGCTGTTGGTCGAGTCATCAAACTGGAACACGATGTCAGCAATGCTGGTATCAGAAATCAGTTTCGCGCCGGAGGCATGCATGACCGGCCAGATAAAATACCAAGGACGCGGCTTTTCCGGATGAAAGGCGATAGTGGGTCGTTTGTGTCCGGTAACCCGCCGCCAGGTTCTCCAGGATTGTGCAAACGTATAAAACGTTAGCCAAGTGAAGATGTCATTCGCCAGCTCACGCGTGGCAGGAACGCGGTGCCCGGTCTTTTTGACCAGCCAGGCTCCATCTTCATACTTAAAGTCTGTCAGCCAATTTCGGGACATACTTTACTCCTTCGCCTTCGCAGCGGCGCTGATATGGTGAATCGCACGCTAAGGACAGCCGATCAAGCTGTTTCAATCACACATTGCGTGATCATATGTTCACAATAAGGCGAGACTAGCGTTATAGCAAAGCTTGCAAAGCAGACAAATCATAGCCTGCGCCTGCCGCTGCTTCGACAATTTCTGCGCCTGACCCCTGCCCGGCATGGGTCAGGGCCCAAGCGGTAATTGAACGCGTCCCAGTCCTGCAATAAGCTAGAACTGGTGACGGCGCCTCAGCGAGAGCTGCGCCAAAGCGTTCTAGAATATCCGGGGTTGGCGCGCCCGAAAAAGGGATGGCGACAAAAGCCAACCCTAAAGCTTCTGCTCTTGTCCGAATGGCTCCCATGCGGGGCTGATCGACACCTCCTTCCCCGTCGGGTCGATTCGCCACGATCGTTTTGAAACCTGCAGCTGCAATTGCATCAAGATCAGCTTCGCTGATTTGCGGCGCGACTGCAAAACCATCTGTTACTTTGCGAATATCTGCCATGGGAGGAACTCCGGTGTATATGGGCGTTGACAATGCCTCTAGAGGCGTGAACCTAAGAAGTGTCAACCGGGCTGCCAAGTGTGGGGCGCCCATTTTGTTACACATGTAAGGAGTAAAAGCCCGGTGTCAGCCCTTCAAAGAAGCTTGTCACGCATTCCCTGGGCCTATGTTGCACGACGCCTATTGATCGCGATCCCAACGCTGTTGATCATTATCACAGTCGCTTTCTTCATGATGCGTCTGGCGCCAGGTGGACCGCTTGACGGCGAGAGAAAGCTGAATGCCGCCACAGAAGCCGCGATGCAGGCTTACTTCGGCCTCGATAAACCGCTCTGGCAGCAGTATACAGATTATCTATGGGGCGTTATTCAGCTCGATTTTGGGCCAAGCATGAAAACACTCGGCAAGAGTGTGAATGACCTGATTGCCGACGGCCTGCCCATCAGCTTAGCGATCGGATTTCTATCGATAACACTGGCCATGATTGTTGGAACGGCCATGGGCATCTATGCGGGTTTGCGACAGAACACACTGGGCGACTATTCGGTGATGGGCTTTGCAATGGCGGGTATATCCATCCCGACTTTCGTCAGCGGACCGATCCTTATTTTGCTCTTTGCCCTGGGTGCAGGCCTCTTTGCTGTCGGTGGTCTTGGCACCTATCCCAATATTGGCATGAACCTGCACAATATGACACTTCCGGTTCTGACGCTGGCTTTGCCTCAGATTGCAATCATCTCGCGCCTCATGCGAGCAAGCATGATCGAAACGATGCGATCCGGGCACATACGAACGGCGCGCGCCAAGGGGCTTAGCGAGCGGCAAGTTATTCTGAAACACGCCCTGCCTTCAGCCATATTGCCGCTAGTGAGCTATGTCGGCCCAGCCATGGCACGGGTCATGACAGGATCACTGGTCATTGAACGAATCTTCGGCTTGCCAGGCATGGGCAGCTATTTTGTCGATGGCGCAATCAACCGGGATTATACGCTCGTCATGGGCGCCCTGATTATCTATGCAACGCTGATTGTCCTCTTCAACCTGTTGGCAGACATCGTCTATGCCCTGCTTGATCCAAAGGTGAAGTATGACTGACGCGTTAGACCTTACCGGGCGCAAAGTGCCTTTGGAGCAAGCCGTTCAAGGCGGCCGTTCGCTTTGGGATGATGCCAAGGCTCGGCTATTCCGCAACAAAGCCGCTGTTGTCTCAATGTGGATTCTTGGCGTTCTCGTCCTGATCGCGGTGTTTGGCCCGATGGTTTGGGTGCACGACCATAAGCAAATCTCGGGCTTGAACGAGCTCCCACCGACGCTGCAAAACTGGCATCTGCTCGGAACAGACACGCAAGGCCGAGACAGTCTTGCGCGGTTAATGATTGGCCTGCGGATTTCACTCGCTGTGGGATTGGTGGCGACCATTGTCTCGCTTGTCATTGGCGTGACCTGGGGCGCCGTTGCCGGCTTTGTCGGCGGGCGAGTCGACAATCTAATGATGCGCTTTGTCGATGTGCTTTACGCTATGCCGTTTATCTTCTTTGTAATCTTGCTGCTGACGGTCTTTGGCAGAAACATCATCCTGATCTTTGCCGCGATTGGCGCGGTGGAATGGTTGACCATGAGCCGGATTGTGCGCGGCCAGACGCTCGCCATCAAGAATATGGAGTTCATTGAGGCGGCCCGCGCAACGGGTGTCCCGTTCTTTACGATTATCCGCCGTCACATCCTGCCCAATGTGGTTGGGCCTGTAGCGGTCTATGTGACGTTGACCATTCCGGTTGTGATCCTGGCTGAAAGCTTCCTGTCTTTCCTAGGTCTTGGCGTGAACGAACCTCTTACCTCGCTCGGTGTGCTGATATCAGAAGGCGCAAAGGAAATGCGCGATAAGCCATGGATGCTGTTCGCTCCAGCCCTGACGATGATGGTGACACTGCTCTGTCTGAACTTTATCGGAGACGGCTTGAGGGATGCACTCGATCCGAAGGAACGCTAGCTTTGCTTTGATTTGGTAAGCGATCTGGCAATCGCAATATCTATCTCTGCAACCAACTGTTTGGCGCGCTTATGAGGAACGACTTCAAGTATGCGCCTTGCAGCCTCAAGGTCACCGCTTTTGAACGCGGCATAGCCTTTCGCAATTTCAGCTTCGATGCCAATCAAACAAACATCTCCAACGGGTCTTTCCCTGCCTCGCTCTCGTAAAACCCGAGCGTCTCAAACGTCTGCTTCATAGTTCCGGAGAGCGGCGCTTGTAGCACTAGCGGCTTACTAAAATCACGAGGGATGACCAGCGCGCGAGCATGTAGGTGCAGCCCTCTGGCAACGCCTTGCGGCACTTCGCGCGCGGTGATGTATTTTTCGTCGCCTAGGATGCTGGTCCCAAGCTCATGCATGTGAAAGCGCAGCTGGTGCATGCGTCCCGTGCTTGGCTTTAGCGCGACCCAGGCGGCGCGGCGCGCAGCGGTTGAGATCACGGCATAGTCGGTTATTGCATGCTTGGAATGGCGGTCACCATGTGCGCCCATGATCATGCGCTCGCGGCCCTCTTCGCCGACACCTTTGCGCATCCAACTCCGTAATTGTCCCATCGCCGGATGTGGCACGCCAACAGTGACCGCCCAATAGACTTTGTCCATCTCGCGCGAACGAAACAGTTCAGCAAGACGTGAGGCACTGGCGGGATGTTTGGCAATCACCAGCAGGCCAGATGTATCCTTGTCGAGGCGGTGAACCAGCCGCGGACGATGCTCACCGTCACTCAGCGCATCTAGCATGCCATCAATGTGGCGCCCTTGTTTGGTTCCGCCTTGAACAGCAATACCAGACGGCTTGTTCAGGACGAACATCTCGTCATCCTCGTGCAAGATCAGCGGGCGTAGGAAATCAAGCGCACGCTGATCAATCCTGTTCGCGCCGCCGCCCCAGGGTCCTGAGCCATCACTGGTCGGCTGCTCAAACGGAGGCAAGCGCACAGCCATCCCCGCCTCTAGCCGCGTATTGGCTTTGGCGCGGCTGCCATCGACGCGAATCTGACCTGTCCGAAGCAGCTTTTCCAGCTGGCCCTGCGTAACTGGCATACGGCGCTTCACCCATCGGTCCAGACGAACGCCGCCTTCCTTGTCGGTGACGGTTTCAGTGATGACTTGCTTGCTCATGAGATCACCTTTCGCAGCCCGTAAAGGGCAATTGCAAATGCGCCGACAGAGCCAACCAGATTAAGCCCGATATAAACAAAGCCCTTCCAGCCCTCATCACTCATCAAGAGATGGATCGTTTCACGCGAAAAGGCCGAAAAGGTCGTGAACGCACCAAGCGCGCCAACGCCGACCAGAAGCCAGAGCGCTTCTTCGCCCGGCCAGTTTTTCTCAACGCCCCATGCTGTGAGTAGCCCGAGCAGAAAGCTACCGACGACGTTTACAAATAAAGTCGCAACTGCTCCATTACCGACAGCGAGTCCGGTGCCATAGCGCAGGCTTGCCCCAATCGCGCCGCCAAGGGCCACAAAAATAAATCCGTTCATAGCGCCCTCATAGGCGAGGTCGCGCGTCAGCACCAGCGCCAGATGCTTTAGGCCGCTACTCCGGCTGCAAGATACAATAGTATAGCGGCAAGGCCCGCAGTCAGCGCATAAGGCAGCTGCGTCTTTACGTGCTCCATGTGATCACATCCAGCGGCCAGTGAGGCGATGATCGTCGTATCGGAGATTGGCGAGCAATGATCCCCGAAGACGCCGCCGCCAATGACAGCCGCCACGACCAATGGTAACGGCATGCCCGCGCCAATCGCGAGCGGAATAGCCACGGGAATGACGATGGCATAGGTACCCCAGCTGGTCCCGGCCGTGAAAGAGGTAAAACCAGCCGCTACAAACAGGATGGCTGGAATAGCCCAAGGCACTGGAAAGCCAGATGCCATACCTGCAATGAACTCACGCATACCAAGGGCATTGAGGCTCGCTCCAAGCACAAGTGCCATATAGATGATCGTGACAGCAGGCAGCAGGTCGCCCATGCCCTTGAAGCCAAGGTCTAGCGCTTTGCCGGGCGCACGTTTTGACAGGACCAGACAGATAAACGCCGCCGCCGTAGCCAATATCACTGACCATAAGATCGCCTGAGCGCCAGACCCGGCGCGGATGTCCCCCTCCCCAGTCCAGATCATGAACCCAATCGTTCCGCCAATCATGACCAGCAAAGGAATTGCCATATAGATCGCCCGACTTGGCGCCTCCGGTGCCGCATTAAACGGACCATCAGAGCTAACAGACACTGTTTTTGCCGCCCTCGTTTCAATGGCGTGCATTGGCCCAAACGTGCGGTTCAACACGATCGTCAGAAAGACAATCGCCACCGTGATTAAGGCATAAAAGTTCAGCGCGATTGTTCCCATCAGAACACCCGTTGCATTCTCAACGCCGTTTTCGTTCAGCAAACCAAAGAGATAAGCGCCCCAGCCATTGAAAAGGACCAAAACACTGATGGGGGAGCACGTACTGTCAATGATGTAAGCCAAGCGCTCACGGCTCATCTTTAGCTTGTCAAATAGCGGTCGCCCCAGAATCCCTGTCGTTAGCAGACTGATATTGGTCTCAACAAATATCAGAACACCGACAATAGCTGTCACCAAGCCTGCCCGGCGCGGGGTTGAAGCAAAGCCTGAGCTTTGCAGCCGCTCAACCATCGCGCTGATCCCGCCGGAGCGCTGCATATAGACAATCAGCGCGCCAATGATCAGGCAGAACAACAGAACGCGCGTGCTATAGGAGCTATCAAAAACGCCAACGCCTCGGTCAATTGCGCCGAGTGCGCCCATAAACGGATTAAAGCCTGCGATGAGGGTCTCGCTCAACCAGATTGCCAGCCCGAGTGCCCAGAAAACATTGCGCGTCCAAACCGCCACTATGATTGCAACGATTGGCGGAGTGATTGTAATCCAGTCCATGTGCGTGGTTAGTTCAGAACATCTGGAGACACCAGAACAGATGTTCTTGCTCTTTCAGCAGCAAGCATAAGGCGCATCATGTTCCCACCCCAGATTTTCTCAACATCGGCTTCGGAATAACCTGCCGCCAAAAGATCCATGGTGATCCGCTCCAGCATCGAGACATCACTCATGCCATCCACGCCGCCGCCGCCATCCCAGTCGCCACTAATTCCAACATGATCGGGGCCAATCAGGTCGAGCACATGATATGTATGCTCCATGAATTTCTCATAGGTCGAGCGTGGGCGAGGATACGTTTCGTTCATCACCGTGCGTTCCGCGATCCAGGCCTCAAGGGTTGGCGCATCCATCGCACTTGTATCTGTGCCGTATTTTTCATCTAGCGCCGCTTGCGCAGCGACCCGCTCCGCTGATGGTTCAAGCGCTTCGAGATAGCCACCAAAGATGTTCATCTGGATCACGCCACCGCTTTCAGCCAGCTCCAGCAAAAGCGCATCCGGAATATTGCGCGGATGATCATAAATCGCCGTTGCCCCCGTATGCGAGAGGATGATCGGACTTTGCGAAAGCGCAATCATGTCGCGAACGGTTGCATCGCTCGCGTGACTACCATCCAGGATCAAACCAAGACGATTGGCTTCACGCACCAGTTCTTCGCCAAGCGGGCTGAGCCCATTATGGTCTTGGCTAATATCCGTCGCGCTGTCAGCAAATTGATTATTGGCAAAGTGAACTGGCGCGATCATCCGCAAGCCACCAATATAGAAATGCTCTAGCAGAGAGACATCCGTGCCGAGGGGGTAAGAGTTTTCCATGCTCTGAAAAACAACCTTCTTGTCCTCAGCGAGGATTCGCTCAGCATCGCTCGCGCTAAACGCCAAGGCCACTTCATCATGGTACTTTGCCGCAAACTCACGGATCGCGGCTTGACGCATAAGGCCATGCGTGCGTGCCGCCGCATAACTGACCTCATCCAGGGGGCCTTGCCGCGTGAAGATCACCCAGAAACCGCCATCCAGACCGCCTTCATTCATCCGCGGCAGATCCACATGCGTGCCATCTTCTTCCCAGGTTCCACGCGTCGTGAATGTGTAATCATCGGTATGAAACAGCGCTGGCGTATCAAGGTGACTATCAAAGACCGCAATACTCTGATGAAAGCTGCCTTTATCTGAAAGGCTATGGCGCACTGGCGCCTCTTTGGCTGTAACAATACTACCTGTGCCCTCCATCTGAGGTGCACAGGCCGTCATAGCCAAAATCAATAAGCCTATTCCAAGCCCGCATCTAACCATCATAAAACTCCGATTTCCCAATCACACCTATAGAAGCGACAAAACAAGACAAGCCCGCCCTCAAGCGGTTTGCCACACAATATCTTGAACGCCGACAAAGCGCGCCATTCGCTCAAGTTCTGCATCAAGTTTGGCAGATCGCACGGCAGTCCATTTCACTTTAGGCTCGTGCCAAAGCTGTAAGACTTTCAGCTTTGAAGCTTTGCGATCCGCTTTCACTTCAAGGCGCCCAACAAAGCGATCTCCTTCCAGCAGAGGATAGACATAATAGCCCCAGCGCCGCTTGGCGGCTGGGACAAACATTTCAACGGTATACTCAAACCCAAAAAGCCTGGCGAGGCGCTTGCGATCGCGGATCGCCGGATCAAACGGATTTAAGATACGAAGCCGTGAGGTTGGAGGCTTTAACTGGGCCAGACGCTCTTCAACATCCTCCACCGCCAATAGTGACACCCAGCTGCCATCCTGACACTCAACCTCAACTGGAATAAACTCATGTGCATGAGCCGCCGCCCAGGATTTTACCTCAGAGCGATCCATCGCGGCCCAGAACCGTTGCAAATCGCCTTCATTCGCGAATGTTAGTCGGTCTAACGCAGCACGGCAAAGCCAATCTCTCTGATCCTCGTCACTCATCGTCGGTTGGTGATAAGCCTCCGGAATAACCCGCTCTTTCAAATCATAGAACTTGGTGAAATTTTCCCGGTGTGAAGTCGAGAGCTCACCTGCATACCACATATAATCCAAAGCGAGCTTATGAGGTGGGCGGGCCCACATCTTCTTTTCGCCGACAATTTTTGTATCGAACGCCTTGGTACAAAGCGGGCCTTCAGCCTCTATCCGGTCGCGAATCGAATTTCGGCCTTGCGCATCCAGCATACCGCGATGCCATTCCCATTTGCGTACCTTGGCCTCCAACCGCCTGAACTGGCGCTGCCACATCGGATAGAACGCCATGGGCAGCACAGATGCATCATGGGTAAAATGCTCAAATACTTTACGATCCTGCGCCATATGCGTGTTCAGCATTGGCTCGCGATAATTCTGGTTGCGGCTCCATAGGATGTGGTGATGTGCCCGCGATACGACCTGAATTGTATCAAGCTGGACAAATCCTAACCCAGAGATCGTCGCGCCTAAATCCATCGGCCCTGTTGGCGTTGCGGATAGAAGATTCGCCTCAAGCCATAACCGTCTTGCGTCCTTATTCCTGATTTTCAGCGCTGCTGACAAAATAAAAGGACTCCCCTTTAGCGAATTTCGAGGTTATATATTGTTATCATCATATAGAAGATGCCACATCCCAATAATCTAATACCTCGTGGAGGACGCCCAAGCATGAAACATCTCAAACCCACAATTGTTAGCGCTATCATTTTGGCGGCTTGTACGACTGAAGCCATCACTGAGGACAACTCTGCCACTTCAAAGTACATTACTGAACCACTGGTCAGTGAGATTTACACGGCCGATCCTTCGGCGCATGTCTGGGAAGATGGCCGCCTTTATATCTATCCTAGCCATGATATTGATCTTGGTATTCCCGATGATGACCTTGGCACTCAATATGCGATGCGCGACTATATCGTGCTTTCAATGGACAGCCCCAGCAGCGCCGTAACGGTTCATGATGTCGCTCTGGATGTCGATGATGTAGCGTGGGCCGCTCAGCAAATGTGGGCACCGGACGCGGCTGAAAAAGACGGCAAGTACTATCTCTACTTTCCAGCCAAAGACCCAAGCGGCGTATTCTATATTGGCGCAGCTGTCTCAGACACGCCGACAGGGCCTTTTACGGCAGAAGCTGACCCAATTGCCGGATCATTCTCAATGGACCCGAGCGTTTTCGAAGACACTGACGGCGCCTACTATATGTACTTTGGTGGCATTTGGGGCGGACAACTGCAACGTTGGGCGACGGGTGAGTATGACGCTGATCCAGCTCTGAATATGGATTTGGGGGATGATGAGGCACCATCCCTGATGCCGAAGATCGCTAAAATGGGCGATGATATGATCAGTTTTGCCGAAACCCCGAAAGATGTTGTGATTGTCGACGAGACAGGCGCGCCGATTAAAACAGGTGATCATGACAGACGCTTCTTCGAAGCGGCTTGGGTTAACCGGATTGGCGATACATATTACTTGTCTTACTCGACCGGAAACACACACAAAGTCGTTTATGCGACAGGCGACAATCCATATGGTCCGTTCACCTATCAGGGCGTCGTGCTTGATCCAGTTGAAGGCTGGACCAATCACCACTCAATCTTTTCTTTTGATGATCAGTATTATCTCGCCTTCCACGACATTCAGCTATCGGGCAAAAATAATTTGCGGAACGTCAAAATCACGCCGCTTACCCTGAACGCAGACGGAAAGTTTGAGACTGTCGATCCAATGCCAGGAGATTAAGGCGCTTAGGAGCCATCCTCACGCCAAGCTTTCAACTGGGCCAGTCGCTTTGCGATTGGCCCTTCGCGTCCCTGGCCTTTAGGTGTGTAGAATTCTGCCCGCTCCATTCCATCAGGAAAGTAATTCTGTCCTGAGAAACCACCCTCAGCATCGTGATCATACTGATAGCCTTTGCCATACCCCTGATCCTTCATCATAGACGTGGGTGCATTCAGTATATGCTTAGGCGGCATCAGAGACCCTGTTTCGCGGGCCGCGGCACGAGCCTGCTTCAGCCCAACATAAGATGCATTTGATTTTGGCGCCGTTGCCAGATGCACAACGGCATGCGCCATCGGGATCAGCCCCTCCGGTTCACCCAAACGCTCAAAGGCACGCGCGGCCTCTCCAGCCACCATCATCGCAGTTGGGTCCGCAAGGCCAATATCCTCGCTCGCCATAACGATCAGACGCCGCGCAATGAAAAGCGGATCCTCACCGCCCTCAAGCATGCGAGCGAACCAGTACAGCGCAGCATCAGGATCAGAGCCGCGAACTGACTTATGCAGCGCTGAGATCAGATTATAATGCTCTTCACGGTCCTTGTCGTAAGCTGGCGCACGCTTTTGCAGCGCCTCACTCAATTGCTCAACCGAAAGCGCTTCGCCTTCCTTCACCAAGGTAAAGGCTTGCTCAGCCAAGTTGAGAAGATAACGCCCATCACCATCGGCCATATCGACTAAAGCCGCCCTTGCCCGCTCCTCCAGTGGGAGCGGTCGATCCATCATCGCCTCAGCACGGGTTAGCAAAACCTCAGACGCGGCCTGATCAATCCGGTTAAGAACAAGGACTGCGCATCGAGAGAGCAAGGCACCGTTAAGTTCAAAACTTGGATTCTCGGTCGTGGCCCCGATCAGAGTAACCGTGCCCGCTTCAACAAAGGGTAGGAACCCATCTTGCTGCGCGCGATTGAAGCGATGAATTTCATCGACGAAAAGCAAAGTCCCTTGCCCCAAGTCGCGCCGTCTTTGCGCCGCTTCAAACACAGCACGTAAGTCTTTTACGCCCGAAAAGATTGCAGAGATCGCCTCGAAATGCAGGTCTGTTTCTTCGGCGAGCAGTCTCGCAATTGTCGTCTTGCCAACGCCCGGCGGCCCCCAAAGAATGACCGATGACAGATTACCAGTGGCCAGCATACGCGCAATGGCGCCGCCTTCTCCCAAGAGGTGACCCTGGCCAACAACATCACTTAAGGCCTGTGGCCGCATACGGTCAGCCAGAGGACGCGGAGCCTGATCGCTCAATCCCGAAGCAGAAAATAAATCGCTCATGCCGAATGCCATACCCTTCTCCCACCCGATTGGTAAGGCTTAGCTTAAATCAGAAAGACCGCGCGGAAAAGAACAAATTAAGAACAAAAATATCCCAATAGAGACAACTTTGTTTCCCAGTGCTAAAGCGTGACTGAACCACTGATCCTGCGACCATTGCGATCAATCTCAATTTCCCAGCGTCCAGGATCACGATCCAGGGCCGCATTGAGCTGGTCGAGCGTTTTAATCACCGCGCCATCCAAGGAAACGATCACATCTCCGGGCTGTACGATCCGGCGGGCATAGGCACGGCGCATGACGCGGGTCACCAGAACGCCGGTTGCGAAAGGATCACGGCCAAGCTCTTCAGCTAGCCGCGGGGAAAGCTCCGCCACTTCAGCGCCCGTAAAAGGATGCCGCCCTTCGAGCAGTTTCAAGTCAGCTTCACTTGCACCGGGCGGAGGAGCCAAACGCGTTTGGATCAGGCGCTCACTGCCCCCGCGCAGGATATTCAGATCAACCATTTCGCCCGGCGATTTCGTTGCGGCAAGAAACTTCAAACCTCGCTCGTCAAACACCTCCCGGCCATCGATTGTCAGCACAAGATCACCGCGGCGAAGGCCTGCCTGATCCGCCGGACCATCCTCATAGACTTCAGTAATGATTACTCCCAGAGGCCGCTCTAACCCTTGAGCCTTGGCAATATCAAACGTCACTGATTGCCCCTTCAGCCCGAGCCATGGTCGCACGATCATGCCTTCATTCACGCCTGCATCGACAACGCGCTTCACCATCTCTGAAGGGATCGCAAAGCCAATCCCGTTCGATCCGCCTGAGCGGGAGAAGATGGCCGTATTCACGCCAACAAGTTCGCCGCGTGTGTTGATCAGCGCGCCGCCTGAATTGCCCGGATTCACGGCCGCGTCGGTCTGTAAGAAAAACGCATAATCAGAAATGCCAACATCGGTTCGAGCGGTCGCAGAGATGATCCCTGTCGTCACCGTCTGACCGACCCCGAACGGATTACCAATCGCCAGTACAAGATCACCAACTTCAACGCCCCGCGTATCGGCAAATTCAAGCTTCGGCAGCACTTCACCGTTTGTCTCAATCTTCAGCACAGCCAGATCGGTTCGCTCATCAGCCAGAATTAGCTCAGCCGGATATTCGCGTCGATCAGACAGTACGATCAAAAACTCATCGGCGCCTTCGATCACATGATTATTCGTCACGATGATCCCATCATCACCAACGATCACGCCCGAGCCGAGAGAGTTTTGCACCCGCTCATCACGCTTTGGCCCGCGTGAGAACCGCCGACCGAACATATCCCGATAGACACCGCCGCGTTGGACAGTCTTCTTGGTGTAAACGTTCACAACCGCTGGGGAGGCTTGTTTCACCAGCGGCGCATAGCTGAGCTCAACTTGCGCCTGCGTTTCCGGCACTTCCTTTGACCAGATAGATTGCGCCGTCGCCGCGCCATAGAGCGGGCTTACCAGCACAAGGACAAGAGCGAGCAGGACAAGCACCACCGCCACCAGAAACTTCGATACATGTTTGGTCATGGGGAAAACGTAGGTCATGAATATGGCTCTATTCCGGCGAGCAAGCGGGCGCAATTGGGCAGACATGACATTTCAGTTAGACAGCTGAAAAGACATAAGTTTCTGTCTTAGTCAGCGCTGCGTTTCGCCAACTCCGCCAAATTACTCTCATGATCGGCCCGGCTGATGCGGTAAAAGCTGATACTGATCAACATCAAGGTCCAGACAAATAGCAACGCCAATCCATACCCCCAACCCAGCATTCGAATCGATTCCGGACTGGTCTCAGCGAGCTTCATTCCCGGTATAATCGCTGCAATGCCCAATATGAAAGATGCCGTCAGGACGCCGATCCCTTGCGAGAGTTTTCGAATGAAGGTGATGCCTGCAAAGAAAATCCCCTCCGATCGCCGACCTGTTTTAAGCTCGCTCTGCTCGACAATATCTGCGATCATTGAAGCAGCCAGCATCTGATAAGCGATGATCAATGCAACATCGATCAGAGTTATAAACAGCACCGTATAAAACAGAGCTTCGGTTCCATTTGGCGGCATCAGGCCAAGCTGTCGGGCAAACACCGGGGCGGGCGCGATGGTAAAGGCTAAGACGCCGACGACGATCGCAGCGCGTTTCTTGCCCAAAGCCTTGCCAGCCACCGGGGCAATAACAAGTGCCATGATGGCGGAAAAATAGATCGAGAACGTAATCAGGCCGATCTGATCGCTGGTCAGCTCCCAGAAAAACCCATTAATATACTGGTTCAACGTCGCTGAAATCCCGGTCGCAAGGAACCCAAAGAGAGACGCCAGAAATAAAGCCCGGAAAGACGGATTCGAAAAGACCTCGAAAATCTCCCCAAAAACCTGACTTGGCCGCAACGCCCTCTGCGGCGGCGGCGCCTTCAGTCGCGGAATGTGCCTATGCGTCCCAAGCGTTGTTATCGCGATAGCAAGAAAAATTGCCCCGGCCCCAAGCAGTCCATAGGTATGCCACCCCTCAATATGGAAGTAGCCAGAGGGGTCGCCTTCGCTCGGTTCGAGCAAAAAAAGGAATAGAATCATCTGTACTGTCAGCCCGCCAACCCAGGCAAAGAAATACCGGAATGACATAAGCGATGTGCGCGCGTCATAATCCTGTGACAGCTCCGCCGCCAGAGCATGATGAGGAACCTCAAACATTGTATACATCAACCGGGTCGCAATGGTCATGCTGAGCAGCCAGAAAAACAGACTCAGCTGGCTCAGGTCGGCAGGCGGATTCCAGACGAAGAAATAAGCCAGCGAGATAGGCACCAAAGCCGCATACATAAACGGATGTCGCCGCCCAAGTTTCGTACGCAAATTATCCGACCAATAACCAACGACCGGGTCAGAGACCGCATCAAAAATCAACGCAATCCAAATCGCCGCCGCAACATAGAAGGCTGAGAGGCCAAGAACCTGACTGTAGAAGAGCAGCAAGACATAATCGAAGCCATTATTCTTGATACCGCCAGCGGCGCCGCCTACCCCATAAGCAATACGGGTCATTAGGCTTGGCTTTTCGTACACAACTTTTGATGCCGCGCTCATTTTGCCTCCCATGTGATAGCGGCGAGCCTCTTAAGCGGGCCCGCCACCTTTATTCAGGTCAACCTAAAGACCGAGCACCATCTTGGACATGATGTTACGCTGAATCTCATTTGATCCGGCATAGATCGAGGTCTTGCGATAGTTGAAATAGCTTGGAGCGATGGGCGCAGCATAGTCCGGCGTAGAGAGGTCAGAGTTTGCCCCGGCCCGCGCTACCGCAAACGTGTCCTCTACGAAGGGCGCCGCATAGCCGCCAACTGCTTCGAGGGAAAGCTCGCTAATCTCTTGCTGGGCTTCAGAGCCAGCGCATTTCAGCATAGAGCTTTCCGCGCCAACCGCCTCACCGGCAGAAAGCGCTGAGAAAATACGCAGCTCGGTCGCGTTGAGCGCTTCAATCTTCATCTCCATAGCCGCAATTTTACGCTGAAAGTCACCATCTTCAATCAGAGGCGCACCGCCAGATTGCTCAAGGCGTGCGAGTTTCTTGGTCTTCTCAAGCGCGTTCTTGAGGCCCGGCGCATACGCATTACCGCGCTCAAACTGGAGCAAGTATTTCGCATAGGTCCAGCCCTTATTCTCCTCGCCAACAAGCGATTCCTTGATCGGAACGCGGACATCCTCAAAGAAGACTTGGTTGATTTCCTGCTGTCCGTCCGTTGGGCCATCAAGTGTTGGTAGAGACCCAATTGAGATACCCGGCAAATCCATCGAGAAGATCAGGAAGCTGATCCCCTCTTGTGGTTTGCCCTCTCTGGAGGTGCGCACGAGGCAGAAGATCATGTCGGCAAATTGCGCCTGTGTGGTCCAGATCTTGGACCCATTCAGGACATACTCATCGCCGTCACGCACTGCGCTCATCTGAAGTGATGCAAGATCAGACCCGGCACCTGGCTCGGAATAACCCTGACACCACCAGACAGATGAGTTTTTGATCTTGGGAAGATGCTCCGCTTTTTGCTCATCATTGCCAAACGCCATAATTACAGGGGCAACCATCGACTTACCCATTGGGCTCATCTGCGGTGTGCCAGCCGCCGCCATTTCCATGTTCAGGATGTAGCGCTGACCCGCGGTGAGTTCCGGGCCGCCGAATTCAGCTGGCCAATTAGCAACAAACCAGCCTTTTTCATCGAGCTTGCGTTGCCATTCCAGCATGCCATCTTTGTCCAGATAGCCGTTTTTGGAGAGCGCATTCTTGGCACGCAATTCAGGCGTGTAAGCATCAGCAATCCAAGTGCGGACTTCTTTTTGAAAGGCGAGTTCTTCTTGGGTAAAGGACAGGTCCATCAGTCGCTCCGTTTATTCTACGATATCAAACATTTCGATTTTTGGGGCACCTGCAAGGCATGGTCCAAGCTTTGGACCAGCAGCCAGAAAATAATCGGTCTTGCCGTGCGACGCGAGGGCTTCAGCGCTCGCATATTGCTCCATGAAGATATAAGTCGTTTCAGAGCCTTTGGCTTTATAGAGCTGGTAGGTCGTACAGCCCGGCTCATTCGCTTTGACCTTCGCCATAAGGTCTTTGGCGATTCCTTCGAACTCTGCTTGTTTTCCGTCTTGGATCTCAAGTGTGGCAACGACACCGATCATGGCGCTCTCCTGTCAAAAATCTATGTTCAGACAGTATGGACGTTTACGCGAACGGCAAGCCCTCACCCGGGGAAAGGGTGCGGGGCAAGCGCCTAGCCCTTGAACGCGGTGACCTCGACCTCAAACTTCATCTCAGGCTTGATCATACCAGCGATCACCATAGTGGCCGCAGGTCTTATCTCGCCTAGATACTCTCCCAATACGGGCGCAAGATCGTCTACAAAAGCCGCATGGCTTACTGTATACTGGACACGCGCGATGTCTTCCAAAGTGAAGCCCGCCTCCTGCAAAACACGCGCGATGGTCTCGAAGCAATTGCGAGCCTGGCTTGCAATTGCTTCGGGCATTTCCATGGTTGCATAATCATAGCCCGTCACCCCGGATATAAAGCACCAGTCGCCCTGCACAACGGCGCGAGAATAGCCCATCGCAGCTTCAAAAGGTGACCCAGTAGAGATCAGTCGGCGTGAGCTGGGCATAGCGGCATCCTTTGCATGACGAATAATCTGTGTAACCCATCAAACATAAAAAGGGAGGGCGATAACGCCATGCATATTACAATCATACTCTGCAGTGCTGCACTGATCATACTGACGCTACTATTGGCTTTCTGGACAAGCTTACAGCGCGGCGCGAGTAGGACGATCGCATACGGCGCTCCCCTGGATCCGGCCACAAGCATGGCCAAAGCTCAGCGAGCACATGGCAATAGCGCTGAGTATGCCGCGCTCTTGGTTGGATTATTTTTGGTGGTTGGCTTTGCGTATCAGGGCCGCGATTTGGGTATGCTCATCACCTACACAATCATCGCTGTGACCGTATCTCGCCTGCTCCATGCACTTGGGTTTCTGCTCTGCGCAACGCTGGAGAAGCCCCACGCCTTGAAGGCGATTGGCGCCCTTGTGACTTATGTTGGCGGGATACTACTCGCTGTTCTGGCGATCATCAAAGTACACTAGCTCAACCTGACTTGCAGTGTTCAGGATCGAATGTTGGTGATTTGATATAGTCGGCCAAGGGTCCCAAACTGACACTTTTGCGAAGCTCATCCACGCGGTCAGGGTCTTCTAGAGGTTGAGGGCCATAAGCGCCCTCTATGCACATCAGCTGTGTGCCGTAACGCTGTGGGTCGTTCACACGGTCATAGAGGTAGGCAAAATTACGAGCATTAACCTCGCCAGTCTCAACCATTGGTTCCATCAGGCCGAGCACGTGTTTTTGAAAATCCGGATCTCGGTCAGCGTGTTGCACCAGTAGCCAGATATTCAATGAAACACGCTCTCCAACCTCAGAAATTGGCCACCAAACATCATCGCGCTCTTCTAGCTGAGTTTTTAGCCATGCCGTATTCTCAATATCTATGGAGGCCGCCTCAAGCTTCAGAAGCGCATCCAATACAGCTTCATCTTCCTGATCAATTGGCAAACCTCGCGCTTCAAATTTGGCCACAAGGCTACCGGGAAGAAATAACATATCAAGTCGGGCAAGCTGGTCGCGCCGCATACGCTCGGCAAGCTCGCGAGCAAAGTCGGACACAGCACTATCGATTTGCTGCTGCGCGTCCACCATATTCAATCTGATCTCTTCTGACGGCTCTACATCGCCTTGAAACAGCGTCGCCCGCCAATCTCTGTAAGCCTTTAGAGAAGCGCGTTGGCGCGCGTTAAGCGTGGCTTCAAAATTAGTGATCTGTTGCTTGATTGAGAGCGTTTCAATCTCTTGGGACGCACTTTCTTCAATCAAGGAAGCTTCAGTTATGCCATCTGCCCGATCAAGTTGATGAGATGGAGGACCGCCGCAGGATGCGAAAATGAAGGCACACGAAACCAACAGAAATTTTCTCATGGCGCCCTCTTTGAAACATCAGTTTAGCATAGCCTGAATGTCATAATATAACACAATGAGTGATATGAATAGCCCCTATTTCCCCTCAAACGTGGCGGCGCGCTTTTCCAGGATCGCATTGACGCCTTCGATATGATCTTCGGTGTGGTGCATCATGGATTGTGCTGCTGCCGACATTTCCATGATCGTCTCATAGCTCGCTGTTGTCCCATGCCGCAGGAGTGTCTTGGCAACACGTAGGCTTTGCGGGGGTTGCTGCGCCATCCTTGTGGCGAGCGCCATGGCTTCATCCATCAGGGTTTCACCCGGCACAGCGCGGCTAATCAGACCCCACTCCGTAGCCGTGGCCGCATCAATTACATCTCCGGTAAACAAAAGCTCGGCGGCTCGGCTTGCGCCAATGATACGAGGCAAAAGCCAGGCCCCACCATCGCCCGGGATAAGGCCAAGCTTGAGGAAGGTCACACCGAACTTCGCCCGGTCAGACGCAATCCGCACATCCGCCATACATGCGACATCACAGCCCAGCCCGATCGCCGCGCCGTTTACAGCCGCAATCAAAGGCACTTCAAGGTTGTAGAGCGATTTCACCACACGGTGGATGTTGCGGCGGTAGCCCTCGCGGACGCTGTAGGGCGAACCTGCAAACGCGCCGGTGCGATCACGCATGGCCTTAACATCGCCGCCGGCCGAGAAAGCACGCCCCTCCCCGGTCAGGATCGCCGTTCGGATCGCAGGGTCAGCTTCAATCTCGGCGCACGCGGCTGCAACCTGCGCCCCGTCGCCCTCTTGACCCAAAGCATTCATCATATCCGGACGGGTTAAGGTCAGGATCGCAATCGGTCCCTGTTTTTCAAGTTTAATCACAGACATAATGCGTTCCTTCCAATTCGTGTTGGCCACACATGGCAGAGCCCCTTACGGATGTCACCTGCTTGCCCTGCGGCAAGGGCTGAGACAATAAAAAACCCTGCCTCGCGGGATCACGAGGCAGGGCCAAAGCTAGATGATTTGAACGACTTATTCAGCCGCAGCTTTCATTTCGCCAGCGCTAAGGTTTGTATAGCGGCGCATATGATGATCGACATTTCCGAACTCGCTGTCGATCATGGTCAGGCGTTTGAAGTAATGGCCCACGGCCAGTTCCTCAGTCATGCCCATACCGCCATGAATCTGAATTGATTCCTGACCCACAAAGCGACCAGACTGACCAATACGCACTTTCGCAGCTGAGGCAGCTTTCTTGCGCTCAATTTCGTCTTCGCCAAGCTTCAGCGTCGCCATATACGTCATGGAGATGGATTGCTCATGCTCCATGAACATATCGACCATGCGGTGCTGCAGGACCTGGAATTTACCAATTGGAGTTCCAAACTGTTTGCGCTGACGTGAGTAATCAACTGTCATCGTATGCGCCACGCCCATTGCGCCAACAGCTTCAGCACAAAGCGCTGCTGTTGCTTCGTCGACGACACGCTCGATAAGCGGCAGGCCCTCACCCTCAGGGCCGATCAGAGCATCTGCGCCGACGGATACGTTCTCGAAGTAAACTTCAGACGCGCGGCGGCCATCAACCGTAGGATAGTCGCGGGTCGTGACACCAGAAGCAGACTTGTCGACAACGAAGACTGAAATTCCGCCTGTATCACGGCGGTCACCGCCTGTACGCGCTGTGACGATGAGTTTATCTGCCCACGGCGCGCCAATCACAACGGCTTTATGACCGTTCAAGACATAGCCCGCACCATCTTTCTTGGCGGTCGTCTCAAGGTCAGCCAGATTATAGCGTCCGCGCGGTTCAGCATAGGCAAAAGCAAACGTGCTTTCCGCGCCCATAATCGCTGCGAGATGTTCTTCTTTCTGGGCCGCAGTGCCGCCATGCTTCAAGAAGCCGCCGCCGCACACAACGCTTGGAATAAATGGCTCGACCACCAGGCCTTTACCAAACTCTTCCATAACGACCATCGCGTCGATCGGTCCGCCGCCAAGGCCGCCATCTTCTTCGCTAAACGGCGCCATAAGCAGGCCTAGCTCAGCAAATTGCGCCCACATTTCCGGGCGCCAACCCGCTTCGCTTTTGACCACGCCCATACGCGTGTCGAAGTCATATTGCTCCCGGATCAGCCGCGCCAGGCTGTCGCGGATCATGCCTTGTTCTTCAGTAAAATTAAAGTCCACGCTGTGGTCCTCCCATCAAGTCTTATTATGTTTCGTCATTTAATTAGGCTGGCGCAATTACCAATCACGTCCTCGCCCAGGTCAATCTCAAACCCGGCCTTGGGTCGGGTCACAAGTGTTGCTTTATCTATGCTCTCTTCATCCCACCGTATGGATACGGTGAGCGCCGCATCATCAAGAACGACGAGGTTTTCCTCATTGGTCTCGTCTTCACTTGAGTACGTAAACTTCACGGCGTGAGCCGGCCAAGTTCTCCCCATCAAGTAATACTCACTCGCGGCACCAACGACGATTTTTGCGCCGCCGTCAGTCGCAACCTCTACAGTCTGCCCTTCTGTTAGCGGCAATATGGATGCAATCTTTTCACGTGCCTCCGCGTCGGGCAACTCAGCGTCACAGGTCGTGTAATAAACACCCGAGAAGAGCGCGAAATAATCACTCGCATCACCGCTTGGATAATCATTATTGGTTTTATAAATCTCGAAATCGCTGCCTTGGGCTACAACTTGCTCATAAAACTTGTTGGAACCGCCATCATAAGCGCTCGCCCAATAGACATACGACCCCGGACCAAGTTGCAAATCGTTCTTCTGTTCTGCCGCAGCAGACCCGAGCACGCTGAGCACTGAGAGCAACAAAAGGGCTTTGCCGATCACCTTAGAGGCCCAAGATCATTTTCGTAATGATGTTGCGCTGAATCTCATTTGAGCCGCCATAGATCGAGGTTTTACGCATATTGAAATACAATGGCCCCGCATGGTGCGCGTAGCTTGGCCCGATTGGAAACTCGTTCGAGCCATCTTCTGGGAAGCCGCGATAGTAAGGTGCGCCATAATTTCCAACCGCTTCCAGCGTAAGCTCAGTCAGGCGCTGCTGGATTTCAGTCCCTTTAACCTTCAGGATTGAACTCTCAGGTCCAGGCCCCTTGCCTTGAGCTTCACCAGCCAAGGTCCGCAACTCCGTAAACTCAAGTGCGGTCAGATCAATCTCAAGCTGGCTCACCTTACGGGAAAAGCTATCATCCTGAAGTAGCGGTGCGCCATCCAGAACTTCAGTGGATGCAATCTGGCGCAGTTTCTCAATGCCGCGCTTAGAACGGGCAACACCCGCAATGCCTGAACGCTCGTGCGCCAGCAGGAATTTGGCATAGGTCCAGCCTTCATTCTCTGTGCCGACGAGGTTCTCAACCGGCACCCGAACGTCGGTCAGCCAAGTTTCGTTAACTTCATGGCCGCCATCAATCGTGATGATCGGGCGCACTTCGATGCCGGGCGTCTTCATATCAATCAGGATGAAAGAAATGCCTTGCTGCGGCTTCGGCGCGTCCGGATTTGTCCGGCACAGGAAGAAGCCCCAATCGGCATGCTGCGCGAGGGTCGTCCAAGTCTTCTGACCGTTAATGACATAATGGTCGCCATCGCGAACGGCCGTGGTTTTAACCGATGCAAGATCAGACCCGGCACCTGGCTCGGAATAGCCCTGACACCACCATTCTTCACCAGACAGGATGCTGGGAAGGAAACGCTTTTTTTGTTCTTCAGTACCGAATGTGTAGATCACAGGGGCAACCATCGCGATACCGAACGGAAGCGGCATCACGGCATCGACACGCGCATTTTCTTCAGACCAGATATAACGCTGCGTCGATGTCCAACCTGTGCCACCATACTCTTTTGGCCACGCAGGGGCAGACCAGCCCTTTTCACCAAGGATCTTATGCCAAGCCAGAAACTGCTCGCGGGTAAGGTCCTCACGAGAGCCCATTCCAACAAGGTCCTTTGGATAGTTCTCATCAATAAAAGCGCGAACTTCATCGCGGAAAGCAATTTCTTCAGGTGAAAAATCTAGGTTCATAACATCCATCCCGGCAGTTCATTTGTATAAATCTATACGCCCTATGTGACGTGTTGGACGTCGAAAAGCAAGTTTACGCGAACGTAAACGTCAGAATGTCCCACTTTTCACAGTAAAGACGCCGGAAAGTGGCGCTATGTCCTATGTGTTCATGAGGAACGGAGCGCAGGCGGTTCGCAGCAAACCAATCGCCGCAGCAGACCCCATTCCGCCGCCTGTATTGAACTCAAGCTGCGCGATCGGGCTGAGTCCAATCCGCTCCAGAGCTGCCTCATGTGCAGGCCTGCGCGTGACATGCGCGGCTTTGACATGATCAATCGCCAAGGGGTTCAAGGCATGCACAACCCCGGCGGCAATGGTTGTTGCAAAGCCATCAATCAGAACCGGGATACCCTGATGGCGCGCCGCAATGATCGCACCGACACAGGCGGCAAGCTCACGACCACCCAGACAACGTAACGCTTCCAACGGATCAGAGAGATGTCCCCGGTGAGTTCGCAAGGCATCGCTAACCAATTTGACGCGCTGCTTATTCATCTCGCTCGGCACTTGCGGGCCAGGTCTAACCCAATATTCAGGCGACCCACCATACAGCGCGCACGCCACCGCCGCGGCGGCTGTCCCGATCCCTGCTCCGATAACCCCAAGGGCCACCAGATCAGGTTCGCCCTCTAATGCTTCAAAGCCATAAGCAATCGTCGCGGCGCATTCGCGCTCACTCATCGCTTCGGCTTCGGCAATATTAGGCGTCGGTTTATCAATCGCCAGTTCGAAGACCCGGATATTGGCTTCGACTTGCGCGGTAATCGCAGACAAAGGCGCGCGGCCTTCGCGCAGCGCATCTACTTTTTCTCGCGTGCTCTCGTTCGACGACAGCGTGACGCCCCCAGCCGATACACCGTGGGACCCGGCAAAGATCGCTAGGGTCGGCAGTTCAATCCGAGGCGGGTAGCGTTTTTGCCAACCCGCAAGCCAAGCCGCGCCTTCGCCAAGCTTTCCGAAATCACCCTCGCGGCCCATTTCGAGAAGCGCTCCATAAACCTGTTGTGCACAGCCATCATCAGGCGATGCAGGACGCATCGCCAATTCCCGAACGTCATCAAACGGACTTTCAGCGCTATCGCTTTCAGACACTACAAATTCCTCACTGATCGCAGAGTGATAAAACGCCCTTATTTCAATGATTAAGTCAATTCCTGATTTGGCAATTTGATGAAACTGTCGCAAGTATATCTTGAATGTCTTGTGCTAAGGGGACTTGATGACCTGTTTGAAGATTGAAAGCCCTTGTATCAAAGTCTGCGCCGTTGATGGCTCAACTGGGCTTTGTCTTGGCTGCGGACGAAGCTTGAAAGAAATTGGTGGCTGGGTTCAACTCGGAGAGGAAGGGCGGCGCGCTGTCATGGAAGAATTGCCTCAGCGTATGGAAAACCTCGGCGCGCTTGGCAAATTGGGAGAGACGACATGAAGGGCTCACATGTCCTGTCAACATTGATCGCAGCAGGTCTGGTTGCGGCAATGATCTCGTATTTCCTCAACCCGAAACTTGAACAGCGCGAGGCGGAGGCCGCAGCTCCAACCCTTGCCACCGTCAGCGTCGAAGCTGCTGAAGAGCCAGAGACCTCTGCGCGCCGGACAGCGTCGATCCGGCTCGGCACCGATGGTCACTATTGGGCCCGGGCACTCGTCAACCAGAAAGCCAGCGTCCACTTCATGGTCGATACAGGTGCCAGCGTCGTTGCGCTGACCCAGGCTGATGCGCGCAAGATGGGGCTGCGCCCTGAAACGCTCGACTATAAATGGGAGATCAGAACCGCTGGCGGCGTCACGATGGGTGCGAGCACAGTGATCGACTCAATCAAGATCGGTCAGGTTCACATCCGCAATGTAGACGCAATGGTCCTGCGCACAGACCTCGAACAATCGCTGCTCGGCATGAGCTTCCTGCGCGAGCTTTACTCCTATGAGTTTCGTGGCAACCGCTTGCTCATCCGGCAATAGTATCCCAGACCATTTTGGTTGCGACGACGCTCAGCAAGATCGCAAACAGTTTCTTCAAAAGGCCCGCATCAAGACTATGGGCGAGACGCGCGCCGACCGGCGCCATTGTGACTGTGAACAGCGAGATCAGCGCGAAGGCCGCGACATTCACATAGCCAAGCGAGAAAGGCGGCAAGCCCTCCTGGCCCCAGCCGACAAAGATCGCGGTCACCGCGCTTGGCAAACCAATGGCAATCCCGAACCCGGCCGCGGTCGCAACCGCCTGATGGATCGAGCGGCCGCAGACGGTTAGCAGGCTGACCCCAAACGTCCCACCGCCAATACCCATTAACGCCGAGAGCACACCGATGCCGCCCCCAAGCCCGGCGCGCCCTGCCCCGCTTGGCAGGTCCTCTGACAGGCGCCAGCCGGGACGGCCAAAGAAGAGTTGCGCTGCCAAGAGATAAGCCATCACTCCGAAGAAGCCCTTGAGCATGACCGCCGAGAGTTGCCCGGCGACAAGCTGCCCGGCAATCGCGCCCAGCATGATCCACGGCGCCCAGGTGCGGATGACCTGCCAGTCAACCGCGCCGCGTTTGTGGTGCGCCATCACCGACCGCGCCGAGGTCAGGATGATCGTCGCAAGCGAGGTGGCAATGGCGGCATGGCTTGCGGTCTCTGAATAGCCAAGGCTTTCGAACAGGATGATCAGAACCGGAACAATCACAGCGCCGCCGCCAATCCCGAACATGCCCGCAGCCGTTCCACTGAACAGTCCGCAGGCGCCAAGCGCCAGGATCAGTATGCCGTATTGAGAGAAGAACTCTGCCATCCAGATCGCCTAAGCCAATCTGAAGGCCAGGAAAAGCGTTTAGCCGAGTTCTGCGATCACGTCCTCAATGTCCATGCCGGGGCGGTCCAGAATAGCGGCGACCTGAGCGCGCTGCTCAATCGCGAGCCACAGCCCGGCAAATTCAAGGTCGACGACAGACCATACCCCGCCGCGCTCGATCACACGCCAGCGCAAGGTAAACGGATCGCCCGCCCCGTGCACTTCGGTGGTCACAATCGCGTCGCGATCATTGCGGGCTTGTGTCTTGGTAACCTCAAGCTCAACGCCAGAAATCTGATCCGCATTGGCTTCAATCTGACGACGCAGATAAGCCTCAAAGGCAATTTCAAACCGCTGAGCAGATTTCTCGCTTAAGCCTTTGGCATGGCGGCCAAGTGTGAAGCGCGCAATCGCGGGTGTATCGAGATGAGAGAGGATCGCATCCGCAATCCGGGCGCGCTCTGTGCTTGTGATGTCACTTGCAGCGGTCGTAACAAGCGCTTCCGCGCCAGCGGCCTGATCGCTCGCGGCAATGGCGAGCGGGCTAGCGGTGAATAGAGCCAAAGAAATCAGAACAGACTTCAACATGGGAGGGTCCTTGCATTTTTCACGCCACTTCCGGGCGTCTTGTTGAGCTAACCTAGGAGCTAAAATGCGACTGGATTAGGGCCAAAGTTTTCATAGGGGCTATGCAGGTTTTGTATGGTGGCTTTTGGGTCACAGG